>JBCBXA010000046.1:0-20901 GCA_039816825.1 Pseudomonadota bacterium | reverse complement strand
TTTAGCGATGATTGTCCAATCGCTAAAGCGCAGCCAGTTGCCTCGAGGCAGGTGAGGAGCGGGGCCAACGCCCGCCTCCTCTCGCAAGAAGCCAAACGCGTTTTCATCTGTCTTGATGGTGAAGGGGCAGGGTGCGTCCGGGCTTTCCTGTTGGGGAACGCCGATCGCAAACACCTTGCCTCCAACCTTCCAAACGTGGGACCCCATCCACTGGATGACCATCTCAGACTTTGGGAGAGCACCGCAGATGGCGTCGAATGTCGCTAGCTTCATGACTTAGGCTTAGCGCCGCACAACTGTTTCGAGAAGAGGGGTTACCCCTGGCTTCCAGATGTCGAGGTCCGAGAAGATGCCATTTAACAAAATTCATGTGCCCAAACACCTTCCGTCGAGCCTGTGTCGGGCCATCAATGACGAACTGCACGCCAGTCTGGTGGAAACCTGCGGCGTCAATCCAGATGACTTTTTCTGCCTCGTTACGCGCTACGAGCCGGATGACATGATCTTTCATCCAAGTTTTCTGGGCGAACGCGATGTGCACAATACGATTGTCTTCGAGATCGCGCTGCTGCGTGGTCGCGTCGATGCTCAGAAAGAGGCTCTGTTTTCCGACATGCGGGCTCGCCTTCGAAGGCTGGATTTCGATCCGGCCAATTCGATTATGTTCTTGCTGGAAAATCGGCCCATCGACTGGTCCTTCAGCGAGGCGGGCTCGGTGAAGAAGGTGCTGGGCCTTTGAGTGCCCCATAGGATAAGCGCAACGAAAAACGGCGGGCCAAGCCCGCCGCCTTAAATTCCAGTTCTCGCCCTGTGATCAGGCAGCCATCGCCTTCTGCAGGTTCTCATCGATTTTATCGAGGAAGCCCGTGGTCGACAGCCACTCCTGGTCCGGGCCGATCAGCAGTGCCAGATCCTTCGTCATATGGCCGCTTTCCACGGTGGCGATGCATACATCTTCCAGTGTCTGGGCAAACTTGGTCAGTTCTGCATTGTCATCGAGCTTGGCGCGATGGGCGAGGCCACGGGTCCAGGCGAAGATGGACGCCATGGAGTTCGTGGACGTCTCTTCGCCCTTCTGGTGCTGGCGATAGTGGCGGGTCACGGTGCCATGGGCGGCTTCGGACTCAACCGTTTTGCCATCCGGGGTCATTAGAACAGAGGTCATAAGGCCAAGAGAACCGAAGCCCTGAGCCACGGTGTCGGACTGCACGTCACCATCATAGTTCTTACAGGCCCACACATAGCCGCCGGACCATTTGAGGTTGGAAGCCACCATGTCGTCGATCAGGCGGTGTTCATACCAGATCTTGGCTTCGTCGAATTTCTCTTTGAATTCAGCCTGGTAGATCTCTTCGAAGATGTCTTTGAAGCGTCCGTCATAGACTTTCAGGATGGTGTTTTTGGTCGACAGATAGACAGGCACGCCGCGCTGGAGGCCGTAGTTCAGCGATGCGCGGGCAAAGTCCTCAATGCTCTTGTCCAGGTTGTACATGCCCATGGCTATGCCGGCGGCGGGAGCATCGAACACTTCATAGTCCTGTTCTGTGCCGTCCTCGCCAACGAACTTCATCGTCAGTTTGCCCGGTCCAGGGAAGCGGAAGTCGGTTGCACGATATTGATCGCCATAGGCGTGGCGGCCAACGATCACTGGTTGCGTCCAGCCAGGGACAAGACGCGGCACGTTTTTGCAGATGATGGGTTCGCGGAAAATAACGCCGCCCAAGATATTTCGGATGGTGCCGTTGGGCGAACGCCACATCTTCTTGAGGCCGAACTCTTCAACGCGCGCCTCATCGGGGGTGATGGTGGCGCATTTGACGCCCACACCGTGCTTCTTGATGGCGTTGGCTGCATCGATAGTGATTTGGTCGTCGGTTTCGTCCCGCTTCTGCACCGACAGGTCGTAATATTCGAGGTCGATGTCGAGATAGGGGTGGATCAGCTTGTCCTTGATGAACTGCCAGATGATGCGGGTCATCTCGTCCCCGTCGAGTTCCACAACGGGATTGGCAACCTTGATCTTGGCCATGAATAACGAACCTTTTTCGATAGTTTTGACGCTGAGCGCCCTGCAGAATGCTGCGCGGTGTCTAGCAAAGCTGCCCCTTGTCTGCAATTGAACCGAGGTGGAAGCGGGCGCTTCAGCCCTGCGACCATCGGTGTAAGTGAGGACTGATTTTGGCCGGAACCAATGGCACGAAAACTCTGATCACGGGTGGGCCCGCCATCGTACTGGTCGAGCCCCAACTGGGCGAAAACATTGGCATGGTGGCACGGGCTATGGCCAATTTTGGTCTGTCGGACCTGCGTCTCGTCTCGCCCAGGGATGGCTGGCCCAATGGGCGCGCCAAGGCAGCCGCCAGCCGCGCTGATCATGTGATCGAAGGCGCACAGCTTCACGACAGTGTCGAGAGCGCCATTGCAGACCTCAATTTCGTTGCGGCCACCACAGCACGCACCCGCGACATGCTGGTGCCGGTAAGAGGTCCGACTGAGTGTGTGACTGAGATGCGCGCGCGCAGTGCACAAGGGCAGGGTGCCGGCATTCTCTTCGGCCGTGAGCGGATCGGCCTGCTGAACGAAGAGATTGCGCTGGCAGATGAGATTGTAACCTTTCCGGTCAACCCTGCGTTTGCGTCTCTCAACATCGCTCAGGCCGTTCTGCTCATGAGCTATGAGTGGATGAAGAGCGGCGATGAGGGGGTGCAGCCGCAGGTTGATCTAGGCGAACCCGCACCGAAAGACGATGTGGTGCGCATGTACGAACATATGGAGCGTGCGCTCGACAAGGTGGGCTATTTCTTCCCGCCCCATAAGGCCGAAACGATGCGCCTCAACTTGCGCACGATTCTCGGCAAGGGTCGCTTCAACGAGCAAGAGGTGCGGACACTGCGCGGCGTCATCGCTCGGTTCGAAAAGAATACTGTCGCAAGACATCAGGTGACGGCACCTGAATCAGAGGATCAAGGCGTTGAATCAGAATTGAAAGATGCGAGCTCTGATGCAAAGCACTGAAGGGACTCAGATTCTCCAGTTCTTGGTCTGGCGCGATGGGCCCGACAAGAGATGAGCGTTCTCGTCTTCGACAGTGGTGTCGGGGGGCTTTCGATCCTCAGAGAACTGCGACTGTCACTACCAAGTGCCTCGCTGATCTATGTCGCCGACGATGCCGGTTTTCCCTATGGCGATTGGGAAGAACAGCGCCTGGCCGATCGCATCACCAGCCTGTTTGACCGCTTGATAGCCGAGCACAGGCCGCGCCTTTGCATCATCGCGTGCAACACTGCCTCGACCATTGCCATTGAGCCCCTGCGCCAACGTTTTGGGTCCACGCCCTTTGTGGGCACGGTTCCAGCCATCAAGCCAGCCGCTGAGCGTACGTCCAGTGGGCTCATCTCCGTTTTGGCCACGCCGGGGACCGTCGACCGTGCCTACACGCGCAATCTGGTCGCTCAATTTGCCAGCGAGCGTCACGTTACCATGGTCGGCGCGCCTGACCTCGCATTGATGGCCGAGGCCTACATGACGGGCGGCTCAGTAGACATGGACGCGCTGAAGACCCAAGTCCTGCCATGCTTTGTCGAGCGTGAGGGAAAGCGCACCGACATCATTGTGCTCGGCTGCACACACTACCCATTTCTCGCCAACCAGATGCGCAAGATCGCGCCCTGGCCGGTGGATTGGCTCAATCCTGCCGAGGCAATTGCCCACCGCGCACGGGCCGTTGCAGGCGAGCTTGGAACCAGCGATCCGAGCCTAGCGATAGACCGCGCAATCTTCACCTCCGGAAGTCCGGACCCGAAGCTGGCCCAGCTCGCAAGCAGTTTTGGTTTGACAACTTCAGGCCGATTTTCTTTGTCATAGATTTACAAAATGACATTGTCTTCATCGACAATTGACAACAGCAAGACATCAAAACGCCTGACTAACTGGCGATATCTCCGCCCAGTCCTTGTAAATACCCTCCCAGAACGTTGGCGGCGAGCACAAGAGCATTACGCCAGTTGTGACTTTTACAAGCTTGGGAGAGCGCTATGAGCTATCAGAACCACATCGAGAATGCCGCTGGCACCATCTCGGCACATGGTCAGCCTTGGGAGGCGATCAGCCCTGAATATGTGGCGCGCATGCGCCTGCAAAACCGGTTCAAGACCGGCCTCGACATCGCCCAATACACAGCCGACATCATGCGCGCTGACATGGCCGCCTATGACGCCGATCCGGCCAATTACACCCAGTCGCTGGGTTGCTGGCACGGCTTTATCGGCCAGCAGAAGATGATCTCCATCAAAAAGCACTTCGGCACGACCAAGGGCCGGTATCTCTATCTGTCGGGTTGGATGGTCGCTGCGCTGCGCTCCGAGTTCGGCCCGTTGCCTGATCAGTCCATGCACGAGAAGACATCGGTCCCAGCCCTGATCGAAGAACTCTACACCTTCCTGCGCCAGGCCGATGCCCGCGAGTTGGGCGGTCTGTTCCGCGATCTCGACGCAGCGCGCGCAGTTGGTGATGAAGTCAAAGCCAAGGCCATCCAAAACGAAATTGACAACCACCAGACCCATGTCGTGCCTGTGATTGCCGACATCGATGCCGGTTTTGGCAACGCTGAGGCGACTTACCTTCTGGCTAAGAAGATGATTGAAACCGGCGCCTGTGCGCTGCAAATCGAAAATCAGGTGTCGGACGAGAAGCAGTGCGGCCACCAGGACGGGAAGGTGACCGTTCCGCACGAAGATTTCTTGGCGAAGGTTCGTGCCTGCCGCTACGCCTTCATGGAAATGGGCGTCGACAACGGCATCGTTGTCACCCGCACAGACAGCCTTGGCGCTGGCCTGACCAAGCAGATCGCCTACTCCAAGACCCCGGGCGATCTGGGCGACCAGTACAACGCCTTCATCGATGGTGAGGAAGTCACAGTGGACGACCTCAAGTCGTCCGATGTGGTGATGAACCAGGGCGGCAAGCTGATCCGGCCAAAGCGTCTGCCGTCCAACCTTTACCAGTTCAAGGAAGGTACGGGCGAGGCACGTGTTGTCCTCGATTGCATCACCTCCCTGCAGCACGGCGCCGACCTGCTTTGGATCGAGACCGAAAAGCCGCATGTTGGCCAGATCGGCGCCATGGTGCGCGAGATCCGTAAGGTCATCCCCAACGCCAAGCTGGTCTACAACAACTCGCCATCGTTCAACTGGACGCTGAACTTCCGTCAGCAGGTGTTCGACGCCTGGTCTGAAGAGGGCAAAGACGTGTCGGCCTACGACCGCGATAAGCTCATGAGCGCCGAGTATGACGATACCGAGCTGTCTGCAGAAGCCGATGAGCGCATTCGCACCTTCCAGGCCGATGCAGCCCGTGAAGCCGGCATCTTCCACCATCTGATCACGCTACCGACCTATCACACCGCCGCGCTCTCGACCGACAATCTGGCGAAGGAGTACTTCGGCGAGGCCGGTATGCTGGGCTACGTGGCGGGTGTTCAGCGCAAGGAAATCCGCCAGCAGATCGCC
This sequence comes from Pseudomonadota bacterium, assembly GCA_039816825.1. Taxonomy (GTDB): domain Bacteria; phylum Pseudomonadota; class Alphaproteobacteria; order Rhizobiales; family Rhizobiaceae; genus JBCBXA01. The sequence goes on along the minus strand of JBCBXA010000046.1, from coordinate 15,394 downwards.
TGCGTGAAACACCAGAACATGGCCGGCTCCGACATTGGTGATGATCACAAAGAGTATTTTGCCGGTGACGCCGCCCTGAAAGCGGCCGGCGAAGACAATACGATGAACCAGTTCGAAGCTGCCGAATAGCAGTTTCAGTTCTGATCCCATTTGCGAGCAAGGGGCCCGGCAATGCCGGGCCCTTTGTGCTTGTATGCGTTTGTACGGCGGCTTTCCTGTCAGTTTATGCACTGTCATTGAACTGACACCGAACCGTCACCCTCCCGAGAAAATCGGTCGATAGCGCTCACTTTCGAAGTCTTCCAAAGTGGAAGGCGTGAGGGAGAGCAAAATGGACAAGTTGGATATCGTAGAGACAGCCGATCTGAGCTGGGACGAGTGGGATGAGCTGAACGATCCACGCCCTGAAGACAATGGTTTCGACGCAGTTGTCGAACGCGCGATTTCTCGGCGTGGTTTCCTCGCTGGCGTTCTGGCCATCGGTTCTGGTGCAGCCGTGATGGGCGCAGGGTCCGTGCTGGGTTCCAGCAAAGCGCATGCCATGGCGGGCGCATCGCGCTTCGCATTCGACGGCATTGCCATTCAGACCGATTACACTGTCCACGTGCCTGAGGGCTATTCATGGCATTCAGTCGCCAAATGGGGCCAGCCGCTCTTCTCTGACGCGCCTGAACTCGACCAGGCGACCGGCGGATCAGTCCAAAGCTCTGATCGCGTTTTTGGTGAAAACACTGATGGCATGGAGCACTTCTCAGTCAACGGCCATGAACTGATCGCTGTGAACCATGAATATGTGAACCCGAAGCTCAACCTCGTTCAGAACGAGGATGGCGTGCCCACCAGCGCAGATGATGTTCTGAAGCTTCAGAATCTTCAGGGCGTTACCGTTATGGAAGTGGCTGAAGGCGAGGGCGGCTGGGACATCGTGGTCGACAGCCCGTTCAACCGCCGCATCACGCAGAACACGCCTATGCGCCTTTCCGGTCCAGCCGCCGGTCATGATCTGCTCAAAACACCTTCCGACCCAACCGGCACCGAGGTTCTCGGCACGATGAACAATTGTGGTGCTGGCAAGACGCCGTGGGGCACCTACCTGACATGCGAAGAAAACTTCAACGGCTACTTCGGCACGACTGATGAAAGCGCGCCTATGCCCGAAGCGTTTGGCCGCTACGGCATCAAGACCGCTGGTCGCTACGCTTATGAGAAGTTCGACGAGCGTTTTGACCTGTCCAAAAACGTCAATGAGCCGAACCGGTTCGGCTACATCGTCGAGATCGACCCGTCGGATCCAACGTCCAAGCCCGTGAAACGCACCGCTCTCGGTCGCTTCAAGCACGAAAATGCTGCCGTTGCCTTGGCACCCGACGGTCGTGTTGTCGTCTACTTGGGCGACGACGAACGTGGTGAGTTCCTGTACAAATTTGTGTCGTCTCAAGCCTATCAGACCGGCGGCGACACTTCGACACTGCTCGACGAAGGTCAGCTATACGTCGCCAAATTTGAAGATGACCAAACCGGTCGTTGGATCGCGCTCACGCCTGAGAGCACCGGCATGGCCGACGATGCGGAGATCGCCATCCATACACGGATCGCGGCCTCTGCTGTTGGAGCGACCACGATGGATCGCCCGGAGTGGGTCGCAGTGAACCCAATTTCCGTTGAGGGTTATGTGGCGCTGACCAACAACAAAAACCGGGCCATCAAGCCCAACGCTGGTGGCGATCCAACCCCGGTCAACGGTCCGAACCCGCGCGCCGAAAACCGCTACGGTCAGATCGCTCGCTGGTTCCCGGCCAACGACGATCATGCGTCGGATGAGTTCAACTGGGACCTCTATGTGATGGCTGGAAATCCGACCGTCCATGACGATGCGTATGCTGGCTCCGACAACATCAATGAGGGCAACCTCTTCAACTCGCCTGACGGCATGATGTTCGACACCAATGGCCTCTTGTGGATCCAAACAGATGGCGATGACGACAATGAAGGCGACTTCGTGGGCATGGGCAACAATCAGATGTTGGCGGGCGACCCGGCGACCGGTGAGATTCGCCGCTTCATGACCGGGCCAAACGGTTCGGAAGTGACCGGCATCACCTGGTCGGCCGACAAACGCACGATGTTTGTCGGCATCCAGCACCCGGCAGGCTCGTTCCCGGACGGTGACGGCAAGCTGTCCCGCTCAACGGTGATTGCCATCAAGCGTGATGACAACGCGCTGGTTGGATAAGCAAGCCAACCTTTGAATGTGTGGAAGGGGCGGTCTTGGAGCCGCCCCTTTTGCCACGGTGGGCATAAAACGCGATGCATCCTTTAACGTTACATCGTCCAAAAATGACTAGCCGATTCCGAAAACGAGCGGCTTGCACCGGCGGCTTGTTGTATGGTCACCTGATTGGGAGCTCGGTGCTCCGTAAGGACGAGACCTATGTACGACGTTCCACAGCTCTCTGCAGGCGCGGCTGTTAATGGCTGGGTGGTGTTCGATCTGGCGATCCGATTTGCCATCGCCGCCATCACGCTTCTGCTCATCGGGCACCTGCTCAATCTACGCCGCCTCGCCAAAACCTGGACGTTGATTTCTGCTTTAGCCGTCTCCGCATGGCATATACTCGACCGCTCAAGTGTCAGCTCGTTGATCCTGGGCCCGTTGGAAGGACTCTCCTACTGGCCATTTATGCTGTCGCCAATTCTGATCGTGTGGGCGTGTCTCGACTTCTTCACCGACGATTTTCGCCCTGGACGAAGGCACATCGCGGGTGCGTCTGCCTATGTTGGCGTCATGTCCGCAGTCCACCTCTTCGGGCTCAGCATGGCGTTTGCCCATGCGGCCGAATTCCTGATCTATGGTTATCTTCTCAGAACAGCGTTCTGCGCCGACGTGGACGATCTTGTTGAGAGTCGCAGAGGTTTCCGCAGGTTCTTCGTTATGGAAGTTGCGCTCGGCTGCATGATCATCACCGTCCTGGTGGTCTATTGCCAGTTCAACGAACAGCCTGTCTGGTTCGATGCGGCCATATCTTCGATCGTGCTGGCTATCATCGCTACGCTGACATTCTGGATGCTGAATGTCCGCGAAGACCTGTGGCCACATAAGCAGGCGGTGGCCAGTGCCAAGAAGGTGGTTGCCAAGAACGGCCTTTCCGTCGCCGAGAACGCGCTGGTTGTTCGTTTGGAGAATGCGATGGAGGAGGGGGTCTGGCGTCAGGAAGGCCTCACCATTCGAACGCTGGCCGAGAGCCTCGACGCGCCCGAGCACCGCTTGCGCCGCGTGATCAACCAGGGGCTGGGCTATCGCAACTTCTCCGCCTTCATCAATGAACGGCGAGTGGCTGCGGCTGCGGAGGCCTTCGCCAATCCAGACCGTGCGGACGTGCCGGTGCTCACCATCGCTTACGAGAGCGGGTTTGCATCGCTTGGCCCGTTCAACCGCGCGTTCCGTCAATTCATGGGCAAAAGCCCCACGGATTTCAGAAAGCAGTCTCTGGAAGCAGCATTCGGCCCCGCGGAATAGTTTTGCGCGGTCGCGCCGAAGTCTGAAACCTCGCTGCAAAACCGAGAGCTTCTCGTCGATTTCGAAACAGGAGAGAATTGGGTCATTGGCCGTGCTTCGGTGAGCCCAGCCACACCGGAGGACAGACCAAAGGTTTGAGCTGACTAGAGAACCGAAAACGAAAGCAGGCCGAGCCATGACATCCCCCAAAGTCACAACACGCTTCATCACACCCCTCGCAGTTGCGCTCCTCACGGCCGTGGCTGCTCCGGCGCAGGCGCAGTCCATCGACCTCACGACTGCCTTGCCAAACGTTCAGTTCCCCAAGGAGGGTGCCTTCACAGCATCCGAAGCCGCAAAGAAGCTGCCAGGGGAAGAGCGTACGGGTGTTCAAGAACCCCGCCTTTTCCTGCTCGACGCGCCGCGCTCTCTCGGCTTCAAAGCACCCGAAATCCGGTAGCGTTCTAAAACCAACCCCCAGAGAGGCGCGTCACATCATACGGTGTGGCGCGCCTTTGCTTCTTGCGCCTACGATTCTTGGGGGCAAGATCTGGTAATGCGGTCGCAAGAGTGCCGTAGCAGTCTGCATCGTAGCGTCCCGCAAGGGGATGACTATGTTGATGCTTTATTTCACGCCCATCATTATGGGCACATTTTCGGCTGCCTTTGTGATGGCCTGGTATCGAGCGCGCACATCAAAGGCCGCTCTGTTCTATGCAGCCGGCTATGCGATATCCGGAGCGGCCTTCACATCAGAACTCATCCTGCAGGCGCCCGTTGTTGGGCCGTCCATGGCATATGCCACCGATCTGGCCTTTATCGCATCCGGTTGCCTGATCTCCTACGGAATCTGTGTTCAGTTTGGTCGTGATGATCGCTACCAGCCGTTCATTCTGATTATGGTCGTCCACGCTGCTCTGCAGTTTCTCACGCTGTTCAGCTATCAGGAGCCGGCCACTCGCGTGACCGTTGATGTGGGCACAACTGCCTTCATCCTGATGGCGACAGCCTTGCTACTCAACGGTGTTCGAGAACCAGGTGCTATGGTTTGCCGCGTCGTGCTGAAGGGTACCTCCATTTTCTACTTCCTGTTTGCCATCGCCAGCCAGACAGTTTTGCGGGAAACGCTGAACGCCGGGCCGCTGTGGGAGAGTGAACACTTCCACGCCATCATCTTCGGCACCGCTGTTGCCGGCGTGGGTTTGGGCTGTACGCTGCTTATCACCCTGATTTTGGCGCAGCTGAAGTCAGCGCTCCGCGAGGCGATGACCGACCCGCTGACAGGGCTTTGCAATCGCCGTGGGTTGGAAAAAACCATTGCCAACCTGGCGGCTTCCGGCTCTTTGGCGTCACCCCACGCCCTGATTATTCTCGATCTTGATCGCTTTAAGCGCGTCAACGACACATACGGCCATTCGGCTGGCGATGAAGTCCTCGTGGAGGTGAGCCAACGCATTCGTGCATTGCTGCGCGAGAACGACTCAATTTTCAGGCTGGGCGGAGAGGAGTTCTGCGTCGTCCTACCCACTTTCAACACCGCCATGGCACGCTTGATGAGCGATCAGTTCAGGGTAGCAATCTCCGACACGCCGCTTGCAGTCACCAATCAGGACGGCGAACGTATCGAGATCAAATGCACGGCAAGCTTTGGCATTGCCGAATTTACCGGCCCTGCCGATCTCTCCCGCGCCATGGGCATCGCCGATCAGGGCCTCTACTGCGCCAAGCAGATGGGCCGCAATCGCGTCTGCGCCTACGAAGAATGCCTGCCGGACAGTGACCTCGATGATTGCTCGGTGAGCAACGTCTACGAGTTTCAGGCTCGCGCCTGAATTGATCGCGGTCAGGCCTGCTTGAGGTAGGCTGCCAGTATATCACGAGCGGCCGATAGGTCGTCTCGATGGATCATCTCAGTGACGGTGTGAATGTAGCGAGTGCCGACGACAATCCCCACGGCCCGGGCACCCGCAGCCGCCTGTTGAGCGGCCGCTCCATCCTGACCGCCAGCCCGCAGCATGGTGCGTTGGAACGCGATGTCATTATGCTGCGCCAGCGCTTCGATCTCTCTCACCAGTTCGCGATCCGCGATGAAGCTTGAGTCTTTGACGTGCAGGCCGAAGCCCGCCCCGAGTGACGTGGTCTTGTCCTGTTCCGGAACGCCCGGCGTGTCGCAGGCGAGGGTAGTGTCAACGCCAAAACCGATATCGGGCCGCACCTTGAAAGCGGCTGTCCGCGCGCCCCGTAGCCCCACCTCTTCTTGGCAGGTGAACGCCACATGGATTTCGCAATCATGCGGTGCGTCGCCCAAGGCGCGGATGGCTTCGATACCGAGCCAGCACGCGATACGGTTGTCGAGTGCCTTGGACACAATGTGGTCACCCATCTCGATCAACGGCTCGTCCATGGTGACCATGTCGCCAATCTTGACCTTCTTAGCGGTCTCTTCGCCAAGCCCAAGATCGATCACGAACTCATGCGGATCGGGCACTTTCTTGCGCTCTTCGGGAGAGGCGATGTGGACGGGGCGTCCACCGGGATTCATCACGCCTTTGAAGTCTCCCTCATCCGTGCTCACCAGCACACGCCGGGAAAACAGATTGCGTGCATCAAAGCCGCCAACCGGCTGCACGTGCACGAAGCCCTTTTCTGTCACATGGCTGACCAGAAAACCGATCTCATCCATATGGCACAAGAGCATAACCTTGAGCGGGTTCTTCGCTTTGCTGCGTGATTTGCGCACGCAAAGAAGCGAGCCCATGGCATCCACTTCAACCGCGTCGAAGAGGCCCTCGATTTCACTCTCGATGAGCTTGCGCACCCTGTGCTCATGCCCTGGCACGCCGGGCGTTTCACAGAGGTTGCGGAGCAGTTCGAGATTGAAGTCGGTCATCAGTCACATCCAGTGGATTGGGTCTTTCACTGGTTCTAGTGACGCATATCCGTCTGACAAGCCTACAGGTTAGGCGAGCTGCTAGCGCAGGCTTGCTTGCCCCATGTCGACACCAAAGGCGCGGCACCAGATGTGTACGGTTCGAATGGTTGAAGGATCGATAGAGGCAGGAATCTGATAGCTCTGATCGCCTTTGAAGCTCTTCAACTTCGCCACCCGGTGGTCTGGTGAGCCGTTGCCAACATGTACGAACACGTCAGGCCCGCGCGATGTGGAGAAGCCGGATAGGGTCAGGGTCCGTCCCTCAAGCTTGGCCGTGCCGGACACTTTGTAGCGCCCCTTGCCGGAGAAATTTCCGCTGGCGGCCAGGGCCTGCACCGGCAGCGCGGCCAATGTGGTCAGCCCAAGGGTGAGCTTGCCAGTGAGTGAAAGCAGTGCGCGTCGGGTGAGGTGCTGTGCCATGTGTGTTTCCAATCTCGCGTCATTCGATACGCCGTCTTTGCACGATCCTCGGTTTCACCTGCAAATCAACCCATTGCGAGCGCTGTTTGACCGCTATCCTTTCCTTCCTGTGCGCCGCTGCCAGAGGGATCGGCCTGACATAATCGCGTCGCAAATCTGTCACTTGCGAAGGCCGCCCGACGTGGTAGCCACCATCAACGCCGGAGCCTGCCTTGCCACCTGAAGCCATCACCACCCGCGACCTGTTCGCCGCTTTCTGGCGTATCGGCATTCTGTCGTTCGGCGGGCCGGCGGCCCAGATTTCCGTCATGCACCGCGAACTGGTGGAAGACCGCGAGTGGCTAACTGAAAAGCAGTTTCTGAACGCGTTGAGTTTCTTCATGCTGCTGCCCGGGCCGGAGGCCATGCAATTTGCCACCTATGCGGGCTGGAAGCTCAAGGGCTGGCGCGGCGGCCTCATCGGTGGTCTGCTGTTCGTGCTGCCCGGCGCAGCGATCATTTTTGCACTCGCCGCGCTCTATGTGACCTTCGGCAATGTGCCGCTTGTCTATGCCATCTTTTTTGGCGTCCAGTGCGCCGTCTTGGTGATCGTGCTGCAGGCCCTGCGCAAAGTGGCGGGCAGGGCGCTTTCCGGCTGGCCCGCCTGGGCCATTGCGCTCTCCGCGTTCGTCGGCCTCTATTTTCTGGCCGTGCCTTATCCGCTCATCGTGCTTGCGGCAGCGATCATCGGCTTCTTCTTCCTCGCCTCCGCGGAGCCGCCCGAGCCGGTCAACAAGCCGCACCTGTCATCCATCTCCGGCACGGTGGCGCTGTGGGGCGCGCTTTGGCTGCTGCCGCTGGCGGCGCTTTACGCTCTGGCACCCGATGGCATTCTGGCCCGCATAGGCCTGTTCTTCAGCCAGTTGGCGGTGGTGACGTTTGGCGGCGCCTATGCCGTGCTCGCCTACATCGCCCAAGACGTGGTGACGAACTTCGGCTGGCTCACCCAGGGCGAGCTTATCGACGCGCTGGGCCTTGCCGAAACCACGCCTGGCCCGCTGATCCTCGTCACTCAGTTCGTTGGCTTTCTGGCCGCAGAGGGCGAGGGCGGCTCTCTGGGGTGGGGCTTTGCCGGAGGCGCCGTGGCGCTTTGGGTGACGTTCGTCCCGTGCTTCCTCTGGATCTTCGCCGGTGCGCCTTATGTCGAGTGGATCTCCGCTCAGCCCCGCCTCAAAAGCGCGCTCGACGCGATCACGGCCGCCGTGGTGGGCGTCATCGCTTACCTCTCCATCTGGTTCGCCACCCACGTTCTGTTCGGCCATCTGGTGCGAGTGGAAACCGGCCCCTTCGCCTTCGACTGGCCACTCCTGAGCACCGTGCGCCCCGCCGCTGTGTTGCTGTTCCTCATCGCGGCAGGTATGGCCTTCGCGCTGAAATGGGGGATCGGACGGGTGATTGTCGTCAGCGCCGTGCTCGGAGTGCTGACAGTCACCTATCTAACCATCTGATACGCGACGCGGCTGATGGTTAGATAGGTGGAAAAGCGACAGCCCTGCTTGCGCAGCAAACATTGCGAGACAAACAAGCGACGAAGCCGCGCCGTTGCGCAGCGGCAGCCTTGTTTGCGTGGCAAACATTGCGAGAGCGCCGCTCCGAACCCCACCCGTCATCCCGGTGCCTGTCACCGGGATCCATGCCACTTCCGGCTACCTCGCGCCCGAAGCCGTCGGCTACGCGCCAACCCGACCCCCAAAGGCATGGATCCCGGCAACGAGTGCCGGGATGACGAATTGGGTATGGACGCCATACTGTGTTCCCACACGCCCTCAGCGCTGGGTTTTGCAAAGTCTGAACGCGAAAGCCCTTGGGCAATCTCAGCTAGGTCGTTGTGCGATTGCCTATGGGCTCCCGCTCGGTGATTTTTGGCCTTTAGGCACCATGGGTGCCCGGCGGTCGAACACTGCCCATTGGTCACGCTCCTTCCGAGCCGCCTCGCGGCGAAGAAGAGCCAGCGCCATTCCTTTTTGCAAAGCAAAGGGAGCGAGAGGGACCTAAAGTTTTGCGTTGCGTATAGAGCGGCGCTCTCGGTGCCTTCTGCGAAGCCACCTGCCGCTTTTGGCCGGCGCGCCCGCGCTTGGCCGGGTCATCTGCCGTGACAGGCACGCCGTCGTACGCCCATATCCAAAAGAGGGTGGGTGACAGGTCGAAGGCCTCCCGGTTCCGCCGATTGCGCAATCGCCAGAAGCAGGCACCGCCCCACGCCCCAAGCTGCGCAAGCCTGCGGTTCAGTTCATGGGGGAGTTCAACAATAGTTTTCCGCGTGAGTGAGGGGGCATGTTGAAAACTTACAAGCTTCGAGGTGAACATCTTGACTTCATTTTTTTCGCATGTAAACCCGGTTTTGCGGAAACAAAACGGAAGAGAACTCGATGTTGATATCGGACGAAGAGGAAGTGCTGCGCATTCTCACGGACTTGGGAATCCCAATCCAAGCGCTTCAGAGGGCTCTTGCCGCTGGTAAAGCGGGACGCGATTTGTGTACGGACAACGACGCACCTTTCATACCAGGCACCGAGGCTTGGAGGTACGTTCTGCGCACACTGCGAGATGAGTTGCTGCCCCGGGGTTGGAAAAAGAGTGACCCCGGCAATTACTCTTTGGTGACGTCAGAAACCCAGAAGCTCAATATCGTCGTGGCCACCGGCGATAGCTATGAACCGTATGGAGAACGACTTGTTTCCAGAGACGTTCAGCGAAGCTGCGAGAGAGCTCGCTCCGATACTTCGGTTTCCGACGTACGTTTTTGTGATACGAATTACCGATGATCTCGTGATTGGTGAGCTCTCACTCCCCGAAAATTACGAAGGCAAGCACATCGTGGCGTGGACACAGCGGCTTCTTATACGTCTGCCTAAACCCTCTCTTGATCCTGAAAAGGGTCTTGAGAGTGAGGATATTGATGTGCCAGTTCGTCGGAAAAAGTCAGGTTAGTGATGTTTGTAGGAAATAGGCTGCGTATCGCCAGACAGCGTCGACATCTAACGAAAAAGCAGCTTGGTGAAGCGATTTCAGTGGAGGCTAGGGCTGTGTCTGGTTACGAAGCGGGCGAATACCAGCCTGCCGATGCAACCGTAGATAGGCTAGCGAAATTTTTAGAGTTTCCACGCGGTTTTTTCTTTCGCGACGAACCAAACATTCCAGACGTATCGGGAGTTAGTTTCAGAAGTCTTTCTCGTCGAACAGCTAAGCAAAGGGACGCGGCCGTGGCAGCAGGCGCGTTTGCTTACGAATTGATCGATTGGGTGGAGGAGCGCTTTGACCTACCAGATATTGACGTTCCTGATCTGAGCGAACTTGATCCCGAAGCGGCAGCAATCGAATTACGAACTTATTGGTCTCTGGGGTTTCGCCCCATCAAGAATGTGGTTCACCTGCTAGAGCTTCATGGAGTGCGTGTTTTTTCCCTTTCTGAAGAGAATTTGGCGGTCGATGCGTACTCTATCTGGAGAGGGAAGTTGCCGTGTGTTTTTCTGAACAATCAGAAATCGTCAGAACGCAGCCGCTTCGATGCGGCCCATGAGCTAGGGCATTTGGTTTTGCATCAACGCTCAGCTCTTTCTGGAAATGACGTGGAGAAAGATGCGGATGCGTTTGCTTCTAATTTCTTGATGCCAAAAGAAGAGTTTCTGACAGCTGGTCGCATTTCAAATATTTCCGAGATGATGGATCTCAAGCAGAGATGGGGTGTGTCGCTGGCAGCAGCGATATTCAGAGCATACCGGCTCCAGATGATCTCAAAGTATCAGTATGAAACGATGTTTAAAGAGATATCGGTCCGCGGTTGGCGGAAAAGCGAACCCAATTCCATGAAACGAGAAAATTCGCAGGTTTGGAAAAAAGTAATGAGTTCTTTGAGCGGTGAGGGAGTGTGGATTTCACATATTGCTCAAGAGTTAGACATTCCCGAGGTTGAAATTGTGAAATTGATCTTCGGGCAACAACGCCGACCGGATTTGGAAGTGGCAGGAGACCCTCCGAAACTTCGGTTAGTATCATCCCCTTGACCCAACTCCCATTCCCCCTTATCCACCGCCCAGCTCCGGCCTAACCGCCCGAGCCGTATCCCGTGACCATTTCACAAAGCGTGCGTGAGTTGGTCTGTCAGGTGGCGATAGCTGCCAAAGGAGGGTGCATTTCCATTTGGTTGGTCGGCCTTTGCCACACGCGGCGGGGGCGGGCTGTTTGTTTGGAGAATGTGATGAGCAAGCGCCATCCACAGAAATACAAAATTGATCGCCGCATGGGCGAAAACATCTGGGGTCGTCCGAAGTCCCCGGTGAACAATCGCGAGTATGGCCCCGGCCAGCACGGCCAGCGCCGCAAATCCAAAATGTCGGACTTTGGCCTGCAGCTGCGCGCCAAGCAGAAGCTCAAGGGCTACTACGGCAACATTTCGGAAAAAGGCTTCCGCAAGATCTACGCCGAAGCCAGCCGCATCAAGGGCGATACCTCTGAGAACCTGATCGGCCTGCTGGAGCGCCGCCTCGACGCCGTGGTGTACCGCGCCAAGTTCGTGCCGACCGTGTTCGCCGCCCGCCAGTTCATCAACCATGGCCATGTGCTGGTGAACGGTGTGAAAACCAACATTCCATCCTACCGCCTGAAGCCCGGCGATGTGGTGGAAGTGAAAGAGAAGTCCCGCGATCTGGTGATCGTGCTCGAGGCCATCAGCCTCGCCGAGCGTGATGTGCCCGACTATCTGGACGTCGACCACAAGAAGATGTCCGCTTCCATTAAGACCGTTCCAGGCCTGGCCGACGTGCCATATCCAGTGGTGATGGAACCAAACCTCGTGGTCGAATTTTACTCGCGGTAGTTTTGTTGGTCGGGCTCTCTTCGCCGCTTGAGAGCCTGTTGAAAGACTAATTCAAAAAGCCGCCGGAACGCTCTGTTCTGGCGGCTTTTTCATGGGCTAGGGCTTGTCGTCAGGCGAGGGCGATGGCTATTCCGCCGGCCATCATCAAAGCCGCTGTGCCCGCCGCTGCCACAAAGCGCCCGCCCTTCTTCCACAGTGGGGCGTCCATGCTGTCGAACAGAATGATCGGGTGGATGAGGCGCAGTGCCACCAGCGTGATGCCATAGGCGTGCAACCAGTACGGAGCCACGCCGACAAGCTCCATCATAACCAGCAGCAGCGCGGCCATGGCCGCATATTCCGACAGATTGCCAAAGCGGCGAATGCCGAGGGCAAGCTCCGCATTGCCGCCATCGCCGAGCGCCACATTGTGCTTGCCGCGCAAAATGCCCACGCGGGTGGAGAGCACGGCCATCAATATGGCGATGGCCGCGACGTAAATGGGTGAAATGGTGAGCATGGGTTCCCTCTCTTAGCTCGTGAAATTGATCATGACGTCTTCCGTGCCAGCCGGTTGATGCGCAGGGCTTCCAAGGCGATGACCGGCCAGCGGTCAACATCCGCATGGGTGGTCACAATCCAGTCGCGCATGGGCGGACGGGTCTTGAATGGCGCAAGATGCTGCCACTCTGACAGCTCCAAGCCCTCAAACGGGTAGTCGCGCCCCAGCCGCGCGCCCAGGCCGATGGCGCCTCCCTTGGTGGAGTAAAAACAGAACACTTTGCCGCCTGCCGTCAGTGCGTCTGCGCTCATCATTCTGCCGCGCGCGACATCACTTTCCTCAGCATCCAGCTCATCCGCCAACCGCTCCCATGCCAGTCGCGCCGGCTCCGTGTCGTCAGCCATCTTTGCCTCCAAGCGGCTTTCCCTGTTGCGCAAGGCGTAGGGAATTTATATATGTTAGTCAACATACATTAGGATCACCATGAGACTGACAGCCGAAAACAAAGCGAAAATCCGCCAGCGCGTCATTGAGGGCGCGGCCCGCCGCTTTCGCGGCGAAGGCTATTACGCCGTGAACATTGATGGCGTCATGGAAGAGGCGGGGCTCACGCGCGGCGCGTTCTACGCGCACTTCAAATCCAAGGCGGAGCTGTTTGCCCAGGTGGCTGAGCACGAACATCCGATCCGCCGCATGCTTGAGCGGCGTGACGGGCCCGATGCGGCCACGCTTTGGCAGCAGATGCTGGAGATTTTTGACGGCTATCTCGACCCCGCCAATCTCGAAACCATCTTCACCGGCTGCACGCTCGCCTCGCTCACGGGCGATGCGACGCGCGAAGGAGAAGCGGTTCGAAGCGGGTTTCAGACCGGCTGGACGGCAGTGGCAGAAGAGATGAGGCGGGGGCAGCCGCACCTCGCGGACGAGCACGCCTTCTCCATAGACGCGGCACTGGTTCTCGCATCAGGCGCGGTGGCCACCGCAACGGCATGCGCAGACCACCCAACGCGAGAGCGTGTCCTTTCAGCTGCGCGGCAAGCGTTTCACCATCTCCTGGAATCGGCGGCTCCGAGCGCTCCAACAGAGGAACCCAAATCATGACCAATCAAAATGGGCTGACGCCGCAGACCTTTGAGTTTCTGGCCGATCTCGCGCGTAGCAATGACCGCTCTTGGTTCGAGGCCAATCGAGATCGTTACGAACAGGATGTGATGGCGCCGGCGATTGCATTTGTGCAGTCAGCGGCTCCGATCATGGAGGCTCTGACACCGCCGCACGCCGCCGTGCCCAAGATGAATGGCACCATCCGCCGGTTGCACCGGGACACAAGGTTTGGAGCCGACAAGACGCCGTTCAAATCCCACCTTCATTTCATCTTCTGGACGGGTGCCAAGCCTGGGACATCGCCAGCCATTCACCTGGTCGCCCATGCCGACAGTGTTGGGTTTGGCGCTGGAATGTGGGCCATGCAGCCTGCCCAACTCGCCGCTTTCCGCGCCGCCCTGGCAGACGGAGCGAAGCGTCAGCAGTTTGATGGCGCGGTGCAGGCCTGCCATGCGATTGGCTGTCAGTTTGCAGAGCCGGAGCTCAAGCGGCTGCCACGCGGCCTTGAGATCATCCCAAGTCACGAGCCGCACCAGCGGCGAAAGGCTGTGGTGATGCGCACCATTGAAGAGCGCGATCCCATCGACAATTTCCTAGGCTCCCGTGGCATTGATCGTTTGGCTGAACTGGCTCCAAGCCTCGCCCTTCTCAACGGTTTTCTGCACGATCTCTAGCGAGTTCAACGGCTTGCCGCGTGGTGTGGCTCTCGCTACCGTCCATCCCAGTCCTGGGGAGGAGTGAGATCATGAAAACACGCGCCGCCGTTGCCACCGCCGCTGGCCAACCGCTTGAGGTCACAACCGTCAATCTGGAGGGGCCGCGGGAAGGCGAAGTGCTGGTGGAGATCATGGCCACCGGCATCTGCCACACCGACGAGTTCACGCTTTCGGGCGCGGACCCGGAGGGTATGTTCCCGGCCATTTTGGGCCATGAGGGCGCAGGCATCGTACGCGAGGTCGGGCCGCATGTGACGACGCTCAAGCCCGGCGATCACGTCATCCCGCTCTACACACCGGAATGTCGGCAGTGCGAATACTGCCTAAACCCCAAAACCAATCTGTGTCAGGCGATCCGTTCCACGCAGGGGCAGGGCGTCATGCCCGATGGCACCAGCCGCTTCACCACTGAGGATGGCGAGCAGATCCTCCACTATATGGGCACGTCGACATTCTCGAACTTCACGGTGGCGCCGGAGATTGCGCTTGCGAAGATTCGCGAAGACGCCCCTTTCGACAAGGTTTGCTACATCGGCTGCGGCGTCACCACCGGCATTGGCGCGGTCATCAACACGGCCAAAGTGGAGATCGGCAGCCGCGCCATCGTTTTCGGCCTGGGTGGCATTGGCCTCAATGTCATTCAGGGACTGCGGCTCGCGGGTGCAGACCAGATCGTTGGCGTTGATCTGAACCCATCCAAGAGGGAGATGGCGGAACGCTTCGGCATGACGGACTTCGTGAACCCGTCTGAAGTGGAAGAAGATCTCGTGCCATATCTGGTGAACCTCACCAAGGGCGGCGCTGACTATACATTCGATGCTACCGGCAATGTCGGTGTTATGCGCACGGCGCTTGAGGCAGCGCATCAGGGGTGGGGCGAGAGCATCATCATCGGTGTCGCTCCGGCCGGCGCGGAGATCGCCACAAGTCCGTTCCAGCTCGTCACGGGCCGCAGCTGGCGCGGTACGGCCTTTGGCGGCGCCCGTGGCCGCACCGATGTGCCACAGATCGTTGACTGGTACATGGATGGCAAGATTGAGATCGACCCGATGATCACCCACACCATGGGGCTGGACGATATCAATAAGGGCTTCGACCTGATGCACGCTGGTGAGAGCATCCGCAGCGTGGTGCTCTATTAGTGCCAAGCTTGCCAAGATGGCTGCTTGCGGCCAGCCTGTCTTTTGGCGGCATAACACTTGCCGCACCGGGGCTGGCATCTGGCGCGGATGACAAAGAATGGTCCGCGCCGGAGAGCTTTGTCGCGTCGAACGTGATCGGTACCTTCTATCACGAGCTCGCCCATGCGGTGATTGACGTTCAGTCCGTCGCCGTTCTTGGGCAAGAGGAGGACGCGGCCGACGTATTCTCCATTCTGCTGATCGACGCC
>JBCBXA010000045.1:0-21308 GCA_039816825.1 Pseudomonadota bacterium | reverse complement strand
CGCTGCCGTTGACCCCCTGAAATCGTACCCAGCGTGTTGTCGGCCAGTTCTGATACTGCCGTTGCACCCAGCGCTTTTGAGATGGTCTTGTGATCGTACGGTTGAAGGCCACCCAATGCGCTGCGGTGAGCAAAACGACCTAGGGATACCAGCTCTCGCACGGACATCTGGTCAGGGGCTTGCGGGTTTTGACCCAGCATGCCGATATGTTTGGCAATCTGTTTTTCGCTCAGTGTGTGAAGGTCTGTTCCGGATAGCGTGATCGTTCCTGTCGACGGTAACAATCGCCGAATGGCTTTGAGAGCAGATGATTTTCCGCATCCGTTGAGCCCACACATGGCAGTAACTTGTCCATGCGTGAGATCAAACGAGATGTTCTGAACTGCTGTGAACTCTCCAAACCGTACCGTTAGGTCCCGGACGGCTAAACATGGTGCTTCGGCTATATCAGGCATGCACGGCACCCTTCTTGACCAGAATGAAGAGGAAGTAAGGTGCACCAATCAGTGCTGTGAGTGCGCCTGCCGGAACCTCCAGCGGCGCAAAAGCCAAGCGCACCAGGAGGTCCGCACCAAGAATCATGATGGCCCCTATGGTCGCTGCTCCAAGCAATTGCTGATGGATGGCCGTTCCAAACAGCAGCC
This sequence comes from Pseudomonadota bacterium, assembly GCA_039816825.1. Lineage (GTDB taxonomy): Bacteria > Pseudomonadota > Alphaproteobacteria > Rhizobiales > Rhizobiaceae > JBCBXA01. Next base: position 20,664 of record JBCBXA010000045.1, on the reverse strand, counting down.
TTGCCAAATGGGGCGCAATTAGCCCGACGAAGCCAATCCCACCCACAAGGCTCACCGCGATTGCTGTCAGCAGGACTGAGAGAAGGAGGCCAATTGCGCGGTAGGCAGCCACCGGCAGGCCGGTCGATTGCGCGCTTTGGTCATCCAAACGCATTTGATCGAATGGTCGCGTGACGGCGATCAGAGGCACGACGAGAACGGCTAACGCAAGAGCCATCAACTGCACGTCCCACCACTTGGCAAGGTGCACAGAACCGGCGAGCCAGATTAACGCCTGGCTCGCCCTGAAGATCGGCCCAGCGATGATCATCAGAACGACGACTGCGTTCGCGAGCGCGGCCAACGCAACGCCGTAGAGTATGAGGCGCATCGGATCATGCATTTCGCGCCACCAGAGAACAGCGACCGTTCCTGATAACGCACCGGCTCCGGCTATGGCTGCCAATGGCTGCCATAGGATGGGAACAGTGAGGGCGTTGGCCTCGTTGGAGAACCACCAGAGAAATAAGAGAACGCCGAGTGCAGCACCGTCGACAATTCCAAGGACGGAGGGAGCGGCCAATGGGTTTCGTGTGGTGCGCTGAAGCAATGTACCAGCGACGGCCAGTGCAGCGCCAGCCAGCACTGCCATCAACATCCGCGGCATTCTTAAGTTCCAGATGATGATCGTGTCAGCGCGGCTGCCTTCGCTCGCAAGTGCCGCTAAAACCCGGTCCACCGGCATGAACGATGACCCAAGAGCCAGTCCTGCGATCATCCCGACGCATAATGTGGCCGCGAGTGCGGTTGCCGCTATGCCCTTGCGTGTTCTCATGTGGCCAGCAGCCGCCGTCTCTTCAGAAGGAACAGCATTGTCGGCACGCCTATAACAGCCAACACAGCGCTGACGGGTACCTCTGACGGATAGAGGACAAAGCGGGCTAGCAGATCTGCGGCAAGCGCAAGGTTCACTCCCCAGAGCACAGAGAGCGGAACCAGTTGTGCCATTCCCCTAGCTCCTGTCAGCCGAGCCAAGTGGGGTGCTACCAAGCCAACAAAGGCGATTGGCCCAGCAAACGCAACGCAAGCTCCAGCTAGCAGAGCTGCAATGCCAAGGAAAATCAGCCGCATCTTTGCAACATCAACACCCAGCGTGGTCGCGGTGGCGTCGTCTGTGCTCATCACATCGAGCGCCGGTTGAAACCGCCAGGTTAGCAGGACGGCCAAGCCCACAAGGACTACAACAATCCACAGGCCTTCGATAGGCCGATCGACAAAGGCTCCAGCCAACCAAAAAAGCAGTTCCTCCATGACGGCCTCGTCAAGGATAATGAGTACTTGCAGGCCGGCATTGAGAAGTGCGGCGATTGTGACGCCCGCCAACAAAAGGAAAATCGGTGAAAGGCCACCACCAGTGGCAAGAGAAAGCGTGAGTACCAGCGCGGTCGCTGCGGCAGCGCCAATGGCTGCCGCAGCGATCACCGAACTGATTGCGGATGCTGGGTAGACACTGAGCAAGCACACGACGGCAAAGGCGGCCCCGGCATTCACACCCAATAACCCAGGTTCGGCAATCTGATTGCGCATCAAGCACTGCATGAGTAGCCCCGACAGGCCCAGCGATGCGCCAACAAAGAGCGCCAGAATTCCCCTTGGCAGACGCAGGTTCTGAACAATCAGCCCGGAGGCGTCTTGAGCCTCGTCAAAGAGAGCTGCGAGCACAACGTCGGGACTGGTGAAGCGAACTCCCACGTGGAGGCCAACGACAAACAAAATTGCTGCTGTTGAAGCGAGAAAAAAGAGTGCGCGCGCCATGGGACTTGAAAACTAGATTAATCTTATCAAGAATAAGATCGGTGCTCAGAAACGCAAGGAGCGAAGCTTATTCATGTTCAGATTTCTCAATGTCATTGCACTGCTTTTTGGCCTCGTCGGCGCGGCCGCAGCAGAGACCATTTCTCATTCTATGGGCGAAACCGATGTGCCTTCAGATCCTAAAAGGATTGTGGTTCTGACCAATGAAGGCACGGAGGCGGTGCTGGCTCTTGGTTTGAAGCCCGTGGGTGCCGCCAACTCGTGGAATGGTAACCCTTGGTACGAACACATCACCGACGCGATGCAGGGCGTAGAGCCTGTTGGGAAAGAAAGCGCCGTCAACTTGGAGCTCGTAGCAGCGTTGGAACCGGACCTGATCCTGGGCAACAAACAGCGCCACGAAGAAATCTACGAGCAGCTTTCAGCAATCGCCCCCACGGTCTTGTCGGAGCGCCTAAGGGGCGACTGGATGGTCAATTTTGCTCTCTACGCAGAAGCCCTTGGGAAGGTTGATGAGGGCGATGCCATTATGGCGGACTTCAAAGCCAAGGTAGCTGATACCAGCGCGGCTCTCGGCGATCGGTTGCAGGAAGAAGTCTCCATCATTCGCTTCCTGCCGTCTCAGATCCGAATCTATCAGAAAGACAGCTTCTCTGGCGTGCTGCTGGATCAGGTCGGTTTTGCGAGGCCAGCCAATCAGGATGTCGATGAATTCGCTCTGCGCGTAGGCAAAGAGAGCATTCCTGACATGGATGGCGATCGCATCTTTCATTTCACCTGGGACAGTGGAGACGGAGAGGGCGAGGCAGCTGCCAACGACGCTCTGGCTGATCCACTTTGGCTCAGCTTGGATGCGGTCAAGGCCGGTAATGTCCATGCGGTTGACGACAACATCTGGAACACCGCGGGTGGCGTCTTGGCAGCGCAGCTGATGTTGGAAGACATCCGCAAAATCTATGGCTCTCTGTAGAACTACTTGATTGGATGAGTGGTCAGCTCTCGTCTCGCTAGGGGATCCACTCGGTATGGGCTGACCACAGTTTCATGAGGTCTGTTACGATGTGGTCGTGGGCGTTGAGCGAAGAATTTTGCTTCTAGCTCTGCTGCTCGCTACTTAGCCTTCTGGAGAATTCCAGCACCTTCTGCGCTGTCTCACTCCTTGGATCTGAAAGAGCCGGGTCCGTGCCAATTGCGGTCACCACGACGTCAGCTTCCCCTTGCCAGTTTAGAATCGGGGCCGCGCACGCCCGCAGCCCAGGAATGAAGCGACCATCAACGATGGCAACTTGTGCTTCGCGGGTCTTCTGCCGCAGAATGTCGATCCGCTCATCCATAGTATGCGCCGATGGTAGGTCTTCGATAAGGAGAGGGTTCTGCTTGGCTCTCCGTTTTTCGCGCGCGATCAGCGGCGACACCAATTCCGGTGGGCTGTGTGCAAAAAACGCTCTTCCCGTGGCGGAAGACAGGAGTGGGAACGTCGTGCCCAGTCCAAACGACGTGATAACTGGCGCCGGAGCTCGCTGCCAGCGCACGACCGTCGGGCCAAGGTCTGCCCAGACTGACAAAAGTGTGGTGCATCCAGTTTCTCGCGTGAGTTCCACCAACTCGTCACTCACCGTGTTGACGATATCGCGACGGGCGAGTGCTGACAGTCCAAGCGATTGGGCCGCAAGCCCCAAATCATAGGTGCCGGAGCGGCCGTTTTGTTGAACAAGGCCCGCATGTACGAAGGACGCCAAATAGCGGTGAACCTTGGAGACCGGCATGTCACACGCACGAGCGAGTTCGCTTACACCCACAGCGCCCGGTAGTGTCGCGAGATGTTGCAAGACCCTCAGCGCAGCATCTAGTGACTGAATGCCGCCACTGGCCTCATGGCTGAGTTTAGTATCTTGCGCGTCGCTCATACCGTGATCATTGCACGAAGTTCAGCGATGGGCAGCAGCTTTAATGCACCGTCCTCGTCTTTGCCAAAGAGCCCGCGCAACTCTTCACCTTCCACGACGAGCTTGTCTTTGAACTTGCCTTGATAGCCGACGCGCAGGGTGGGCTCAGACCACTCGGTCTCAAGGATGGAAAGCGTCAACAACTGCCCGGGCCGGAGCGGTGCGCGAAAGCTGGCATCAACATTTATCAGGCCGGTGCCTACCGCTCCGAACGCTTTCTGGATCGCTGCCTGATCCACGTCCTTGCTTCGCAGCCATCGCTGAAAGCAGGCGTCAAACCAGGCGAAGTACTTGGGATAAAACACAATTCCCGCAGGGTCACAGTCACCAAACTCTACCGAGATGCGTGTTTCAAACACGGGATCAGGCATGGCTATTTTTCCTTTATGTAATATATATTGCGTATCATGCAAAACTATGATTGCCTATCTCCAACTTGCGATTGGGAGGTGGCATGGTTGAGTTGGAGCGCATCGATGTGCTGGGTGGCGGCCCTGCCGGGCTTTACGCTGCCTATCTTCTCAAGCGTGAAAGGTCGTCGACTCGCGTTCGTGTGCTTGAGCAAAATCCGCGCGGCGCAACCTTCGGTTTTGGAGTCGTCTTTTCTGATCAGGCGCTCGATTTCCTGAAAGCAGATGATCCGAAGACCCACGCCCTGATCACGCCTCACATGGAGCGCTGGCGGAACATGACGTTGGCCCACAAAGGGCAGGATGTCGTCATTGACGGCGTCGGCTTTGCAGCCATCGGGAGACTCAGGCTCATAGAGCTCCTGTGTGCGCAGGCTGAAGAAATGGGCGTCGAAGTCCAATTTGATCATCATGTAGAGGCGGTGGATGCTCTTGATGCTGATCTGATCGTAGGTGCGGATGGGCTGAACTCGCTTGTTCGCCAATCTGAACCGGAAGCCTTCAATGCTGAGGCCTCTTACTTCGATAATCACTTCGCCTGGTTTGGTGCCAAGCGTCCGTTCGACACGCTGACGCAGACCTTCATCGAGACCTCCAAGGGCGCAATGAACGCCCATCACTACCGTTATCAACCAGACATGAGCACATTCATTGTCGAGTGTGATCAGCCGACGTTCGACGCCTTTGGCTTTGCAGATATGTCAGAGATGGAAACTGCCAGAACGTGCGAAGGCCTGTTTGCTGAGATGTTGGATGGCGCATCGCTGGTGATCAACAAGTCCACCTGGCGGCGCTTTCCAAAAATGTGGTGCCGCAATTGGGTCTCCGGCAACCGCGTCATTCTGGGAGACGCCGCGCACACAGCCCATTTCTCTGTCGGTTCCGGCACGCGGCTTGCCATGGAGGACGCGCTTGCTCTGGCGGTAGCGCTTGAATCCAGCAACAGCCTGGACAGCGCACTTGTAGATTATCAGCAAAAGCGAACGCCTATTGCCCGAAAGATTGTCGAGGCGGCCAATACTTCTGCGCTTTGGTATGATGACTTTGCATCCAAAATGGCGCTCGGGCCACTTGAGTTCGGGTACGACTACATCACCCGCTCTGGAAGAATGGATGACGCGCGCTTACGCAAGCTGTCTCCCAACTTCATGGCGACATACGATGCAATGCGAGCCGCAGCATGAGCGGCTCCATCTCAATCATCGATCCGCTGGGTCTTCACCCCGCAGCCGAAGCTCTGGGGTTTGATAAATCTCAGCATGCCAACTGCTCCTCAATTCTGTTCGACAATCTTGAACGAAACCCAAAAGCATTGGCTGTTACGGGCCCGCTTGGCGATTTGACTTACACTGAGCTTTGCGAGATGGCGTCAGCCTGGGGGCGCGCCTTTCTGGCTCAGGGGCTAGAGCGAGGCGAACGGATCGCCTTCCTCCTTGACGATACGCCGTCTTTCCCGGCTGCCTTCTTTGGAGCGGTGCGAGCCGGCTTGGTCCCGGTGCTTCTCAACACGCAAACAATGCGAGATCTTCTTGAGTTCTTCATCGAGGATTCCGGTGCTCGGATTGCTGTTGCTGAAGCCGGTCTGGCCCACATGTTCGCCGACTTGGATCTACAATGCCTTGTTGCCGTCAACGGTCCCACACCGGCAGGCGCCACGACTCCCGAAGCGTTCCTGGCGGGCAATGAGGGCGATCTGCCGTGCGCTGATACGGGCCCTGATGACATGGCATTCTGGATGTACTCGTCAGGATCAACCGGGCGACCAAAGGGCATTGTGCACCTGCACCATGATATGGCGTACACAGCTGCGTCCTACGCTGATCATGTTCTGAAGGTGCGGCCAGAAGACCGACTGTTTTCAGTGCCCAAACTGTTCTTTGCATACGGTTTTGGGAATGGGATTACGTTTCCATTCATGGCTGGGGCAACAGCGGTTTTGATGCCGGGGCAGCCAACAGCTGACGCCGTCCTCGGGACCATTGAGAGCTTTAAGCCGACCATGCTGTTTGGTTTGCCCACGCTCTACACGGCTTTGTGCCGATCAGAAGGTGCTGCCGAGCGCGACCTTTCTTCACTACGGCTTTGCCTATCGGCAGCTGAGATATTGTCTGAAGACGTGTTCAACTCATGGAAGGCTCTCACTGACCTTGAGCCTGTGGAAGGGCTCGGATCGACCGAGATGCTTCACATCTACCTCTCCAATACTGAAGCGGACAAACGATTGGGTTCGGCTGGACGAGTGGTTCCCGGATACGAAGTGAAGCTCTGTGACCCGGAAGGGCAGGTGGTTGCTGCGGGTCAGGAGGGCGCAATGTGGGTGCGTGGACACTCGTCGGCTCCGACCTACTGGAACCGACCGGAAAAGACTGCCGACACCATGCGCGGCGACTGGCTCTACACAGGTGACCTCTTTATTGAAGAGGACGGCGCCTTCTACTTCCAGGGTCGAGCTGATGATTTGATCAAAGTGTCCGGGCAGTGGGTTTGGCCGCTCGAGGTGGAGAGGTGCCTCGGAGAGCACCCCTTGGTCCATGAGTGTGCCGTTCTCGCTCACCCACTGGCTGACAAGCGAATGACCTTACGAGCCGTCGTCAAGCTGCGCGGTGGCGAGCAGCCAGACGACACAACTACGCGGGCCCTGCAGGACTTCGTGAAGAGCCAGCTCATTCCATACAAATATCCGCGGATCGTCGAATTTGTGGATGAGCTACCCCACACAGGTACCGGCAAGATCGACCGCCAGGCCCTGATCAACCGAGCTTCGGAGGCAGCGTAATGGACGTTCGACCAGCAGAAACACCTGAGCGTCAGGCGTTCTACGACAGGATCGACAAGCAGCACATGACGCCACTCTGGTCGGTGTTAGGAGAGCTGGTGACACCGGAGCCGAAGTCGACATGCCAGCCATTTGGCTGGAAGTTCGATGCGATCCGTGAAGCGATGATGGAGGCCGGTGACTTGATCACCGCCAAAGAAGCAGAGCGTCGGGTTCTCATCTTAGAAAATCCTGGATTGAGAGGGCAATCGAGAGCCACCACTTCGCTCTACGCCGGAGTTCAACTCGTTCTGCCAGGCGAAGTCGCCCCCGCTCATCGCCACACGCAGTCTGCACTGCGCTTTGTGTTGGAAGGTGAAGGTGCCCATACGGCCGTCAACGGCGAGAAGACCATCATGCGCTACGGTGACTTTGTGATCACGCCTCAGATGGCCTGGCACGACCATGGCAATGAAACGCAGGACCCGATGTTCTGGCTGGATGGCCTCGACATTCCCGTGGTCTCGTTTCTCGACGCATCTTTCGCCGAAGGACTTGGCGAAGACGAACAAGAAATCACACGAGATACCGGGCAGAGCTACGCTGAATTTGGCCACGCTCTAATGCCCGAGGGCACTGAGCGTGCCGGCGTGTCGCCCATTTTCAACTACCCTTATGACAGATCTCGCGAGAGCCTTGATGCAATGGTGCGGGGACGTGATCCGGATCCATGTCACGGATGGAAATTGCGCTACACCAATCCGCTTGATGGCGGCGACGCCATGCCAACCATCGGAACAGCCATACAATTACTCCAAGGCGCGACAACGCCTTACCGATCAACGTCTGCAACGGTGTTCGTGTGCACTGAAGGCAAAGGCCAATCCCGTGTCGGCGACACCGTCATCCAGTGGGGCGAGAAAGACATATTCGTCGCCCCGTCCTGGAGGCAGATCGTTCACGAGCCAGAGAGTGACGCCGTTCTCTTTTCCTTTAACGATCGACCGATCCAAGAAAAACTTGGCCTGTTTAGAGAGACTCGTGGCAATGCCTGACTACATAGTGAGCGCCCCATCCATCACGTCGCTGACAGTCGAGGGCACGACCGAGCGCTTCCCCGTGCGCCGTATCATTTGCGTTGGTCGGAATTACGCTGCGCACGCCCGCGAGATGGGGAAGGATCCCGAACGAGATCCGCCCTTCTTCTTCACAAAACCGGCAGACGCCGCTTTCGATGCAGGGGCCAGCGACGAGGCTCAGATTCCTTATCCGCCGGAAACGCAAAACTTCCACTATGAAGCTGAACTGACTGTTGCCATTGGTTTGGGCGGCGTAGGCATCGCCGACGCGGCGGCGATGGACCACGTCCTTGGTTTCTGCACGTCAATTGATCTGACGCGCCGTGACCTGCAGCTGGAAGCTCGAGAGAAGGGACGGCCTTGGGATTGGGGTAAAGCCTTCGATTTGTCAGCACCCATCGGCCCCATTGTGCGCAAGGAGGATGCCCCAGATCTTGATCTGCGCGAGAGTGCAATTCGCCTTCACCTCGACGGAGAGGTGAAGCAGGATGCCGTTCTCGGTGAACTGATCTGGTCCGTGCCAGAGATTATTTCGACCATCTCACATTCCATCGAACTCAAGCCCGGCGATTTGATCATGACCGGCACCCCGGCCGGCGTTGGTCCGATAAAGCCTGGTCAGACTATGATGGTTGAGATCGCTGGCCTGCCGGACACGGTCTTGAAGGTAACCGAGAAAAGGAGCCGCTCGTCCGCATGACCGGTCTCATCCTCCATTCATTTTTTCGTTCCTCAACGTCTTTCAGAATTCGCGCCGCGCTGAACCTGAAGGGCATCGACTATGAGCAGAAAACTTGGAACTTTCGCGAGAATGCCCAGCGGTCTCCGGACTATCTGGCACTCAACCCACAAGGATTGGTGCCGACGTTAACAACGCCGGACGGTCAGCTTTCGCAGTCCCTAGCCGTTCTAGAATGGTTGGATGAGGTCTACAAAGAGACGCCGCTGCTGCCGCATGATGCGACCGGTCGTGCCAGAGTTAGGTCTTTGGCGCATGCGATCGCCCTCGACACACACCCCATCAACAATCTGCGTGTTCTCAACCAACTCCGCTCTCAGTTTGGCGCAGATGATGTCGCTGTTGCTGAATGGTTCAGGCATTGGGTCAGCCTGTCCTTTGAGGCGCTGGAGGTCCGTCTGGCAGGGGAAGCGGAAACCGGCACTTACTGTCACGGCGAAACGGTGACCCAGGCGGACATCTGCCTGACCGCGCAATCCATCAACAATGGCCGCTTCTCGGTCGACGAGACGCCGTACCCAACCATACGTCGCATCGTCGAAGCTTGCCTTAGATTACCTGCTTTTCAGCAGGCGCTACCCGCAAATCAACCTGACGCTGTCTAAGGCGTCGCTGTCTGGGAGGACATTATGAGACAGATTGCAAAACTTGCTATAGCCGCCATGGCCCTGAGCTACACGAGTGCCGCCTTTGCGCAGGTTGTATCCATCGCAACGCCGCCACAAGGTTCGGTGTGGAACACCATGGCTTCAGTTATGGCCGGGCAGGCTCGGGAGAAGTCTAACCTGAAGGTTGTCGTTCAGCCTATGGCCGGCAATGAGGCCATGCTGCAGGCGCTCAATCAGGGTCGCGCAGAGTTCACCTTGGACGACGTCAATGACGTCATCACTGCGTCGTCAGGTACTGGCGAGTGGGATGAGAAGCTCGAGAACCTGCGGATCGTGGCACGGATCAATCCATTCCCCGTTGGCCTTTACGTGAAGAAGGCAGACGGGATTGAGAACGTTGCAGACCTCAAGGGCAAGTCGGTTCCATCTGGCTGGGACGGGTTCCCATTGGCGCGCAGTCACATTGACGGAATTCTCGCCGCTGCTGAACTGACCATGGATGACGTGAAGGGCGTGCCTGTTCCAGAGCTTATTCGCGGGTCCGACGCATTTGCAGCTGGCAATGTCGATAGCGCGTTCTTCGCTGTTGGTGGACCGAAGGTTGCAGAGGTCGATGCCTCTGTAGGGGGTGTTCGCTTCCTAAAAGTTGATGCATCGGATGAAGCTCTACAACGCATCCAGGCTGTTCGTCCGGCGTTCTATTTCAGTCAGGTCGATCCTGCTCCCTTCCGGGTTGGTGTTGAAGACACCATGGCCTTTGTGACTTGGGACAACGTCTTAGTGGCTGGCGCGGACGTCTCCGATGAGAGCGTCACCAAGCTGCTGACCACCATTGCCGACAATCAAGCCGCCATGGCCAAAGCCTATCCGCCGTTAGGCGCTTTCGCGATCGAACGTGCCTACAAGGCCTACCCCGGGGTGGATTACCACCCAGCGGCCGTTGCCTTCTTTGCCGAACGTGGCATCGAGCAGTCTCAATAGAGCTGTGCAGGAGCAATTGTCATGAGCGACCTTGCCCCTGCATCTTCTGATCCTTTGGGAACGTCCAAGGACAGCGAAACAGACAGCGGCTTTTTCTCAATCGCTCTTGGCATTCTCTCTGCATTGCTGACCCTTGCGGCCATTGGCTTCGCTGCGGATGTGCCATCGCGATTGGGGCTCTCTTTCTACACTGAGCAGTTTCTAGCGCTTGTCTTGGGCATCTCTTTGGCAATTGTATTCTTGGACCGACGCAGCCGAGACCGAACGTCCCCTCGGCCGGCGAGTCTCATCGATGTCGCGCTTGCTGCCACGGGGCTTGGGCTTGGCGTTTATATCGCGTTCGACTATGCGCGGCTTCTATCTGCCGCTTATTCCGCGCCACTCGACGCGGTTTTGATTGCTGGCGCGCTCTTTATTCTGGTCGTTGAAGCCATGCGCAGAAAGGTAGGCATGACGCTTGTGGTCGTCGTGCTTTGCATATGTGTGTACGGGCTTGTTGGGCATGCGATTGAAGGCCCGCTGCAAACGCGGCAAGTCGATTGGGATCAGATGCTCGTCTATCTGGGCTTCGACGCCAACGGCGTGCTTGGGCTGACGATGATGGTGGCTGCCACGGTTGTCGTTGCCTTCGTCTTCTTTGGACAACTTCTGCTTAAGTCAGGAGGCGCTGATTTCTTTAACGACATTGCTCTTGCAACCATGGGGCGCAAGCGTGGTGGTGCCGCCAAGATATCGATACTAGCGTCTGGTCTCTTTGGCTCCATCTCAGGCGTCGTCGTTTCAAACATCGTTGCGACTGGCGTGGTAACAATTCGGCTTATGGTGACGTCAGGCTTGTCCCGCCATAAGGCTGCGGCAGTGGAGGCGGTTTCGTCCACCGGTGGACAGATTGTTCCGCCAGTTATGGGTGCTGTGGCCTTTCTGATGGCTGACATTCTCCAGCGGCCGTATGCTGAGATCGTTACCGCGGCCATCGTTCCGGCGTTGCTGTACTACATCGCCGTCTACGCACAGGTGGACCTTGAAGCCGCTCGGGACGAGGTCTCAGCGATCGATGAAAGTCTCATTCCAAGAGCACGAAGTGTGCTGGCGCAAGGCTGGATATTTGCCTTGCCGTTCGCCGCCATCATCTATGCAATCTTCTATGCAAATCAGCGACCAGAGACAGCGGCGCTTTGGGGCTCATTGGCGGCTATCGTTGTTGGGATCTATGGATATGGCCAGCGGAAGATCCGGGCCCGACATTTGCTTGAGGCTGCCATGGATACAGGGCGCGCCGTGGTAGACATCGTACTCATAGCAGCTGCCGCAGGCTTTATCATTGGAGTTCTCAATGTAACGGGGCTCGGATTCGGGCTCACGTTCTCACTTGTTTCGCTGGGATCTGGGTCTCTGCTGGCTCTGCTTTTGATCGCTGCCGGAGTGTGTATCGTCCTCGGCATGGGCATGCCGACAGTTGGCGTTTATCTTTTGTTGGCTGTGCTTGTAGCGCCATCGCTGATCGAGTCAGGTGTTGATCCGATTGCTGCGCATCTGTTCATCTTCTATCTTGGCATGATGTCGATGGTAACGCCGCCGGTAGCGATCGGCGCGTTCTTTGCGGCGGCCATAGCCGAGGCCAAGCCGATGCAAACGGCGTTTGCTTCTATGAAACTTGGATGGACAGCATATGTCGTGCCATTCCTGTTCGTCGCTTCACCAGCCATGCTTCTCAACGGAGACTGGGGAGAGGTTGTCTGGACCGTCGCCACCGCTTGCCTAGGAGTCTATCTGCTTTCTGCCGCTTTGGTGGGCCACTTGGCGGGGCGGCTCTCAGCACCACAGCGGGCCCTGGTCGCCACTGCTGGCGCCGTGCTCCTGATGCCTCCTTCGATCATTGCGAGCTTGATCCCTATTAACCCCAGTTGGCTCTCTTTCGCGGGCCTCGGCTTGGTGTGCATCGCAATTGCCATCCAGAAGTTGGGACCAGCAAAGGCCATCTGAGTCATCTTCGAGCGGCGAGAGCTGGCATCATGGCGTTGATAGTAGCGTTCTGATTGCTCCGTGTTGCCGGTGTTTTGAGCACTCCATCATCGTTACTCTTTGGCTATGAATTTGGGAAACAGCATCAATGCGCTAGCGCCTACAATGGCGGAGACCGGCGCAAGACCTTCGTTCGAGGACCGAGATAGTGGCGGTTCAAAGTACTCAAGAGCAGACTCCCTCAAGAAGGTATCGGTACTGGTGTCCTTCCCCCCTAGAACTGGGCCATTACATTGGCGGCGAGAGGGGGATTTGGCAACAAGGGACGAAGAAAGATAAGCAGCAAGGGCACCTAGTCACAGCATTGGTCAAAGGTGATGTCTGCAAGGACTAGCTTTGACACGGATCCCCAGAAGCATTTGACCGGTGGCTCACATATGGAACCAAGGAGGAACTTCTCGAAACAATGACGGCCGGAGCGCCAAAGCCAAGTGGCCTTCCGAACCATGTCAGGCCTTGCAAAACGACGCCGCTTTTTACACCAGAGACGTTGCCGAAAAGTCTGCAAGAGGTGCATTCCACCAAAGCAAGCGTTCGGGGAGTGGCTCGTGTTTCGAGAGGCGTGCTTCGGTTTGAGCGGTTCGCGCAGAGCGACGATAGTTTGAAATCGGTTGCTGTAGAATACCTCCGCTCCGGTGACACCAACACTATTGCACCGGAAGAACCGCACGAGGTCTCGTTTCTGGAACAGGAGCCTTCGATGTCACTTCATTCGAATAAAGCCAGGACTATCACCGCTGCCGCCGCCTTTCTATGGGCGGGCGCGGTCATCGGCGGAAGTCTGATCGCGGCGCCTGCGAAGTTTCAAGTGGCAGATCTGACGCTTCCAGTCGCCTTGCAAATTGGACAAGTGACGTTTCGTTGGCTGGTCGTTGTGGAACTCACAATGGCAATCGTCATGTGTCTTGCATTGACCTTCGGGTTCTTGAACCGAAAGCTGCATTGGCGATCCTTGCTACTACCAAGTCTGGCCGTGCTTCTGTTGGCGGTCCAATGGATTGGCGTGATGCCACTCCTCACCGAGCGCACAACTGCGATCATATCCGGCGAGGCTGTTCCTTCTTCACATCTGCACTTGGTTTATGTGTTTCTGGAGTTGGCGAAGATTGCTGTCCTGACCACCAATGGTTTTCTGTACCTCAAGTCGGTTGGCCATACCGAATAGATAATCCGCTCTGATGGAATCGTTGCGTTGGATGCAAAGGGGTTCGCCACCGCTTCTAACCATCAGCCTCCTCGATTTCCTGCCTCTCCACGCCCTAGCACTACTACTACTTTCAAACCTGTCGCGAATGACCCTTTAACGGCAAAACATCCGCCCGAGGCAATTCAGGCCGCTGGTTCAAATTGCAGCGTTGTACGCTCCGCCGCGAAAACGGTCTGGCCATACTCTATCGGTTGACCGGACATGTCCTCATTGACCGATGTAACGCAGAGCACGATGGCGCCGGGTGATAGAGAAAGACTGTCTATCTCATCCTGGGAAGCGTGTCGGGAAGTGACTTCACTGAGGGCGCGCACATAGTCCGGCACTCCAAACGTCGCGAGGGATTTGGTGATCGAGCCGGTCTGCTTCAGCACCGCACCGATGCCCTTGAACCGGGTAGCATCGAACCGGGAGGTGGCCTTTGCTATGGGGACCTCGTCGAGGGTGGAGATGGTTTCCAGGCGCTCAACTTGGGCACCGCCGCCAAGCCTCAAGGCGCGGCGTACGTCTTCAGATGCAGACTCAACCAGGCTCTCAAGCACCGTAATGCCGCGTGTCGCGCCCTGGCCAGACGTGGCTGCCGAGAAGCGGGTGCGCCTCGAAATCGGATAAATCAGCTTCGCCTGCTTGCGTATATAGGTGCCGCTGCCGCGTCTTGATTGCAGAAGCTGCCTCGAAACCAGATCGGCAATCGAGGCGCGCACAGTGTGGCGATTGACCCCAAAGCGCTCCGCCAGAGCTGCCTCGGACGGCAAGCGGTCGCCTTCCGCAAACTGCCCGGAAGCGATGTCACCGGCCAGGGCGTCGGCAATCTGCCGCCAAAGCGCCACGCCGGATTCTCTATCCATCATCGGTTTTGCTCCCCAAAGCCGATGGTCGTCACGATAGTGTCATGCACCGGCGATAGCACAAGTTATAAATTGTATAGTTCAGTAGACAAATTATGACAGCTGAAATGACATCCCCATCCGTCGATGCCGGCGGCGAAACCAGAGCGCGCGTCATGTCCGCCCTGGCGCTCAGCCAAGCCGGTGAACTCAAAGCGCTCTGGTCTCAGTTGGATGTGGACCCAGAATGCGAGCTGATCCGCGGTCCTGAGACCGGCCTCATCGCATTGCGCGGACGTATGGGCGGAGGCGGCAGCGCGTTCAATTTTTCAGAAGCCACTGTGACCCGCGCCACCGTACGCCTGGGCGACGGAACGGTGGGGCACTCGATCATGCTGGGCCGGGACGAGCAGAAGACCAAATTGGCCGCTGTCATTGATGCCATGGCATCAAGCGAGAAATGGGGTGCCCAGATCATGCAGCGGATCATCGAGCCGCTCGAAGCATCACAGGCAGACCGGGACGCCAAGCTGGCGCGGGAGACGGCCGCGACCAAAGTGGACTTCTTCACCATGGTGCGGGGTGACTGACATGGGCGAACTCCATCAAACGGGCACCGGTACAGGCACTGCTTTCGTGGGAGCCTTTGCCGATCCTGTGCACGGCAGTCAGCAGACCTTTCGTGCGATCATGAATGCCATGGCGCGACCGGGAACCGTGCACCATTTGCCGGATCTGACGGGTGACTTGGGAGGCATACGCGCGGCAACGGCAGCAGTGGCCGCCACGCTGTGTGACGCAGACACGCACGTGCTTCTGGATGACGAGATGGAGCGTTCCGGTTTCGCGCAATGGCTGGCCTTCAACACCGGAGCTCCGGTTACAGATCGACCCGAGGCAGCCGCTTTCGCATTCCTTTCTAGCATCGACGGCCTCACGGAGTTGAGCGGGCTCGCTCAAGGCATTCAGACTTACCCGGACCGCTCGGCCACCCTGATCGTCGAGGTGACAGACTTGGCAACTGCCAGCGGCGTGACGCTGACCGGTCCAGGCATCAACGGCAGTGCTGAATTACGCCTTGGGAGCCTGCCCGACGGTCTGGTGCCTCGACTTCAGGACAATCACCGGCTTTTCCCGCGCGGGCTCGACTTCGTGTTTGTCGGCGAAGAGGCACTGATGTGCCTTCCGCGCTCGACCGTTCTGACGGTGAACGCAACGGAGAGGAGCGCCTAATGTATGTGGCAGTCAAAGGGGGCGAGGCGGCTATTGCGAACGCTCACGCCCTTCTCGCCGACCGACGCAGAGGGGATCGCTCGCTGCCCGATATGACACTGGCGCAGATCGCAAGCCAACTGGCTCTCGCGGTGGATCGCGTCATGAGCGAGGGCTCGCTCTACGACACCGAGCTTGCCGCACTTGCCGTCAAGCAGTCCCGAGGCGACTTGATTGAAGCTATTTTTCTGCTGCGGGCTTATCGCACGACCCTCCCGCGGTTCGGCTTCTCTGAGCCCGTCGAGACGGGTGAGATGCAGATCGAGCGACGCATCTCCGCCACTTACAAGGATCTGCCGGGCGGGCAGATGCTTGGGCCCACTTTCGACTATACACACCGTCTGCTCGACCCGCGTCTGGCCACCGATGAGGACGTCGATGCGCCGCCCGCGAGAGACGATGCGTCTGGTGAGGAGACCATGCGCGTTTCCGACATTCTGGCGCAGGAAGACCTCATTGAAGGTGACGGAGACCCATCGGAAGCGACGGAAGCCATGGGCGCGCCGGGCGACATCACCCGGACGCCGATCGAATTCCCCATGAGCCGCGAAGAGCGGCTTCAGGCGTTGTCCCGGGGCGATGAGGGCTTTTTGCTGGCGCTGGGCTATTCCACGCAGCGCGGGTTTGGTCGTTCCCACCCCTTTGCCGGCGAGATCCGAATTGGGGAAGTGGACGTGCGCCACTTCGTGCCCGAGCTCGGCATCACCGTCACCCTCGGTCGCATTCGGCTGACCGAATGCCAGATGGTCAATCAGTTTGCCGGTTCGAGAACTGTGCCGCCTCAGTTTACGCGGGGCTATGGCCTGGTACTCGGCCAGTCCGAGCGCAAGGCCATGTCCATGGCGCTTTGCGACCGTTCCTTGCGAGCAAAAGAGCTCGGAGAAGACGTCGTTGCTCCGGCGCAGGATCAGGAGTTCGTTATCTCGCACTCCGACAATGTCCAGGCGACTGGCTTCGTCGAGCATCTGAAGCTCCCCCACTATGTCGACTTTCAGGCAGAGCTGGAGCTTGTGCGCATGATGCGCGCGGAACACGACGCTGCCTCCGACAATGGTTCCGAAAGCGAAATACCCAACCCCATGCCGGAGGCTGCGGAATGACCCTCTCCACCGTCATTTTCGACTTCGGGAATGTCATCAACAAATGGGAGCCGGAACTGGCTTTCGGCGCAATTGATGTTTCCCCTTCGCAGGCACATGCCGAAATGGAGCGGCATAATTTCAAGGCATGGGTTGGCACCGTCATGGACGCCGGAGAGGATGTGAGCGCATCTTTATCCGCCATGAGGGAAGTCGACCCTGAGCGTTCCGAATTTCTTCAAGCCTATGTCGATCACATCGATCTGGCGCACCAGACACCAGTCGCCGGCACCGCAGCATTGATCCAGTCATTGTTGGACAATGGTGTGCGGGTTGTCGGTATGACAAACTGCGGATCGCTCGCCTATGGCGCATTGAAGCGGAACTTTCCTATTGTTGAGCGCATGGCGGACGTCTTCGTATCCGCCCACGAGCGCCTGATGAAACCGGACACAGCAGCCTTTGAGCGGCTTCTCAGTCGCAATGCGCTGCGGGCTGATGAATGTGTTTTCATCGATGACAGCGCAGGCAATGTGGACGGGGCCCGCAGGGCCGGACTGACTGCCATTCAATTTGAGGACGCTGAACAGGCGGGGTCTGCGCTGCGCGAACTGGGTCTTCTTCCTCAAGGAACGGCTCCCAAGATCGCTGACTACAATTTTGCCTATCTGGATGAACAGACAAAGCGCATGATCCGCCGGGCGATCCTGAAAGGCATCGCCATTCCGGGATATCAGGTTCCCTTTGCGAGCCGTGAGATGCCGATGCCCTATGGCTGGGGTACAGGCGGTGTTCAGGTGACGGCAAGCATTCTGGGCGCTGACGACACACTCAAGGTGATCGACCAGGGCTCGGACGACACGACCAATGCAGTCTCGATCCGTAAGTTTTTTGAGAAGACGGCCGGCGTCGAGACCACGACCCATACCGAAGAAGCGAGCGTTATCCAGACACGCCATCGCATTCCCGAGAAAACGCTGACGGACGATCAGGTCCTCGTCTATCAGGTTCCCATTCCCGAGCCGCTGCGGTTCCTCGAGCCCCGCGAGACCGAAACCCGTGTGATGCACGCCCTCGAAGAATACGGGCTGATGCACGTCAAGCTCTACGAGGATATCGCCCGAAACGGCCATATCGCAACGACCTACGCCTATCCCGTTCTGGTGCAGGACAGATATGTGATGGATCCGTCGCCTACGCCCAAGTTCGACAATCCGAAGATGGACAATTGTGCCGCGCTGCAGCTGTTTGGCGCCGGTCGTGAAAAGCGCATCTACGCCATTCCCCCCTACACGAAGGTCGTGAGCCTGGACTTCGAAGACCACCCATTTGAGGTGAACAAGTTCGATGTGCCGTGCGGTCTTTGCGGAGCCGAGAATGTCTACCTTGATGAAGTCGTACTCGATGACAAAGGCAGCCGCCTC
Source organism: Pseudomonadota bacterium (assembly GCA_039816825.1). GTDB lineage: Bacteria > Pseudomonadota > Alphaproteobacteria > Rhizobiales > Rhizobiaceae > JBCBXA01. The sequence goes on along the minus strand of JBCBXA010000045.1, from coordinate 2,521 downwards.
TATTGCTGTTCCGACACCGACTTCTGTGAACGCCGCAGGGCAGCCGGTTTCTTTGGACCGATGAGCGCGGCCGCCGCCGATCTGGAGGCAGCGGAATGACCAGCCAGAACACAGAAACTCCGCTGCTGAAGGTCGATGGCATCAGCAAGTTCTACGGCCAGAGGCTTGGTTGTGAAGAGGTGAGCTTCGAGCTGTTTCCGGGCGAAGTGCTGGCCATCGTAGGCGAGAGCGGGTCGGGCAAGACGACGCTTCTCAACTGCGTGTCCACCAGGCTCCAGCCGACCACAGGCGGCGTTTACTATCAGATGCGCGATGGCGTGAGCCGCAATCTGTTTGAACTTGGAGAGGCGGAGCGTCGCTTTCTCATGCGTACCGACTGGGGCTTTGTGCACCAGAACCCGGCTGACGGCCTGCGCATGACGGTCTCAGCGGGTGCCAATGTTGGCGAACGGCTGATGGCGGTCGGCGAGCGTCACTATGGCGATATTCGGGGTCGAGCCGGCGATTGGCTCGAAAGGGTTGAGATCGCGGTGGATCGTATCGACGACCAGCCCCGCACCTTTTCCGGCGGCATGCGCCAGCGCCTTCAGATCGCCCGCAATCTGGTGACGGGTCCGCGTCTGGTCTTCATGGACGAACCAACCGGCGGTCTCGACGTGTCGGTTCAGGCACGGCTCCTTGATCTGGTTCGTGGCCTGGTCACTGATCTGGGGTTGGCCGTCATCGTCGTGACGCACGATCTGGCCGTGGCGCGGCTGCTCTCGCACCGGATGCTCGTGATGAAAGATGGTCAGGTGATCGAGAGTGGTCTGACTGACCGGGTGCTGGACGACCCGCGCGAGCCCTACACGCAACTTCTCGTTTCATCCATTTTGCAGGTCTGATCATGGTCGATGCCAAACAGCCACTGGCCGCAATCCAGGTGGCCAAAGGGTTCACGATGCATCTGCGCGGTGGTGCCGAAATACCCGTCGTCTCCGATGTGAACTTTTCTCTGGAAGCCGGAAAAACCCATGTGCTGGGCGGGCCTTCGGGCGCGGGCAAATCCTCCATTCTGAAAATGCTGTACGGCAATTACGGCATTGACGAGGGGCGTGTTGAGGTTTGGCACGCCGGTCAGGCCGTTGATCTTGCGAGCGCCGCGCCGCGGACTGTCATCGACATTCGCGACCGGACAATTGGCTATGTCAGCCAGTTTCTGAGGGTTCTGCCCCGCGTCTCCGCGCTCGAAGTTGTGGCGCAGCCCCTGGTGACGCGCGGTGTTGATCATGAAACCGCAGGCAACAAGGCCCGCGATCTCCTGACACGTTTGAACCTGCCCGAGGCCCTCTGGGATCTGCCGCCGGCAACCTTTTCGGGCGGTGAGCAGCAACGTGTGAACATCGCCCGCGGCTTCATTACCGATCATCCGATATTGCTGCTCGATGAGCCGACAGCCTCTCTTGACGCGCGCAATCGCGGAGTGGTCATCGACATGATTCAGGAGAAGAAGAACGCCAACGTCGCCATGCTGGGCATCTTTCATGACCAGGATGTCCGCGACGCGGTCGCCGATGAGGTCATTGACGTGACCGCTTTCGCGGCGACGTAGCGAGCCGCTTGAGTTTCGTCATGTCGACCAAAAAACTCGGCTTGGAGCCACTGATTGATCCCACCGCAAGTGTGCAGAACAGCACGCTGGGGCGCTACACAGAAGTCGCCGCGCACACCGCTCTGTCGGAAGTTGAGTTCGGCGACTACTCCTACATCATGGAGCATGGGTCGGTATGGTGCGCGAAGGTTGGCAAGTTCGCCAATATCGCAAGTTTTGTGCGGATCAACGCCACCAATCACCCCACCTGGCGCGCTACCCAACACCATTTCACCTATCGTGCAGGCGACTATTTTGATGGCGCCACCCATGAAGAAGAGTTCTTTGGCTGGCGCCGTGAAAATGCGGTCACCATTGGCCACGATGTCTGGGTCGGTCACGGCGCGACTGTGCTGCCGGGTGTCACAATTGGCGATGGTGCCGTCATTGGTGCCGGCGCTGTCGTGTCCAAAGATGTCGCGCCGTTCGTGGTGGTGGGCGGCGTTGCGGCCAAGCCCATCAGACCCAGGTTCGATGATCGGACGGTGGAAGGCCTTATGAAGTTGTCATGGTGGGACTGGAGTCATGACAAGTTGCACACAGCCTTGCCTGATTTTCGGTCGCTGAGTGCTGCGGATTTCGTCTCTAAATATCTGTAATTATTGTCCTTCAGGTTTTCCCGCGCTCGCGCTGTCCACTGTCATAGAACTGCGAAAAAACTGACACACAGCCTTCGTGCTTTCCCAATACGGGTGCCCCCAAGAACGTCGCGGACGCGCTGCTCCGCTTCAAATCAGGGGATGTCATGGCTCTCGAACTGAAACAGGTGACGCGCCGCTTTGGAACCAATACGGCGGTCAACGGCGTCACACTTTCCATCCGAGGTGCCGATCAGACGATTGATCATGCGCAGGAGTGTAGACTTACCGGCACCAGACGCGCCGATGATCC
>JBCBXA010000044.1:0-21438 GCA_039816825.1 Pseudomonadota bacterium | reverse complement strand
GAAAGGGCATGGTGCCTCGTCTGTTGTGCGCTGGTTTTGTGCCCTGGCGCGCCGTCGGTCTGGGCCCGGTTTATTGCAAGAGCTTCATTGCATCCATCCGGGCCATGCCTATTTTCAGATCAACGGAGGACTTTCCATGACCGACAACCGCACAGACGATTTTTCCAGCCAGCAAGACGGCTACAGCTCAGCCGGAGGCGGCTTTGGTGGAGGATCGGGCGGTCGTGGCCCCAATCGCCTGGTGGATGAGTTCGCCAAGCTTCTCACCGACGCCGCTGGAATGGCACAAGGCGTTCGCCGTGAAGCGGAAACAGCCTTTCGCAGTCAGGCCGAGCGCATTGTCCATACCATGGACCTGGTCAACCGCGAAGACTTCGACGCCGTGAAAGCGATGGCCGCGCAGGCGCTGGACGAAAACGCCGAACTGCGCAAACGCATTGAAGCGCTGGAGGCGAAAGCGGGCGACACAGCCACCGATTGATCGCCTTGCGCCGGATCACCAATCCTCCTGGCATGATGAAACGCGACACAAAAGTTTCACAGTTTTTTCCCTGCCTGTGAACAAACGTAAAAAGCGAGTCGGTTGAATCGCTTGGCCCGGTTTTGCAACAGGCTGATTCAACTGTCCGCGTATGATCCACGGGGAAGTTTGCGCAACGTGGCTGGCCACCATCTTCGGCCCTTGTAAATTGAAATTGTTGATCGATTCGGATCAGCGCCTGTCGAGGCAAATGCCTAGACGGTGCTTTGTGTGCGTGCCGAACCGTTTCCAGCCACTCAAAGGTTGCGATGGGCCTGACCCGTTTCAGCCGCCATTCAAAGCACGCGGGGACAACTCGCGCGGAGGTTGATTCATGGCCGTTGGGTATTCTGACGCACTGGAGATCGAAGACAGATCCGACAATCCGGTCGATCTGATAGAGATCGTTGCCACTGGCAATGACTGGTCTTTTGAGCGGTCAGGAGAAGACGAGATCGCCATTACCGTGAAGGGGCAATGGGCGGAGTATGATGTCTCCATGTCCTGGATCGCGGACTTTGAAGCGCTGCATTTGGCCTGTGCGTTCGAGTTCAAGGTGCCCGAGAAACGCAAGACAGAGGTCATGCGCCTTCTGTCGCTTGTGAACGAACAATTGCTCATCGGTCATTTCGATGTCTGGGAACAGGAATCCGTTGTCATGTTCCGCCAGACGCTGCTGCTGTCGGGCGGTGCGGAGCCCACCGGCGCACAGGTGGAGGCGCTGCTGGCCAGTGCTCTGGAGGCCTGCGAACGCTACTATCAGGCGTTTCAATTCGTTGTCTGGTCCGGGTTTGACGCCCGTCGCGCCGTCGATTGCGCTCATTTTGAGACCCAAGGCACCGCATGACCATCATTTTCGCCCTGAAACGGGGGAAAAGCCCGAATCTCCGGGCTTTCTGAACGCTCGAGCCTTTGGCGCGAGGTATTTTACATTAGCTTCTCAACGATTCTTGAACAGGAGATTCACATGAACAAGAACGAACTCGCCGACGCAGTGGCATCCCATACCGGTCAGTCCAAGGCCGACGCCCAAGCCGCCGTTGATGCCGTCTTCGCCACCGTGCAGGCCGAGCTTAAGTCCGGCGGTGAAGTCAACATTGCCGGTTTTGGCAAGTTCGGTGTGACCGAGCGTGCAGCCCGTGAAGGCCGTAACCCGCTGACCGGTGAGAAGATCCAGATCAAGGCCAGCCGCGGCGCAAGCTTCAAGGCTCTCAAAGGCCTCAAAGACGCTCTGAACGGCTAACCGTCAGTCGAGAGTTGCAGCCGGCGGCGCCCTGCCCATGCATGGCCCGCCGGTTTTTTTGTGCCTATCATCAGGCCATTCAAGCCGCGCAGGTATTGCATGACCAATCTGTCTGACTTTCCGCTCAAGGTAACCCTCCTCGGTGGAGGCAATATGGGCCGCGCCATGCTGGAAGGTTGGCTGCAAGGCGGTCTGCCGGTTGAAAAAGTGCGGGTGATCGACCCGGCGCCTTCAGATGACCTGCAAAGGCTTGCAGACACGCACGCCTTTGATCTCCTTTCAGCAGCAACAGACATTTCTGGCGCCATTGAGTGCCTGGTCATCGCCGTGAAACCACAGATTGCCGAGGCAGCGCTGGCGCCACTTCGCGACCGTCTCACCCAGGACAGCCTCGCGATCTCACTCGCGGCCGGCAAAACACTGGCGTTTCTCAGCGAACAGTGTGCACCCGCCAAAGTGGTGCGAACCATTCCCAACACCCCCGCCCTTGTGGGTCGGGGCGCAACAGGTGCCATCGCTCAGAGTGGGATGGATCCAGAGCAGAAGCGCCTCGCCGACACTCTGCTGAGCACCGTTGGACTGACCGTTTGGGTTGAGGAGGAGGCCCAGATCGACGCCATCACCGCCCTCTCCGGCTCTGGCCCCGCCTATCTGTTCCACATGGTGGAAGCCATGGCTCGTGCCGGTGAAGCCCTGGGCCTGGACGCCGGCACGTCCAAAACTCTAGCGCGCGCCACCGTGGAAGGTGCCGGTGAACTGCTCCACCGCTCACCCGACGATGCGGCGACACTTCGGCAGAACGTCACGTCGCCCGGCGGCACAACAGCCGCCGCGCTTCAGCTTCTCATGGATGACAAAAACGGGCTACCGCCCCTTATGGAAAGAGTCATCAAAGCCGCGCGGGACAGAAGCGAAGAACTGGCCTAGGGTCAGGACCCTACTCCTGTCTGGCCAAAACGACGCGCCTTCTTCTACCCAGCGAGAAAGTTCACGCCGGTTTGATCGTGGCAAGATTGCGGCAACCCTTTCCCTTCAGGCAGCATTCAGACTTCAACGGCATTATGCAGGTCAGTCACAATTTGTGTTCGAACCTGCTGCCCGACATTGCTGGAGTGTGTCATGTCCAATCGCCGCCAATTCATCGTCAACGGCCTTAAGGCTGGTCTTGCTACCATCACCTTCACCGGTGCCATCGCCAGCGTTCCGAGCACGGCGCTCGCCCATCACACCAAGCGCTACCGGAACTTCAAGCTGCCGCGCAAATACATGCCGCAGCGGGTCACCTATCGCTCCAAATACCGTGCGGGGTCGATCGTGGTCGATCCGCGCAACCACTTTCTGTACCTGATCGAGTCGTCCAGCCGCGCTCGTCGCTATGGCGTCGGCGTGGGCCGAGCTGGCCTTGCGTTCAAGGGTTCGGCGCGGATCGGGCGCAAAGCCAAATGGCCAAGCTGGACACCAACGCAGAACATGATCCGCCGCGAGCCGCACAAATATGCCAAATATGCTGGCGGCGTGCCGGGCGGCCCCACCAACCCGCTGGGTGCCCGTGCGCTCTACCTCTATCGCGGCAAGCGGGACACATATTACCGCATTCATGGAACGACAGCGCCGTGGTCCATCGGGCAGTCAGTGTCCAATGGCTGCATTCGCATGGTCAACGCCCACGTCGAAGATCTCTACAACCGCGTGAAAGTCGGTTCGCGGGTCTACGTGATCTAGATGCACGCTTTCAGTTGAGGAACAGGTCAAGGGCCGCCCTCGGGCGGCCCTTTTCATTGGTTCGAACACTTCGTCACAGATACAAGATCAGCGTGCACACCCTAAATGAGGGACAGCTATTCTGGAGAAGACCATGGCCACTGATCCTGCATCCAAATCGGACCATACAGACAAACTGATTGACGCGCTGTTTGGAGCACTGGCGCACAAGCCGTGGAGCCATATCGGCCTGTCGGAACTGGCCTCGACGGCCGAAGTGCCGCTGGTTCGCTTGCCAGATCTCGTGGCCAGCAAGATGGACATCATCGCCGCCTTCGCCCGGAAAGTGGACCGCGAGGTCCTGGAGGCCGTCGATGAAGATCTGGCGGACGAACCGGCTCGGGAACGCCTGTTCGATGTGTTGATGGCCCGCTTTGATGCGCTGGCGGAAAAGAAACCCGGCCTGAAACAGCTTATGAAAGATGTCCGGCGCGACCCGGTTCTTGCCCTTGAGCTCAACCGGGTGGCGGTCAGATCACAATCCTGGATGCTCATCGGCGCAGGCATCGACCCCGATGGGCTCATGGGTGCTGCAAGAGTTCAAGGCGCTGTGCTCGCCTTCTCCCACGTGATGCGAACCTGGCTGAACGATGACGATGCCGGGCTCGCCGCCACCATGGCGGAACTCGACAAGACGTTGCGGCGCGGGGAGCAGCAACTGAGCCGACTGGATCGACTGACGGGCCTTTTTCAGCCGCGCCGGCGACGCAGCAGCACGCAACCCAAATATCCCGTCAATGAATACACGTCCCGCGAACAGCCAATCTCATAGAGTATGGCTGCGAGGACGGCAGCTTCCCGCTTGCCACCCACCGCGCGGGATGGCACCAATTCGGCATGCCGGATCTCAAAGACATTCATCGCCATGAAGAGGGCAGCAAAGGCCGCTACCATTGGGCAGCGGATGGGAAGCCCGAAGCCGAGCTGACCTACTCGATCATGAGCAAGACAGCCCACATCATCGACCATACTGGTGTGCCGGATGCATATCGAGGCGAAGGCGTGGGCAAGGCCTTGTGGCTCCGCGCCGTCACAGACGCGCGGGCAGAAGGCGTTAAAATCGTGCCTTTGTGCCCGTTCGCAGCTTCCATGTTCCGGCGTTACCCGGAGTGGCAGGACGTTCTGCAGACGTGACTGAGCTCATCCAATTTGACGATTTTCTGAAGGTGGATGTGCGGGTTGGGCGCATTGTCACTGCAGAAGCCTTCCCACAAGCTCGGAAACCCGCCTTCAAGCTGACCATCGACCTGGGGCCGGAGATCGGTGTGAAGAAGAGTTCGGCGCAAATCACGGTGAACCACACCCTCGAAGATCTACCGGGCACGCTGGTGCTGGCAGTGGTCAATTTCCCACCGCGCCAGATTGGTCCGTTCATGTCCGAGGTTCTGACCCTCGGCGTTCCCGACGCAGGTGGCGAAGTGGTGCTCATCACCCCGGCTGGCGATGCTGCGGTCGGCGGCAGACTGTACTGACTTTCTGAGAGGCGTAGCCCATGTCCGTTCACTTCAGCGAAGCTGAGTTTTCCGCGCGCCGCGAGCGTCTCCTCGCGGCCATGAAGGCGGAGAAGCTCGAAGCCATGCTGCTGTTCGCCCAGGAGAGCATGTACTGGCTGACCGGCTACGACACGTTCGGTTTCTGCTTCTTCCAGTGCCTTGTCGTCACCGCAGACGGCAAGATGGTTCTGCTCACCCGCTCGGCCGACCAGCGGCAGGCAGAGCAAACCTCTAACCTCGGTGACATCCGCATCTGGACGGACCGGCAGGACGCTGACCCCACAGCGGAGCTGAAGGACATTCTGGATGAGTTGAACCTGCTGGGCGCGCTTGTGGGGGTGGAGTACGACACTCACGGTCTGACGGCCGCCAATGGACGGCGCCTGGACCAGCGCATGCGCGCCTTCGCGCGTCTGGTGGACCAGTCCATGATCGTTCCAGAGCTTCGACTGATCAAAAGCGAAGAGGAAATCGGCTTTGTGAGACAGGCGGCACGACAGGCCGATGATGCGTTCGATGCCGCCCTCGCCATCACCAAGGCTGGAGCCAACGAAGCTGACATTTTGGCAGCCATGCACGCCTCGGCTTTCTCGTCGGATGGCGACTATCCCGGCAATGAATTCATCATCGGGTCGGGCCAAAACGCACTTCTGTGTCGATACCAGAGCGGGCGGCGCATCCTGGACCCGCAGGATCAGCTGACCCTGGAGTGGGCCGGTGTCTATCGGCACTACCACGCCGCCATGATGCAAACGGTGCCGGTGGGCGGGGCCACGGAACGGCACGGCCAATTGCACGTAGCCGCCAGCCAGGCTCTGACCGAGATCGAAGCGGCTTTGCAAAATTCTGCGTCGGAGAGTGTAACGCTCGGGGATCTCTTCGCGATACACGCCCGCGTTCTAGACGGAGCAGGCTTGGCCCGCCACCGGCTCGCCGCATGCGGCTATTCATTGGGCGCCCGCTTCGCCCCTTCATGGATGGAGCCCCACATGCTCTATGCAGCCAATGAACGCGTGGTGGAGCCCGGCATGGTGCTCTTTGCACACATGATCATCATGGATTCCGACAGCGGCACCGCCATGACCTTAGGCCGAACATTCCTCACGACGACCGATGGCGCAGAACAGCTTTCACGCCATGGATATGAGTTGATCGAGCGGTAAGCCGGGCAGTCGGGCTCTCTTGCTGAACCAAACGCACAGAGTGCACTGGTGACAAACGCAATGAATCTCATTTGGGAGGCTTTGCGCCCTTGTGATTCCAGTGCCACCCGTTAAGACCACCGCCATGCACAGCCAGCCGCGCAAGACGCGGCGCAGCGGGGGATAGCGCCAGATGAAACTGTTCGCGGGCAATTCCAACCAGTACCTCGCAAAGCAGATTGCTGAGTACCTCGACACAGACCTGAGCAACGCTTCCGTCCGGCGCTTCGCTGACCAGGAAATTTTCGTTGAGATCCGCGAGAACGTTCGGGGTGAAGACGTCTTCATCCTCCAGTCGACCTCCTACCCCGCCAACGACAATCTGATGGAAATGCTCATCATGATTGACGCTGTGCGCCGGTCGTCCGCCAAGCGCATCACGGCGGTGATGCCATACTTTGGGTATGCGCGGCAGGACCGGAAGCCCGGCCCACGCACGCCGATCTCAGCCAAGCTGGTAGCCAATCTGATCGTTGAAGCCGGGGCAGACAGGGTGCTGACCCTCGACCTCCACGCCGGGCAAATCCAGGGCTTCTTCGACATCCCCGTGGACAATCTCTATGCCGCGCCCGTAATGGCGCGCGACATCCGCGACAAGGGTGACATTTCCAACATCATGGTCGTCTCTCCCGACGTCGGCGGCGTGGTGCGCGCTCGGGCGCTCTCAAAACGCCTGGATGGCGCACCGCTGGCCATCGTCGACAAACGCCGTGAGCGCGCGGGCGAGAGCGAAGTGATGAACGTGATCGGTGATCCGGAAGGCAAGGACTGCGTTCTGCTCGACGACATCATCGATTCCGGCGGCACGCTGGTGAACGCCGCTGAAGCGCTGCTGGATCAAGGCGCCAAGTCCGTCACCGCTTACATCACCCACGGCGTCCTTTCAGGTCAGGCCGCCACACGCGTGGCCAATTCCAAGCTCAAGGAACTGGTGATCACCTCGTCCATTGAGCCGACGGCCGCCGTGGAAGAGGCTCCCAATATCCGTGTTCTGTCCATCGCGCCGCTGATGGGCGAAGCGATCAACCGGACAAGCTTCGAGAAGTCCGTCTCAAGCCTCTTTGATTGATCGACGCGAACTCAAGAACACGAAAAAGGCCGCTCAGTGAGCGGTCTTTTTCATTTATGGCTTCCAACTGTCAGCCTCGCTAATTCCCATACGCCATGGCGGGCAGCCATGTCGTGAGTTCAGGGAAGTAGAAGACGATCGCCAGACCGAGCAGCTGCAGGAGCACAAAAGGGATGATGCCACGATAGATGTGGCCCAGCGAGATGCCCTGTGGTGCCACGCCCTTCAGATAGAAAAGCGCAAAACCCACCGGTGGCGTCAGGAATGACGTTTGCAAGGTCACAGCAACCAGAATCGCGAACCAGACAACCGAGGGATCGCGCACCTGATCAAAGCCAGGCACCGCAAGATCCAAGCCCAGAATGATCGGCAGCATGAGCGGCATGATAATGATCGTTATCTCGATCCAGTCGAGCAGGAAGCCCAACAGGAACACAATCGCCAGAATGAACAGCACGATCATGTACGGATCCTGGAACGTGGAAAGCACCAGTTCCTGCACAATCTCATCTCCGCCATAGCGCCGCAAAACGAGAGCGAAGAAGTTGGCGGCGAGGAAGATGCCTACAATGTAGCCTGCTGTGTTCATGGTCGCCCGGCCAACGTCCTTGAACACCTTCCAACTCAGCCGGCGATTGAGCAACGCCAGCACAGTCGCGCCCGCAGCGCCAAGGCCTGACGCCTCCGTCGGTGTGGCGATGCCGGCAAATATGGAGCCCAGCACCAGCAGGATCAGGAAGAGCGGTGGCACCACAGCCAGAAGAACGTCTTTGACGACCTCCCAGCCAACTTCCTCCGTCTTCTCTGGAGCTGGCATCGCATCGGGCCGAACAAGGCCATAGATCACGATGAAAATGATGTAGAGCGCACCCAAGATCAGGCCCGGGAACAGAGCGCCCATGAACAGGTCACCCAGCGAGATAGCCAGCTGGTCCGACATGATCACCAGCATGATCGAGGGTGGGATCAGGATGCCCAGCGTGCCTGCAGAAGCAATCGTGCCGGTGGCGATGGGCTTCTGATAGTTCTGCGCCATCATCGCAGGTAGGGCCATCACGCCCAGCAGCGTGACGGATGCACCGATCACACCGGTGGATGCTGCGAGAATAATGCCAATGAGCAGGACTGTGATTGAAAGACCACCGCGCAAACCGCCAAACAGCTTCTGCATCGACTGCATCATGCGCTGCGCAACGCCCGACTGGTCGAGCATCAAGCCCATATAGATGAACATGGGCAGCGCCACGAGAACGGGGTTCTTGACGATGTTGCCGAAAATCCGCTGGGGCAGCACGGCCAGACGGCGATAGTCGATACCGGTCCGGTCAAACTCAATAATGTCGCGGAAGAAGCTGCGATAGGGATCGAGGAAAATCTCACCAATCAGCGCGAAGATCAGCGACACACCGACCAGGGCGTAAGCCACGGGAATGCCGCGGAACAAAAGGAAGATGAAGGTCACGAACATGGCCAGAACGGCCAGTTCGTTCAGCGACATGAAGCCGCCAATGAACTCAAGGATCGTCGCCATCACTCCGCTCCCGCCACAGAGGAACCGGGCGTTGGGCTACCTGCAGGGATTTTGCCCCCCTGCTCCATCGGTGGCGCCGGTGGCGAGCCGTCCAGCGAGCGGTCGCGCCGAAGGTAGGCAATGCCGATCAAAAGAGCGGTGGCTAGAAGCGCCATGAGGACCGTGTATTTCATCTCCTGTCCCCAGAACTCCAGTTCCCCAAAGATGGGAGCGCGGGAGACCGCACGGGCATTCATGTCTTCAGGTCCGGTGAGATAGGTAAACCACCACAAAACGTAGAAGATCAGCAGGTTTAGCCCATAGGCCACTGAGGGCAGTGCCCAGCTAAGCCGCTGCCAAAGCTGGTTATTACCCAACTGGCGCATGCGCCGGACAAAGGCGGCGATCACAGCCACCGCGATGAATGCGAAGGCCGCATTCATGATGACCTTCAGAATCCAGAGATTGTGAAGACCGTTGGGGCTGTCGGATCCCTCATCAGCCACAACGGACGACACGGCATAGTGGAACGTCGTGTCCCAACTGAGAATGATGAAAGGCAGAAAAAGCCAGGCCAAACCGAACGAGTCGATGCGCAGCTTCTTGAGCCGGTCGAACCCATCAAAGAAAATATCGACGCGCACATGGCTGTTGGTCGTCACCGCATAGCCAATACCGATCAGCACCGCCACGCCATAGATCCACCATTGAAGATCATCCATCCAAGCCTGGTTGCCCGGCCCCACGCCAACGCGACCGGAGTTTCGCAGCACAACCTGCACACAGATGACGACCATAAGCAGCGGATAAAGCCAGCTGCCAATGTTGGAGATGGCAACGACGAGCCGGTCGCCGCGGTTCTGCTCTGGTTTGCTGGCCTGACCGGGGTCGGAGAAACTCAGCGATGGATCGACATTATCCATGGGTACTCATGCTCTGCTAAGGCGCATTTATCTGACGCACACCCGTAGAGGTGGCTTTCAGATTTCGTAGACTGGAAAGAGAGCCGGGCAACGCTGACGCGCGGCCCGGCTCGAAAATCGCAGACGGTGGCCCTGTAGCCACCGCCCTCAGGCACTCGCCAGACTTAGCGAGGACGCGGCAGGTAGATCGCGTTATTCCAGGTTTTGTACCCGGCGCGGAACTCCTGAAGGTCGTCCCAGACTTCCTTGAAGAAGGCATCTTCAGCAGCCAGTTCGCCGGCAACTTCAGCCCAAGTTGACTCGAATGTGTCGAGCATCTCTGGCGGCCAGGACTTGATGGTCACGCCGTTCTTCTCAGTGTTCTCGACCATGGCGGAGAAGTTGGTCGCTTCGCCTTCCGCATAGTTGGTCGTGATGTTCGCCAGGCAAGCCACACGGATCTGCTCTTTGGCGATGTCGGACAGCTCATCATACTTGTCTTTGTTGATCAGCAGTTCGAACATCGTCGCAGGCTGGTGCCAGCCGGGGAAGTAGTTGAACTTCGCGATGTTGTGGAAGCCAAGGCGGGCATCGATGCGTGGCATCGAAAACTCGGTGGCATCGATGGCACCACGCTCTAGAGCGGGGAAGATATCGCCCGCTGCGAGCAGCGACGTCGACACGCCCAGGCGCTGCATCACTTCAGCACCAAGGCCGAAGAAGCGCATATTCAGGCCTTCAAGGTCTGCCATGGAGTTGATTTCGTTCTTGAACCAACCGGATGTTTCGGGCGCGATGATGCCGCAAGGCTGCACAACAACATTGTAGCCGTTCTCATCATACATGCGCTGGAACAGCTCTGCGCCGTCGTCATAGAGCATCCATGCGAGGAACTCGCCGGCTTCCGGACCGAATGGCACGGCGGCGAACAGCGAAGCAGCTTTGATTTTCCCCTGCCAATAACCGGCGGTGGTGTAGGCTGCGTCCACCGAACCATTGGAAACCGCATCAAGGGCTTCTAGCGTTGGGACAAGCTCGCCCGGATCGAAATGTTCGAACTCGACACTTTCTGAAATCGAATTCACCTTCGCGACGAAGTCGGTACCGGCGGTCCCAAGGATCGGCAGGTTTTTGCCGAAGGCTGATGTCATTTCAATGACTTCCTGCGCTGCAGCAGGGGCCGTGAAGGCCACAGAAGCCATGGATACGCCGGCAATGGCGCCAAGCAATTTGCTCTTCATAGATTTCTCCCTTTGACGGTGCGGGCTCCTCTTCCCCCACCTTGAGGCGATCCCTCGCCTGCCTGCATAGTTGGACAAAGCAGAGAGCTTATCAAGCGCAGCGGATAAACTGGCCCCAAGCCTTGAACTAAAGTGGCAGGGCAATGCGCACCGACAGGCCGCCCAGATCGCTTTCATCAAGCTCTATATCGCCGCCATGGGCGAGGACGATATCGCGTGCGATCGAAAGGCCTAGGCCAGTGCCGCTATCATCCATGTTGCGCGCCTGATCGAGGCGGTAGAAAGGGCGGAACACGTTCTTGCGTTCCCGAACTGGGATACCCGGCCCGTCGTCCTCAATGAAAATGTCGAGGGCGTGGGATGATCGAAGAGCCGTGATGCGCACATGCCGTCCATGGCGCATGGCGTTGGACACAACATTGTTCATCATTCGCTGGAAGGCATTGGGCCTCAGCTCGACCTGAAGATCGCCGTTGAGGACAAGGTCAAGCTCGACCCTCTTCAGGCCGGCCTCAGTGCGGTAGTTCTCCAGCATCCCCGCCACATCAACGGTCTCGGATGGCTCATCACCGTGGCCGGAGACGAAGTCGAGATATCCCTGCAACATGGACTGCATCTGGGCGATGTCCTGCTCAAGCTCAGTCACATCCGTATTGTTCGACAGCAGCGCCAATTGCAGCTTGAACCGCGTCAGCACGGTTCGGAGATCGTGGCTGACGCCCGCGAGCATGGTGGTCCGTTGCTCGATCTGCTTCTCCAGCCGGTCACTCATCACAAGGAACTGGCGGGTTGCCTGCCGAACTTCCCGCGCGCCCCGCGGTCGAAATTCGTCGGATATGCCCCGTCCGCGACCGAAAGAATCCATCTCACGACTCAGCCGAAGGATCGGATTGATCTGGTTGCGCAGGAAGACGATGGCGATGGCGAGCAGCACAAGCGATGAACCGACCATCCAGACCAGGAAGATATGGCTGTTGGAAGCGTATGTGTGGCTTCGCCGGGCAAACACCCGCAGAACGTCTTCGCCAAGCAGAATGCGCACTTCCACCAGCGCCGTATTGCCCACCGTGTCGATCCAGAATGGACGGCTAATCTGGCGGCTAATCTCCTGCGAAAGAGCGCTGTCCAGAACCGAAAAGAACGGCTTGGGAGCCGGGCCCGGAAGGGTCGTTCCCGGCTGAACGGAGATAGTCAACCCGAGCCGGTCACGGGCAATCCGCGTGATCTCTGTATAATCCTGGCCCTGCGGGTAGGTTTCGATCACATCGATGATCGCCGCTATGTCCTGGGTCACGGCGCTGGAGAGCCGTTGGGTGACCTGTTCCCAGTGACGCTCCATGAACACAAAGGCCACAATGGACTGAAGGATCACAACCGGGGTGATAATGATGATCAGCGCGCGGGCGTAGAGACCCCTGGGCAAAAAACCCAGAAGCCGATTGACCGCCTTGCGCACGGTCAGCTCGAGCTCCCCGCGCTCTACAATATCCTCGTCGAGCTCGTCGGCGGCTTTATCGATCCTGCTGCTGTCAGCCCAGCCTTGCGGGGCGGACGCAGTGCCGTGTGACTGTGTCAAATGCTCCCCTTCCCGATCTGGCGCTCAGCGCAACTATTCGACGTTCAACTTGTAGCCGATCCCGCGCACGGTTTGGAGCCAAATAGGGTTTGCGGGGTCCTTTTCGATCTTACGTCGCAACCGGTTGATCTGCACGTCCACCGTCCGTTCACCGGTGGCCGTCTCATCATTCAACAATTCATGGCGTGGAACCACCTCGCCAGCCCGCTCCGCAAACAGGGTAAGCATCTCCTGCTCACGCTCTGTAAGACGGATCGCCATATTGCCCGCCCTCAATTGCTTGCGGGCGATGTAGAATGTGTACGGTCCAAACACGATCTGCTCGATGCGAGGTGTCTCGATGGGCCCGCCTCGCCGCAAAATGCTCTTGACGCGCAGCAGGAGTTCGCGCGGGTCGAACGGTTTGTGCAGAAAGTCATCGGCACCCGCCGACAAGCCTTTGATCCTGTCATCCACCTCTCCCAAAGCGGTGAGCATCAGGATCGGTGTTGCGTTGCGCTGCTGGCGCAGGTCCTCACAGAAACTCAAACCATCCTGCCCAGGCATCATGACGTCCAGCACCATGAGATCGAATGAGATGCCCTCAAGTTTGCGAGAGGCCTCGTCCGCATTGGCAGCCTCGGACACGCGAAACCCGCTCTCACTCAGGAACCGGGTCAGCAGCAAGCGAATCCGCGTGTCATCATCCACCACCAGAATGTGGGGGGCATCGTCGTGGGGTATCAGTTTGCCGTCGACCATCTTGCCTTCTGGAAACTCAACGCCCGAATAGTGCGACGTCTTCTGGTTGGGATGGGTCGGCGCATCGCGCGCCAGAACCGGATTCGCCAAAGGCACATCTGGCACAGCCAGACCCTGCCTCAGGCTGGGCGCACTATGACCGTGCGCCCGCTTCCCGGCAACCGAAGGTCCCGCAACTGGAGGAACGAATGGGTTGGAACGTTCGCCCTTATGGGAACGTGTGAAATGGGTGGTCATCGCGAGCCCCTCTGTCTGGCCCGCCAACGCCCAGTCCGCTGCTTTGGCAGGCTGCTCTAATGATCCGTCAAATGGCGAACCCGGTCCCGGTCTTGCTCGCTGACCACCGCCAGCAAGAATTTAAGCACCGTCTCGCGATCACCATCCGGCAACATCTCGAGTGCTGCGGTCATGCGGCGGGATTGTGGCTCGCAGAGAGCAAGCATCAGCTCGCGACCGCGCCTTGTTGGGTATAAGAGCCGTTGGCGACGGTCCTCCTTGCCAACCTCCTGCGCAATATAACCCTTATCAATCAATTGCCTAAGGGCAGGCGCCAGGCTCTGCTTTGTGATGCGCAATATGTCGAGAAGCTCTGCGACCGACATGCCGGGATGGCGGTTCACAAAATGCAACACCCGGTGATGTGAGCGGCCAAACCGGTCCCGCGCCAGAATCTCATCGGGCTCGTGGACAAAGTCTCGGTATGCGAAGAACAGGCGTTCAATCAGTTGCATCTCGTCAACCGAGAACGCGTCCAGCGGCTCGTGAACCACTTCCAACTGTTCTGGCAATATCTCAGGCGCGTCCGTTTCAGACCGCGCGGATCCCCCGCGGCGCACGCTCATAACCCCATCTCGATTTATGTCAGCCATCTTGACTTAAATAGGCCCTACTGTTAGCCAACTCCACTGTTTTTCACCTCGTTTCGCACATTTTGGCCGGTTTGGAGTTCCCATGGCACGCTCTTTCGACAATCTCGATGGCAAAATCTGGTTCAATGGCCAGTTTGTGGATTGGACCCAGGCCAAGGTGCATGTGCTCAATCACGGTCTTCACTACGCGTCTTCCGTGTTTGAAGGCGAACGGGCTTACGGCGGCGAGATTTTCAAGCTGCGCGAGCATACGGAAAGGCTGATCCATTCGGCGACCGTGCTGGGCATGAAAATACCGTACACCGCTGACGAGATCGATGCGGCATGCATTGAAACGTTGAAGGTGCAGGGCCTTGACGACGCTTATCTGCGTCCCGTCGCCTGGCGCGGCAGCGAGATGATGGCGATTTCCGCGCAGCACAGCACGATCAAACTAGCCATCGCGGTCTGGAACTGGCCCAGCTATTTCGACCCGGCAGAGAAGCTCAAGGGCATTCGCCTGGACATTGCGGAGTGGCGTCGCCCGGACCCCGCCACGGCGCCCTTTGATGCAAAGGCGGCCGGCCTCTACATGATCTGCACGATGTCGAAGCATAAGGCGGAGGCAAAGGGCTTCACCGATGCACTGATGCTGGACTATCGCGGGCACGTCTCAGAAGCGACTGGTGCCAACGTCTTCTTTGTGAAGGATGGTGAGCTTCATACGCCCACGCCTGACTGTTTTCTCGATGGCATCACGCGCCGGACGGTCATCGACCTCGCCAAACGCCGTGGCATCAATGTCAACGTCCGGACAATCATGCCTGAAGAACTGGGCAGCTTCTCTGAGTGCTTCCTTACCGGTACTGCGGCCGAGGTCACGCCGGTTTCCGAGATCGCAGGTACGAACTTTGTGCCAGGCGATATCAGCCGCCAGCTCATGGAAGACTATACAGCGGAAGTGCAGCCCAAACTCGCAGCCGCCTGACTTCTCAAACGGTGCGTCTTGCAATAGCGTCCCCTGGCATTCTGTCAGGGGAGGACTGTTATGGAAGCACTTTTACCAATCATCATTCAAATCATATCCGGCGTCGTCGGTGGCGGCGTCGCTGGATCGGTCATCAAGACCGCAGCCATGAGCCTGCTGCCAAAGCTGCTGGCCGGTGGCGTGGGCGGCATTGCCGGTGGCCAGCTTCTGGGCGGTCTCATCGGCGGTGCAGCCGGTGACCCGGGCACGGGAATGGACCTCGGCGCCCTTTTGGGTGACGCAGGTGGCGGAGCCGTTGGCGGCGCTGCTTTGTCCGCCATCGTTGGCCAGTTCATGAAGGGTCGCTAAGCGCTCTTCTTTTCAGACCAACCCATTTAAGTGCCGGGCACCTTCCGTGGCCGGCACACTTTACAGGGTCTTTATGCTCAAAGTTGCCTTCATTCCGGTCACACCATTTCACCAGAACTGCGCCCTGATCCTTGATGAGGACACCAAGCAGGCCGTGATCGTTGACCCGGGGGGTGATGCAGAGATCATCTGCGAAGCAGTGACGGAGTTTGGACTTACTGTGGAGGCCATCTGGCTGACCCATGGCCATCTCGACCATGCAGGTGGCGCCGAAGCCGTGAAGGCCACACTGGAAGTCGACATCGTTGGGCCTCATCAGGCGGACGCGCCGCTTCTGTCATCGATTGAGGAAACCGCCCGCGGCTACGGCATGCCAGCCGACATGAAGAACGCAACACCGGACCGCTGGCTGAGCCATGGGGACGAACTCAACCTTGGCGAGCACACATTTGAAGTACGGCACACGCCTGGCCATGCACCGGGGCACGTGATCTTCGTCTGCCATGCGTCCAAGCTGGTCATCATGGGGGACGTGCTGTTCGAGGGCTCGATTGGCCGCACCGACTTGCCCGGCGGCGATGAAGCCACTCTAGCCAAGACCATGCGTGAGCAGGTGCTCACCCTGCCGGACGAGTACAATTTCATCTGCGGGCACACGCCACCCTCCACCATCGGGCAGGAGCGAGCGACCAACCAGGTTCTGGCCGAGCTTCTGGCGGCTCATCCCGCATGATGACACAAACCCATATGCTTGTGGGGGCCGCCCTCTTCGCAAAGCCTGGGCACTACATCCGAAACAGCGCCGCCATTGCGGGTGGCATTGTTCCCGACATTGCAATCTTCGTCATGTATGGCTGGGAGCGCATGAAGGGCACGCCGGCACGCGAGATCTGGGACGAGGTGTACTTCAACTCAGCCTTTTGGAAAGCCGCCACTGCCTATGGCAACTCGGCACCCCTCTATGGGCTCATGATGGCCGCAGGATTGGTGCTGCGACAGCGCGCACCACTCGCTGGAACAGCGATCATGATCCTCGGTGCTGCAAGCCTGGCTCACATTGCGGCGGACTTCTTTCTGCATGTGGACGACGCCCATGCCCATCTTTATCCGCTTTCTGACTGGCGGTTTCGGTCACCGGTCAGCTATTGGGATCCCGCCCGCTACGGCAACATATGGGCGCCCATAGAGGTCGCCATCGGTGTTGTCTTGGCGATCATCCTGTTTCGGCGCTTCAGCGGGCTTTTCGCTCGCATTTTGCTGGGCCTTACCATTGCTGCCTATCTGGCGGTACCGCTCTATTTCACGCTGACTTTGCACCCCGACGGCGACCATACTCACCAGAGCATGGTTGAAACTGACGCCGCCCCAAGGGGATAGTCAGTCGCCTTCAAACTCGATCAGTGTTCGAACGGGCACGCCCATTTCTTCAAGCTTGGCTCTGCCGCCAATGTCCGGAAGGTCGATCACGAAACAGGCCGCAACGATCTCGGCCCCCAGTTCCTTGAGAAGTTTGCAGGCCGCAATCGCCGTGCCCCCGGTCGCAATGAGGTCGTCCACAACGATGACGCGGTCACCGGGCTGAAGCGCATCCTTGTGCATCTCCATCTCATCCACTCCATACTCAAGGCTGTAGGCGATGGAGACCGTCTCGTGGGGGAGTTTGCCCTTTTTCCGAATGGGCACGAAGCCAGTAGAGAGCTGGTGGGCCATGGCCCCGCCGAGGATGAAGCCTCGTGCTTCGATGCCCACAACCTGAGCTATGCCCGTGCCCGCATAAGGATGAACCAGTTCATCCACTGCCCGGCGAAAAGCCTTGGGCTGGCCAAACAGTGTGGTGATGTCGCGGAACATGATGCCGGGCTTCGGATAGTCCGGAATGTTGCGGATCGCGGAGACCAGCTCCTGCTCAAGTGTCTGGCGCATGTATGGGGTCCTCAGTCTAAGACTGGCGCACCATAGACAAATGCGCGCCGTTTCAAAGCGCAACGGAAGGTGAAGTGATCAGCAGGCACAAAAAAGCCCCGGCGGTGCCGGGGCCTTCAATCCTATCGGAATAGCGATGACTGAAACCTAATGCTTCAGATCAGCGAAGACCTTGCGCTTTGCCATGTAGAGCAGCACGGCAAAGATCGACAGGAAGATGATGACGACAAAGCCCATCGCTTTACGCTGTGGAAGCGTTGGTTCCGCCGCCCATTTCATGAACGCCGTCACGTCTTTGGCGTACTGATCCACCGTCATTGGCGACCCGTCTGTGTATTCAACACTTTCTTCCCAAAGCGGCTGAGCCATGGCCAGGGCCGGACCGGCGATGAAGTACGGATTGTACGACAGGGCGGGGTCGATATCAGCATATTTGGCGATTGGCTCTTCGCCATATCCGGTCAGCAGCGAATAGATATAGTCTGAGCCACTGTCGGAATATTGGGTGAAAATGTCGAACACGAAGTTCGGGAAGCCACGCTCCACAGCACGGGCCATGGCAAGCTTGGAGAAGTCCGGCGGCACGGCACCATTGTTGATGTAAGCGGCTTCCTGAGCGTTGAGATATGGGCTCGGCCAATAGTCCGTAGCCTGCGCCGGGCGCATCAGCACTTCACCTTCGGAGTTGGGTGCTGCCTGAACCTCATACTCGGAGGCCAGCGCCTCGATCTGCGCATCGGAATAGCCCAGATCTTTGAAGTTGCGGAATGCCACCAGATCCATGGAGTGGCACGCGGCACAAACCTCCTTGAACACCTGGAAGCCGCGCTGAAGCTGCGCTTTATCGTAGGTGCCCAGTGGGCCGGACCAGGACCAGTCCACTTTGCGAGGCTTATTGATTGGGTAGTCGCCCGCTGCCTGCGCAACACCACCAAAGGCGATAACACCGACAAGTGCGATTGCGATCTTTTTCATCATCATCGAATTCCTTGAATGGAACGCGCCGGGGCCGCACGCGGCCCCGGTCTGCGTCAGCCCTTCTTCTCTGGTGCTGCGGTTGCGCCAGCCGGCGTCACCGAAGCTCCGCCGCTGGAACTGGAACCGGACCCAAGAACCGCCTCGGTGATGGACCGTGGCCGTGCTTTCGGCGTTTCGATCAAGCCGAGAATCGGCAGCACGATCAGGAAGTGGGCGAAGTAGTAGAACGTACCGACCTGCGTTCCGATGATGTACCAGCCATCCGCGGGGCGGGAGCCCAGCCAGCCAAGGAAAATGGCGTTCACGACGAAGATCCAGAAGAAGATCTTGTACATCGGGCGGTAATTGGTCGACCGCACCTTCGACGTGTCCAGCCATGGCAGGAAGAACAGCACGATGATCGAAGCGAACATCGCAAGCACACCGCCAAGCTTGGAGTCGATTGGGCCAATATCGAACGTGATGGCCCGCAGGATCGCGTAGAACGGCAGGAAGTACCATTCCGGAACGATGTGCGCCGGGGTCTTCAGCGGATCTGCCGGGATGTAGTTATCCGGGTGACCAAGATAGTTCGGCAGGTAGAAGATGAAGTAGGCGAACACGACGAAGAACACCATCAACGCAAACGCATCCTTGATGGTTGCATATGGCGTGAATGGAACCGTGTCCTGCTTCGACTTCACCTCAACACCGGTCGGATTGGTCTGACCCGTCACATGCAGTGCCCAGACGTGGAGGATGACCACGCCTGCAATCATGAAGGGCAGCAGATAGTGCAGTGAGTAGAAGCGGTTCAGAGTGTCCTGACCGACATTATAGCCACCAAGCAGCCATTCCTGGAGCCCCTGGCCCACGATCGGGAACGCGGAGAAGAAGCCGGTGATCACCTTGGCGCCCCAGAAGGACATTTGGCCCCACGGCAGCACATAACCCATGAAGGCCGTTGCCATCATGAGAAGAAGGATCACAACACCGAGCATCCAGAGGATCTCGCGGGGCGCCTTGTACGACCCGTAATAGAGACCGCGAGCCATATGGATGTAGACCGCAATGAAGAAGAACGACGCACCGTTCATGTGAATGTAGCGGATCAACCAGCCATAGTTCACATCGCGCATGATGGCTTCAACCGAGTTGAAGGCTGCTTCGGTAGAAGCGACGTAGTGCATTGCGAGAAACACGCCTGTCAGGATCTGACAAACCAGCATCAGCATGAGAATGCCGCCGAACGTGTAGAAGTAGTTCAGGTTGCGCGGAACCGGATAGGCGACAAAGCTGTCATAGACCAGCCGCGGAAGCGGCAGGCGGGCATCAACCCATTTGCCAATGCCGGTTTTCGGCTCGTAGTGGCCGTGATGCTCGAGATTGCTCGTATTGGGTGCAGAACCGGGTGCAGACATAATCAGGCTTCCTCTGTTCCGATGATCAGTTCACTTTCGCTCGCAAAGACATAAGGCGGCAGCGGCAGGTTGGTTGCAGCCGGACCGCGCAGGATACGGCCCGCCACGTCGAACACCGAGCCATGGCACGGGCAGTTCCAGCCTTCGCCATCGCCTTCAACTTGCGATGGGATGCAGCCCAGATGGGTGCAGCTTGCGCTCACCACAGTCCACTCGGCAGCGCCTTCGCTGCCACCGAGACGATCTTCAACAGGCTCATAAGCCTTCATGTCATCAGCGGTGAGACCGGCAGCCGCTGCCTGCTCCTCAGCCGTCAGCCGGCGGACGAAGTATGGAGCCGAGCGCCAGTTCACCGTGATGGCCTGTCCTGGCTCGACAGCGGAGACGTCGATTTTCACAGGCTGGCCCGCCGCGCGCACTTTTGCGTTGGGCGCCATGGAGGCGACGAAGGGCCACGCCAAGCCACCAACAGCAACCGCACCGGCGGCTCCGGTTGCAATCATCAGAAAGTCGCGGCGGCCTTCATTTTCAGGACCGTCTTTTTTTGTCTCGTCAGTGCTCAAAGTCAGCTTCCTCGTTCGGGCTGTCTCACATCGGTGTTTCCCAGGCGAAAATGCCTTTGGAACCATATGTAGGACACAACAAACGTCCGTCATCACGCAGATGTCCGGCCAATGGTCGCGGGTGTAGGCCGCAGGTTTGAGCTTGTCCAGTTTAGAACAGCCCCAAACGGCACTATGTCGCGCCATTTCGCACAGCCCTCACCTAAAGAATGAGATGCCTAAACCTAAAGGGACCGATCTGTGGAAATGTGAGCTTAAGCTCGGCCAGACCGATCCATTTTCCTGCTGCACCAACCGCTGCATCCCGCAGTACCAGCCGCTGCAGCTTCGTTGGCAATCAGCTCGGTCTATTGTCGTCAGCACGCGCCTGCCGGCTCCAAAGGGAGGCATAAAGCCCGTCTTCAAGGATCAGTTCTGAGTGTGAGCCGTGCTCGACGACTTTCCCCCCGTCCAAAACCAGGATCCGGTCCAGTCCGGCAATGGTGGACAGGCGGTGGGCGACGGCAATCACAGTCTTGCCTTGCATCAACTGATCAAGGTGCCGTTGAATCTCTGCCTCAGCCTGGCTGTCCAAAGCGGACGTGGCCTCGTCCAGCACCAGGATGGGTGCATCTTTGAGAAAGACCCGAGCGATGGCGATCCGCTGGCGCTGACCACCGGACAGCTTCACACCCCGCTCACCCACATGGGCGTCAAACCCGGTGCGGCCTTTGGTGTCCTCAAGACCTTCAATGAACTCAAGGGCATTGGCGCGCCTGGCCGCTTCGCGGATTTGGTCCTCAGAGGCTTCGGGCTTTGCAAATGCAATGTTCTCGCGCACTGATCGGTTCAGAAGTGCCGTGTCCTGCGTCACAAGCCCAATCTGGCTGCGCAGCGAAGCCTGGCCCACCGTCTTTATGTCCTGACCATCGATCAGGATGCGCCCGCGCTCCACATCATGCAGGCGCAGCAGCAGGCTTGCGATTGTGGTTTTTCCCGCGCCGGAAGGCCCGGCAATGCCCAGGCTCTGACCCGGCTCGACGACAAAGGAGAGCCCGTCAATGACACCGCCCGCCTTGCCGTAGTGAAACGACACATCCTGAAATTCGATCCGGCAATCAGTCACTTCAAGTTCGCCAGCGTCCGGTTGATC
>JBCBXA010000043.1:0-21485 GCA_039816825.1 Pseudomonadota bacterium | reverse complement strand
CGAAAGCCCGTGCCTATCTGCGGGATCGCGGCTTGTCCGGGGAGATTCAGCAGCAGTTCGGCATGGGCTTTGCGCCATCTGCCGTCTGCAGCTGTTGCAAAAACCAATCCTGCGCAAGGTTCATCACGTCATAGAGCGACGCGCGCTCCTGCTCGCGCTTCTCGGCCTGCTCGTCTCGCGCCGGCATGGGCACACCGGCTTCCGCCGCCAGAGCCTCCACCGCTTCCGGGAAGCTCATGCCGTTGTGCTCGGTCATGAAGCGCAGATGATCGCCCGACGCCCCGCACCCGAAGCAATAATACCGACCCTTGCGGTCTTCACAGTGGAAGCTCGGGCTCTTCTCGCCATGGAATGGGCAGCAGGCCCAGAAATCGCCCTTGCCCGCCTGCGTCTTGCGTTTGTCCCAGGTCACGGACCGACCGATGATGGACGAGATCGGAACCCGATCTCGAATCTCATCCAGAAATGTCGGTGTGAAGCGCATGCATTTCCCTAACCCGAAGTGGCAATGATCACGAGAGACGGAACGCAAAACGCCCGCTATTCACAGCGGGCGCTTTGACCGGTCGAAGGTGGAGGCGTGCAGCAGCTCTAGCCAGAACCGCCCAGAATGCCCTTCACCATGCCGCTGGCTTTGCCGAAATCCATCTGGCCCGGATATTGGGCTTTGAGCGCAGACATGCATTTGCCCATGTCGCGCAGGCTTTCGGCACCAGTTTCGCTAACCGCCTGTCGGCAGGCCGACTTCATGGCGTCTTCGTCCATCTGTGCCGGCAGGAACTCGGCGATGATCTCGCTCTCGCGCGCTTCCTGCTCGGCGAGCTCCATCCGACCGGCAGCCTTGTACTGCTCGATAGAGTCGGCCCGCTGCTTGATCATCTTGGCTAGAATTTCCAGGATCTCAGCATCACACACCTGGTCCTTGCCCTTGGCACGACCGGCAATGTCCTTGTCCTTGATGGCAGCATTGACCAGCCGCAATGTACCGAGCCGGACTTTGTCCTGACCCTTCATCGCCTGTTTCAATGCTTGGGTGATTTCATCACGCATGACTGCGTCGCCCATTACGAACCTCTTTGTGCGTTCCGGCTAAGCCATCACTCTCAAATCATCAAACTAGCGCGATCAAAACAGTCGGGCAAGTTCGAGATAACAGCTTGAAAGCACTCAACTTGTTGATTTATATTACTTATTTAGTGCACACGTAGATTTGCACTCGGTCTCTTCGGCTGTTAGATGACGGGTCCAGCAACGAATTTCAAGTGGTCCCGCCCGGCGCAACCTATGGCGCTAGCTGAGAGCACAGTTTTGCCGCAGGGGCCGTGATGGCCCCGCGTGGCGTGGGTAGCGATGGAGCCATTGTCATGACCGCCTCCACCATCACAGCCGGGTCCTTCGAACCACAACCGTGGAACGCTTTGCCCGTCACCGCTCTTCTCGTTTTGGCTGATGGAACGATTGTCGAAGGCCGGGGGGCCGGCGCGGTCGGCAGTGTGGAGGCAGAGATCTGCTTCAATACGGCTCTGACGGGCTATCAGGAGATACTCACCGACCCCAGCTATGATGGGCAGGTGGTTGCGTTCACCTTCCCGCACATCGGCAATGTGGGCGCCAATGAGGAAGACCATGAAGACTATGTGCCCGGCACAGGTGCCGTAGGCGCCATCTTCAAAGCCGACATCACGGACCCATCAAGCTATCGATCCGGTGGCCATCTCGATGATTGGCTTTCGGAGCGGGGGCTCATCGCCATGACGGGTGTCGACACGAGGGCACTCACGGCTCTCATTCGCGAAAAGGGCCTGGCCAATGGCGTGATCGCGCATGAGCCCAGCGGCCAATTTGACCGAGATGCGCTTGTGGCACAGGCGAAGGCTTGGGCTGGTCTGGAAGGGGCGGATCTTGCCAAGAAGGTTTCCGGGCCAGATAGCAAGCCCTGGTCGCAAGCCCCGTGGGTCTGGGACGAAGGGTTTGACGACGCCGCAGACGCTGGTGACGAAACTCTGAACGTTGTGGTTCTGGACTACGGCGTGAAGCGCAACATCCTGCGGCTGATGGCCGGCCTCGGCATGAAGCTGACCATCATGCCGGGTGACTCCACCGCAGACGCGGTTCTGGCGCACAAGCCCGATGGCGTGTTCGTTTCCAACGGTCCCGGCGATCCGGCAGCGACCGGCCAGTACGCCGCCGAAACGATCCGCCAGATCATTGCCGCCGACGTGCCGCTTTTCGGCATCTGCCTCGGCCACCAAATGCTGGCCCTGGCGCTGGGCGGCAAGACGATCAAAATGCACCAGGGCCACCATGGCGCGAACCACCCGGTGAAAGATCACACAACCGGCAAGGTGGAGATCGTGTCGATGAACCACGGCTTCGCCGTCGATGCCGACAGTCTCCCCGCAGATGTGGAGCAGACGCATATCAGCCTGTTCGACAATACCAATTGCGGCCTGGCTGTGCCCGGGAAACCGGTCTTTTCGGTGCAGCACCACCCCGAGGCCAGCCCCGGCCCGCAGGACAGTCATTATCTGTTCCGCCGTTTCGCCAATCTCATGCGCGGGCGTAAAGGCCTGCCGCTGTTGGACGAAAACACGTGAGCGCCGGGAAGAACCGCTCATCAGGCGGCATGCGCGAAACGGACCGCGTGCAGCCGCTAAAGGCCGATCTTCTTTCGAACAATTGGGGCGAGCTGACGCGCTACACCTATCGGGAGCGTCTTCACTCAGGCGAATGGCGGGAACAGGTGCGGGAGGCCTATGATCGCGGCCACGGCGTTTGCGCCCTGTTGCACAATCCGGAGACGGACCACGTGCTGCTCACGCGGCAGTTCCGGTTGCCGATTTTCCTGGCCGGTGATGAAGGCCCGCTGGTTGAAGTCCCTGCCGGCCTTCTGGAAGGCGCAGACCCGGGTGAGCGGGTGGCCATGGAGATTGAAGAGGAGACCGGCTTCCGAGTGTCCGGCCTGAAGTTCCTCTACGACCTCTATATGAGCCCCGGCTCCGTGACCGAGCGCATCGGCTTTTACATCGGCACCTACAGTGCCGGTGACCGCGTGGCCGAAGGCGGCGGCGTCGCGGCCGAAGGTGAAAGCATCGAAGTCATCGAGATGCCGTTCTCAGACGCAATGGCCGCCATCGGCACAGGAGACATGCGCGACGCAAAGACAGTCGTTCTGCTGCAGCATCTGGCGCTGACCCAAAAGGGGTAAACCTCAGCCTGGTGGCACTACCGGTACTTCGCCGCCGCGATGAACTCCGAGAACGCTTCGCACCAGATGACGACCGTGGTGTAATCCTCAATGTTCACGCCTTGTGGGATGTCGAGGACAAAGCCACCGAATGTCTTCACTGAGCCCAGCGCCTGGCTTTGTGCCTTCAGCGGCTCAAACTGGTCTTCATGATCCACAAAATCCGGAACCAGGTAGGCAATATAGTCCGGCCCCGGGGCAAGTTCGCCCTCATGCACAATCTGGGTCGGGGTGAGGCTGATCGTGCCCTTGCCCCAATGCAGAAGATCATTGCCGGGCAAATCTTCGGCGATTTCGGCGGTGAAGACAGCGCCTTGCGCTGAAGCTTCCAGCGCGCTGGCGTCTGGTGACGGCGGTGCAGTGATGATTGGCAACAGATAGATGCCGAGCACAAAGCCGATGAGCAGAGCTGCACCATGTGTGATCGTACCGAAAATGAAGCGCCGCATGTTTTATCCTTGCCTATTGGGTCGGTGGCGGAACGTTACACGAAAACGGCCAAATTGGTCCATCACAGCTGCCGTTCCGGTGTTCGCCAGAAGCCAGCTTAGCTGCCTCGCAGCGTTACGCCAGCGTCTCGCATGTCGGCCAGCGCAGCATGCATTGAGCCGTCAAGATCGATGCCGCGGCATGCTTCCAGAAGGACGGTAGCCGTGAAGCCCTGCTTCACAGCATCCATGGCCGAATAATAGACGCAAAAATCTGTTGCCAGGCCC
Source organism: Pseudomonadota bacterium (assembly GCA_039816825.1). GTDB lineage: Bacteria > Pseudomonadota > Alphaproteobacteria > Rhizobiales > Rhizobiaceae > JBCBXA01. The sequence continues at coordinate 17,522 of JBCBXA010000043.1, read as the reverse complement.
GCCAGCATGACGCTGGTCACTCCGCGCTCGCGCAAATAGCCGGTCAGTCCGGTTGGAGTGGTTTTGTCGTTTTCAAAGAATGCCGAATAGCTGTCGATTTCAGCCCGATATCCTTTGCGGATGATCATGTCAGCTGGATCGGTCTGCAGGTCGCGGTGGAATGCGGCACCACCTGATCCGATCACGCAATGTCTTGGCCAAAGCACCTGCGGCCCATAGGGCATCTCCGTCATCGAGTAGGGTTCGGCACCCTCATGATTGTCAGCAAAGGACGCGTGGTCCGCCGGGTGCCAATCCTGTGTGAAGACACGAGCGGCAAATTGGTCAAGCAGACCGTTGATGATCGGCACCACTTCATCCCCGCCCGCCACGGCCAGCGCACCGCCTGGGCAAAAATCGTTCTGCACATCAATCACGATAAGTGCTGTGTCGGGTTGAGGGGATTGCATGGACCGCTCCTGTTGGGCGCCGGTCAGACATTTTGGGCTGACGCGGCTTGTCGGTGACCATTGTAGAGCAGCACGGGCAAAACCAGAATGAGGTAAACGCCAATATTGGGGACAAGATTGCTGGCAGCTCCTGCCAGTACACTGCCTGTTCCATCAATGACGAACCAGACGCTCGAGGCGACCAAAATCGTTCGTCCGGCAATGGCCGGATCGCTGCGATACCAGCCCTCAGCCATCATCCACACCATCATGCCCCATCCCGAGATGACGCCTCCCAGAATGGCGCACAGCAGCCGCTCCTCGGGGGTATTGACGGAAATGGCAGGGCTGAAGTCGAACATGACCAGACGCAGGATCCAGTCGGCGATCCCGGCCATTGTAGGGGTCGTACCCAGAATGGTCAGGAGGCCAAAGCCGATGAGAACAAGTGCGCTGAACTTCACGCCACGCACGGATTGGTCGAGTGTCAGAGAGGGCATTTCCGGCTCCTTTGTTAACAACAGCCGCAACCTGCGCCACAATGAGAAAGCGAAACAATTACCTTGCAGGTAAGTGCCAAACGGACCGCGCGGTCATAATGTGGCACCATGATAAGCCAACCCATGCCCGGTCAGCCGGCGTCCACTTCGTTCTCATCCCTTCTCAAGCATTGGAGAAAACTGCGCCGCTTCAGCCAGCTTGATCTGGCGCTGGAGGCGGGCGTGTCCGCCAGACATCTGTCCTTTCTTGAGACGGGTCGTGCGGCACCGAGCCGTGACATGGTTCTGCGTCTGGCCTCAGACCTGGAGGTGCCACTGGCGGATCGCAACGGGCTTTTGCAGGCCGCCGGCTTTGCAGCGGAATATCATCAGCGCGACTGGAGTTCCGAGCAGATGAAGCCCCTTAGAAAAGCCGTCGACATTCTTTTGGAAAGCCACCACCCCTTCCCCGCCTTTGCCATCGACCGATATTGGCGGGTCATACAGACCAATGGCACCGCAGCCATCATGCTTGGGGCTATGGGGGTAGGTCTGGGGGACAGCCTTCTCGCTCCCTTCGAAGACACTGATAGGCTGAAACAGTTCATCTCAAACTGGCGCGAAGTCGGCGCTCACCTGGCTGTGCGGCTGAAGACGGAAGCGCGGGAGCTGGGCAATGATGCGTTTCTGTCAGCTGCTGCGGAGCGGCTTGCAGAGCAGTGCGGGCAGGGTGACCTACAGTCCGTGCAGCAGGCGGTGATTCCAGCCCGATATCTGCTGGGCGACATGGGTGTTTCCATGTTCTCCACCATCACCCAGTTTGGCACACCGGGCGACATCGCGGTCGCCGATCTAAGGATTGAACACCTGTTTCCAGCCGACGACGACAGCGAGGCTATCCTGCGCTCAGTGGCTTCTCAAAGCGCTTCATAGGCCTGAGTAAAAGTATCGCATCCTTCCACACGGCCGGTTGAGAACCCTTTGTCAAACCAGCGCCGCCGCTGTTCGGACGTGCCGTGATTGAAGCTCTCGGGCACAATCGTGCCGCGCGTTCGCCGCTGAATTGTGTCGTCACCAATCTGCGTAGCAGCATTCAGCGCTTCCTGCAGGTCTCCACGCTCGAGCAGACCGCGCTGCTCGGTAAAATATCCCCACACGCCTGCATAGCAGTCTGCCTGCAATTCGATGCGCACCGAATAGCGGTTCTGTTCAACCTGGCTCATGGAGCGGCGCCGCGTGTTGAAGTCCAGCAGAATGCCGGTCAGATTCTGAATATGATGGCCAACTTCATGAGCAATCACATAGGCTTGGGCGAAATCGCCAGACGCGCCAAACCGGTTCGCCAACTCATCAAAGAACGTCATGTCGAGATAGATGCGGCTGTCGCCGGGGCAGTAAAATGGGCCGGACGCAGAGCTGGCAAAGCCACAGGCCGACTGAACGCTGTCGGAAAACAGAACCAGCTCCGGTTCTTGATAGACCGCACCATTGGCTTGAAAAATGCCGTTCCAGACATCTTCCGTCTCAGCGAGTACGACGGCCACGAATTCCTTTTGTTCGGAGTTGGCCGTGATGGGCGCATTCTGGGTTTGTGGAGCGTTGGGCGCAAAGGACCCGCCGCCTCCGGAGCCACCCAGCCCCAGAAGGCTTAGCGGATTCATACCCATCAGAAGCATGATGCCGCCAATAACCAGCAGGCCGACAATGCCTATTCCGCCGCCACCAGCGCGCCTTGGGCTACCTCCACCGGGCAAACGAATACGATTTCCACCGGTGCTGCGCCTACGACCCGGAAAGCTGATGCGCCGAGACCCTCGTGAAGACTGTCCACGCACGTCTCTGATGTTGGTGCTCTGACGGCGACCCTTCCAGCGCATGGGAAACTCCGCAAATTGCAATATGGGTGCGCAGGCCGCTTCGCCTGACCCTAGCTCGTCAATTTACAGGGTCTTCGACCACTGTCACCCGCATCGGGTAAAATAGTCAGTGTTGCTTCAGCGCTTTGTGCGGAAGAGATGCGTGATGCTGCGATAGATCTGGCTGATGCGCCATGGCTTGCAGCTGAGCTGCGCGTGGCGGTGAAGATCAATGTGATCCAAGCGCTGCTGCGCGCGGCCAACGACGATATCTGAAAGCATAGTGTGTCCTTTCCATAGACACGTGGGCTGTCTTGTACTCCCTGCACCCACAGTGGTTTTGCGCTGGCTTCTCTGAGAGAAATTCTCGAACGCGTTGAATCATAGAATGAATCAAGGAATGCCACCTGTCAACAAAAGACGCATTGAGTGCGCTTTTTCGTTAACGCCACCTGTAGAAGGTGGTTTCGTTCACAACCAGAGCCGACTAAACAGGCCCCGAATTGGGGTGCGTGGCGGGAGGCCGAGATGACGCCAGACGAGTTCAAGGCCTGGCGCAAGGGCATGGGTCTGAGGCAGAAGGAAGCGGCCGACCGCCTGGGTCTGCGCAAGCGCATGATCCAGTATTACGAGAAGGGCGAGCGCGAGGGTAAAGCGGTGGAAATACCCCTCACCGTCGAGCTGGCGTGCTTTGCCGTTTCCAAGCACGTTCTCACCTTTGACGGCATCAAAGCCGAGAAACTGCCCCGCTCAAAGCGCACTGCGGACGGCACAACCAAGTCCGGCAATCGGCCCACCAGTGGGAAACCGGGAAAGAAGACTTAAAGAGCGCGGTGGAGGGCTTTCTTACGGCCCATCGCTTCCCTATAAGCCAGCTTCAGCCAAATGAACTTGACGCGACCTGCCCTGGCACGGGAGGGATCGCCTGCGCCTGCAAAACTGCGCCGCTGTGAGGGAATGACATGCCGAAGAGAACCGACATCAAGTCCATCCTCATCATCGGTGCCGGACCCATTGTCATCGGTCAGGCCTGCGAATTTGACTATTCTGGCACACAGGCCTGCAAAGCTCTGCGGGAGGAGGGTTACCGGATCATACTGGTGAACTCGAACCCCGCCACGATCATGACCGACCCGAACATGGCGGACGCGACTTACATCGAGCCCATCACGCCAGAGATCGTCGAGAAAATCATCGCCGCCGAACGGCCAGACGCCGTGCTGCCAACCATGGGCGGACAGACAGGTCTGAACACGGCGCTGAGCCTGCAGCAGATGGGCGTTCTCGAAAAGTACAACGTTCAGATGATCGGCGCCGACGCCAAGGCCATCGACAAGGCTGAAGACCGCGACCTCTTCCGCAAAGCGATGCAGAAGATCGGCCTCGAGACACCACGCGCGAGCTTTGTGAACACGTCGGAACTGAAGCGGCGTTTCGCAAAGGAGCGCGAGGCGCGCATTACCGCAGTTGAGAACAAGCACAATGATGCTGCCAAGCGTGCAGAAGCTCTGGCCGATTTTGAGGCGGATTGGGCGCTGGGAGAAACCAATCGGAACGAAGAACACCGGCTCACTGCGCAGTTGCAGGCCCTCAAAGCCAGCCAGATCGTTGGCCTGCCAGCCATCGTGCGCCCCTCCTTCACCATGGGCGGCACCGGTGGCGGCATCGCATACACGCTAGACGAGCTTTACGAGATCGTGCTTCGCGGCGTCGAGGCCTCCCCCACCAACGAAGTGTTGGTGGAAGAAAGCGTTCTCGGGTGGAAAGAGTATGAGATGGAAGTGGTCCGCGACCGAGCGGACAATTGCATCATCGTCTGCTCCATCGAGAACCTCGACCCCATGGGCGTGCACACGGGAGACTCTATCACCGTCGCCCCGGCTCTGACGCTGACGGACAAAGAATATCAGATCATGCGCAACGCTTCGATTGCGGTGCTGCGGGAGATCGGCGTGGAGACCGGCGGCTCGAACGTGCAGTTCGCCGTCAATCCGGACAATGGGCGTCTCGTTGTGATCGAAATGAACCCGCGTGTGTCGCGTTCGTCTGCGCTTGCGTCCAAAGCAACCGGCTTCCCGATCGCCAAGGTCGCTGCCAAGCTGGCCGTCGGCTACACGCTGGATGAGTTGGAGAACGACATTACCGGCGGCGCGACACCGGCCAGCTTCGAGCCCAGCATCGACTATGTCGTCACCAAAATCCCGCGCTTTGCCTTTGAAAAATTCCCCGGCTCTGAGCCATACCTGACCACCGCCATGAAATCGGTGGGCGAAGTCATGGCCATTGGTCGGACCTTTGCCGAGAGCTTCCAGAAGGCGTTGCGTGGCCTCGAGACCGGCCTCGATGGTTTGGACGAAATCGCCATCGAGGGGCTTGGTGAAGGAGACGACAAGAACGCTCTCCGCGCCGTCCTGTCCAAACCCACGCCTGATCGGATCTTGCAGATCGGTGAAGCGCTGCGGGCCGGCGCTTCAGTGGAGTTTATCCATGAGTGCTGCGCCGTCGATCCATGGTTCCTGCGCGAGATGGAAAAGATCGTCGCCATGGAAAAGCGGGTGAAGGCCCACGGCCTGCCTGGCGATGCTGAGAACATGCGCTCGGTGAAGGCACTCGGCTTTTCAGACGCGCGTCTGGCCACCCTCACCGGCACCAGGGAAGCAGATGTGCGCGCCAAACGCCGCGCTCTGGACGTTCATCCTGCCTACAAGCGCATCGATACCTGCGCCGCCGAATTCGCGTCCCCCACGCCTTATATGTACTCTACCTATGAGACGCCCTTTGCAGGTGCCTTGGCATCCGAAGCGGAGGCATCGGACCGAAAGAAGGTGGTTATTCTGGGCGGTGGTCCGAACCGGATCGGCCAGGGCATCGAGTTCGACTATTGCTGCTGCCACGCCGCCTTTGCGTTGGAAGATCTCGGCATTGAAAGCGTGATGGTCAACTGCAACCCGGAGACCGTCTCGACCGACTATGACACCTCAGACCGGCTCTACTTCGAGCCGCTGACCGCAGAAGACGTGATGGAGATCCTCAAGGTCGAGCAGAGTTCCGGAGAGCTTTTGGGCGTGATCGTCCAGTTCGGCGGGCAAACGCCTCTCAAATTGGCCAATGCACTCGAGGATGCGGGCATACCCATTCTCGGGACGTCTCCCGACGCGATAGACCTCGCCGAGGATCGCGACCGGTTCAAGCAGTTGTTGGACGAGCAGAACCTGAAGCAACCAAAGAACGGCATCGCGCGCTCTGAGGAAGAAGCCCGCGAGATCGTCAACGCCATCGGCTATCCCGCCGTCATCCGCCCATCCTACGTGCTCGGTGGTCGAGCAATGGAAATCGTGCGCACCGAAGCCCAGTTCGAGCGTTACATCCGCGAGGCGGTGGTTGTCTCCGGTGACAGCCCCGTGCTGATCGACACCTATCTGGTCAACGCCATCGAAGTGGACGTGGACTGCCTGTCTGACGGCCAGAACGTCTTCGTGGCCGGCATTATGGAACACATTGAAGAGGCCGGAATTCACTCCGGCGACAGCGCATGCTCGCTCCCGGCCCACAGCCTCGACGCTGAGACACGCAAGGAACTTGGGCGGCAGTCCGAAAAACTGGCTCGGGCCCTCGGTGTCAAAGGGCTCATGAACACACAGTTCGCCATCAAGGACGGTGAGATCTTCATTCTGGAGGTAAACCCGCGCGCCTCCCGGACTGTCCCATTCGTCGCCAAAACCGTGGGTGCGCCGATTGCCAAAATGGCAACGCGCCTGATGGCAGGAGAAACGCTGGAGCAGGCACTGACGGCCTACGGCCCGCGGCCAACGCCCCGCGCTCTGGACCATATTGCGGTCAAGGAGGCCGTCTTTCCGTTTGCACGCTTCCCCGGTGTCGACACGCTCCTTGGACCGGAGATGCGGTCCACCGGTGAAGTCATGGGCCTCGACACGGACTACGCCATGGCTTTTGCCAAGTCGCAATTGGGCGGCGGCACGCGCCTTCCGGCCAGCGGCACGGTCTTCATCTCCGTGCATGATGATGACCGGGAGCGTGTCCTGCCCGCAGCCCAGCGGCTCTCTGAACTGGGCTTTGCCCTGACAGCTACGGGTGGCACCGGCGACTATCTGCGTGAGCAGGGCCTCGACGTCAGCCGCATGAAAAAGGTGCTGGAGGGCCGGCCCAACATTGTTGACGCCATCACCAACGGCCAGGTCCAGTTGGTCATCAACACGACGCGCTCGTCCAAGGCGGTCAGCGACAGCCGATCCCTGCGTCGGGCAGCACTGATGAACAAGGTGCCCTATTTCACCACCGTTTCAGGAGCCGTGGCCGCCAGCCAGGCGATTGAAGCGATGGCCAAAGGCGACATGTCCGTGCGCGCGCTCCAGAGCTACTTCGAGGCGGCATAAGGCGCGGCAATGCTGCGCCAGTCTTTCCAAATCGTCTTGTTTATGTCCGGTTTTTAATTCGACCCGCCCAGCGCTTGGGTGCCATGTTGGGTCGACAGAGAAATTTCGGCAGAAGACCCATGACATCACTTAAGTTCAACGCAGTCCTCGCAGCAGCCATCGGCCTGGTGGGGTGCACATCTGCAGGGGTGTTGGCCACCGCAGGCACCCTCAACGGGGCCGTTCTGAGCAACGCCTCAGCCGATTGCGCCGACCATGTTGGCAAGAACACCACTTCATCGACGGATGTGAAACGCAACACATCCTACACCGGTCAGATCTCGGTCAGCACTGACGGGAACACATGCACCATCCAGTCAAGTGCCATTCCCAATCATGATGTGAATGACGGCCCGACATCGTTTCGAAACGCCATGCAGCCCCAGAATCTCAGCTTCTCGGTCTCGCGTAACCCTCTGCTGAACTCGACCGTCACGCGCCTCACACACAGCAGCTACGACGCAGTGATGCTGAATGGCGTTCCAGTCGATGTTCTCTCGGCAGGCTGCTACGATCCCAGCGCCCGCCGCACCGACGCAAACGGCAACACGCCGGCCGGCTGCTCCGACACACATCCCTGGCTGATCGATCCGCCATCTGCCGGAAACTTCTTCGGTGAAGACACCAATCACGGCCACAGCCAGCCCGATGGCACGTATCACTACCATGCCAACCCGATGGCCTTGGCAGGTACAAGCGGTCCGATCACAGGCTCAACGGTAATTGGCTTCGCCGCCGACGGCTTCCCGATCTTCAACGGCTACTTCAAAGATGCCAGCGGAACGGTCCGAAAGGCGACTTCCGGCTATCGTCTCAAGCAGGGCTCAAGGCCATCGGGCAATGGCAGCCCTGGCGGAACCTACACTGGCTATTATGTTGCGGACTGGGAGTTCACCGGACAGGGCGACCTCGACGAGTGCAACGGCATGACGGTAGACGGGCAATATGGCTACTACGCCACCGAGACCTATCCGTGGATCATCAAATGCTTCCGGGGCACACCCAGCAACTCCTTCGGCAAACGTCGCCGCTAGAGTGACGGCCATCAGCTTCGCAACGCCAGCTCTTTCAGAGCGCCCAAAAAATCAGCTCACTGACTGAAATGCTGGCTTTTGCAGCGCTATTTATCGGTGTATCTGTCATAAAGCCAATCAAGATTGCGGCAGGAGAGATCAGGCGGATCCAAACCGTTTGACGCCGAAGGAGCAACGCCCCGGAAACTCTCAGGCACAGGGACTGCCCGACAATCGGCTATCTGGAGAGCGGCACCAAAGTGCCCACCGAAGGAGAAAGCGGAGCGAACGTCAAACGCCGCCCGCCAAGCTCTCAGGTTCGTGACAGATGGGACCAACACGGGGCGCGTTGCGCCTCGACCGTCCACAGCGCGAAATGCGCCATCTGCAGGAGCCTATTATGGTTCAGAAAATACAATCCGTCGCAATCATCGGCGCCGGGATCACCGGGGTCACCACGGCCTACGCGCTTGCGCAGCGCGGTTTCGACGTCACCGTTTTTGACAAGAATCGCTACGCGGCGATGGAGACGAGCTTTGCCAATGGCGGGCAACTGTCAGCATCAAATGCGGAAGTCTGGACCCGCTGGGCAACCATCTTCAAGGGCATCAAGTGGATGTTTGAGCCGGGCGCGCCGCTGCTCGTCAACCCCAAGCCCAGTTGGCACAAGTACTCCTGGATGGCCCAGTTCATGGGCAACATCCCGAACTATGAAGCCAACACCATCCAAACCGTTAAACTGGCCATGGAGGCCCGCAGCCATCTGAAGAGCTGGGCACAAAACGAGGGCTTTGAGTTCGACGTCGAGGATCGCGGAATCCTGCATATCTACCAGGATCAACAAGAACTGGCGCACGCCCGCAAGGTCAACAAGCTCTTGGAACGGGGCGGCTTGGAGCGCCACGAAATTTCCGGCGAAGAAGCACGACGGATCGAGCCATCCATTCAGGCCGACCTGGTGGGCGGCTTCTACACTCCATCAGACTTTTCGGGAGACATTCACTCCTACACCAGGGCTCTGTCCAAGGCATGCGAAGCCAAAGGTGTTGCGTTTCGATATCAAACCCGGTGCACAAACACCGCTCACGCTGGAGACGGCATCACGATCAACTGGTCCACGGATGGGGGGCACGGCGAGGAGAAGTTTGACGCTGTGATCGTTTGCGCCGGCGTGGGCAGTCGGAACATCGCTGCTTCGCTGGGTGACAGGGTGAACGTCTATCCCGTGAAAGGCTACTCGATCACCGTTCAGATGGATGACGCCGACAGCCAGGCCGCTGCACCCACCGTCAGCCTTCTGGACGACAAAGCCAAAATCGTATCCAGCCGGCTTGGCCCAAGACGGTTCCGGATCGCGGGAACCGCCGAGTTCAACGGATACAACAAGGACATCCGGGACGACCGCATTCAGCCATTGGTCAAATGGTGCGAGACATTGTTCCCCACCATCTCCACCGAGCACGCAGTGCCGTGGGCAGGTCTGCGGCCCATGATGCCGTCCATGATGCCGAAGGTCGAGGCGGGGTCGAAGTCGGGCGTGTTCTACAACACAGGTCACGGCCATCTGGGCTGGACCCTATCAGCGGCCACAGCGGAGATCGTTGCCGAGCGGGTCTTGAGCGCCAGCCGATCCAACATCGCTCCCTAGTTGGCAACACCCAGGCTGTATCGCCAAATATGGGCTGGCGGCAGGTTCCGCCAGACCAGCTTTGTCCGATGACCACTGACATTCATTCCATCGACGGGTGCCAGCGCAATCGGTGATTTTGGACCGTATGTGATCTGTGAGATCCAACCACCCGGATTGAGACAACGAAGGAGATCGTTTCGCAGTTCCAAGGCACGCTCCTTCGGGAAATTGAGGAAGGGAAGACCCGACACCACGACATCGAAGCGCTGCCCGCCATCCGCCCATTCCTTCGCCAGAGCAAAAGCATCGTCATTCAACAGTTCCGCATCGGGTGCCATCTCACGCAATGTGGGCACGAAGCGCTCCTCCCGCTCTACCAACACTATGTCTGCAGCTTTCACCCCCCTATCCAGCAGCGCCTTGGTGAAGACGCCCGTTCCAGCGCCGAGCTCAAGGACCGTACCGCCCGGCTTCACACCTTCAGTCATTACCTCCGCACTGTATCTGGAGCTCGGTATGATAGAACCGACGGCGGCTGGCGAAGAAAGGCAGGCGCGCGCAAACAGCGCGGCATTTCTCAAGCTTTCCAGGGGAGTTTTCTGTTGTTCCACGGGGAATCTCTTTGCTGCATGAACTCCGCAGCACCGTAACCTGACCTAGGGACATTCACAGCAGAAAAATCAAAAAATGAGACTCGCGGACTAAACACCTGCCTTGTCTATCATCGCGCAGGCTTGACCAATCGACCGGCACGATCTTCACAAGTCCCACCACCCTGCTTATATTGGGAGACCTGAATTCAAGTCAGCGGTTGTCGGCTGTCCGGCGACCGTTTTTTCTTTGTCTGGTGGCTCGCTGCCAAACGGATCGAACGGTCAATTCCGTCGATCACCTTCACCGCGGAGGCCTGATATGGTCGAGAAAGTTCCAATGACGATTGGTGGCCACGAGGCTCTGAAAGCAGAGCTGCAGCGCCGCCAATCCGAAGAACGTCCCAACATCATTGCAGCCATTTCGGAAGCGCGCGCCCATGGCGACCTTTCGGAGAACGCCGAGTACCATGCAGCCAAGGAAGCGCAGAGCCACAATGAAGGCCGCATTTCTGAACTCGAAGATCTGATTGCGCGCGCCGACGTAATCGACGTATCCAAGCTCGGCGGCGACAGCGTAAAGTTTGGCGCCACCGTCGAGTTGGAAGATGAGGACACGGAAGAAGCCAAGACTTATCAGATCGTTGGCGACCAAGAGGCTGACGTGAAGCTGGGCAAGGTGTCCATTTCCTCGCCCATCGCACGGGCGCTGATTGGAAAAACGGAAGGCGATTCGGTTGAGGTAGCGGCCCCGGGCGGCGCTCGGTCCTATGAAATTCTGAGCGTCCGCTTTGTCTAAAGGCCCTGTAACCGGCGTTTCCGGTTACAGCTTCTCCCCCGCCGACCTCAATCTGGCGGAGCGGCGTGAAGGCCTATCCGCCTTCATGCGCATCAAGAACGGCGCCGAGTTTCTAGAGGCCACCGTTCGCAGTCACATCCATCACTTCGATGAAGTGGTTGCGGTCTACAATGGCTGCACCGACGCCACCGAAGACATCCTCATAGCGCTGAGAGCGGAGTACGGCCCCCGCCTTCGGCTTTTTCACTATCGTGACCGTGTCTTCCCGCCCGGGAGCGAAGGGCACAAGAAGACGCCGGCGGACGATCCATCCTCGATCGTCAACTACTCAAATTTTGCCCTCGCCCAGACGCGCTACCGGACGGTGACGAAGCTCGATGATGATCATCTTGCCATCGAAGAACCGTTGCGGGCGCTTGTCTCCAGCATTCGGGCAGGCGATCAATCCGCTTCCGAGTTGTGGGCATTTTCAGGTCTCAATCTCGCACCCTCAAAAGAATTGGAGGGTGCTGTCGAAGTTCTGCAAAGCCCCGCAATCTCCGGCAAGGGAGACATCGGGTTCTTCGAGGTCAACGAACGATCCTACTTCCGTTTCGACCCACGGTTCGAGCGGTTTGAGAAGCGTGAATACCGCCGCGTCTTCAAAGGCTTCACCTACTGGCACCTGAAATCGCTGAAGGACGGCATGGGGTTTGCCAACTACGAGTTGGAGGACAATCCAAACAGCCGGTTTGCCCGCAAGCAGGAAGCGATGCGGCACTACAAAACGGTGGCACTTGCAGACCTGAAAGCCAACCCGTCGCTCCCATGGTCCAGGCGGCTTGCCGCATTGGTGTCCGACAAGGCGAGAATTGCGACTGCGCAAGCAGCGGCTCTGCAAAGAGGTGAACCGTCAGAAACCATTGAGGAAGCGCTGCAACGATTGTCCGCGCTGACCGTTCTTCCCCGCTAGCGCTTCACCTCGATCAAACCGAGCTCCTCGCGCTGCGCGGCAGAAAGGGGGAATGGCGCGCGGGCGTGATAGGCTTCCGCCCACCAATGGGGCAAATCATTGGATGTGAATTCCGGTGCATCGGGCGGGCGGACGCGCCGGTTATCAACTGAATCGCGGCTGCGCCGGCTTTCCTGCGCGTGGAAGAAAGCCCCTGGCATGAAGAGCTTCTGCAACGCGGCGTAGAGAGGATTCTTCTCGCCTTTGGTCATAATGGAACCCGGCCAGAACTCCACTTCAGCGCCGGTTTCCACCAGCTGATCCCACCAGACATAGCCCAGTGTTACCTGATCCCAGACGGTCGGATATCGAACGGCGTATTCCGCCCAACGGTCCACCATGTGACCGGCGATCTCGCTGCGCCCAAAGGCTACCTGGCCACCAAAGAAGCGATGCCCTTTGCGCACAACAACACCCATATCGGCATCGAAATCACGCAACAGTTTCGGACGTCGCCTCAGAACGGCGTCGGCATCGACCCAACAGATCGGACGATCCATCTGATGCCAGACATCTCGCACGAACTCTGCCTTTTGCGCGCAATTGGCCACCCAGTTTCCTCGGGTCGGCAAGCCTGCGATATGATGATCCAGTCCAAGCCTGTCGAGGGAAGCCCGCAAACCATTGGCAAGCTGTTCATAGTGCGTTCCCGGCGTGTAGTAGCTTACGAAAACGGGGTAGCGCGAGCGCTCTGCAGCAGACATCAAGCGGTCAGCAACACTAGATGGCCTGGTCCAGGGACCATCCCAGGTCCTTTGCGGCTGCACGCCATTCGTCGCCATAATCCACGGCCTGCCAGTCTTTGAACCAGGGCCCGCCGCGTGTGTAGTGAACTGCGTCTGGCTTTCTGTCTTCAAACTTCTCGTACCAGCCCTCGAGGAAATTCCAGCTGTAGGGCAGTTCGCCGATCTCATCATCAGCCGCCCACTGCATACGGTGCAGGTAGGCCCCTGTCTCCGCATTCACCCTTTCCGGCGTCAGCTGCTGGGTGGACGGGTGGCCGCAATTGTACAGCATGAAAGACGACCAGTTCTTGCGTGGATAGGTGGTCTGAACGGCCCCATCCATCTTCACCGAAGCGGTCGGATTGTAATCGTGTTTGGCGCAGACCACGGCGTGATCGGAATTCATATAGTCTTCCAGCTTGGCCACATCGCCGAAGAACAGAAAGTCGCAATCGACAAAAAGAGCCCAGCCTTCAAAGCCAGCCAGGTGCGGCACCAGGAAACGCGAATAGGTGAACTCGGTCGACGCCAATGGGTCGACTTCACGCGTATAAAGGCCGCGATCGACCAGCTCCTGCAGCTTGATGGGCATCACTTCCACGGGGACGCTTGCATTGTCGAGTATGGACTTTCGAGCGACTTGATAGGCGATGTCTTCACGGCTGTCCCAGCCGATGAAGACGCGTAAAGGTTGCGAGCCCGCAGACATAGGGTTCTCCGTTCGCTGAAATCCGTGTTCAGCATTGCAGGCCGCAAAATTGCCGGCCCATACGTATTCTGTGAAGCGCGGAGCTTAAGGCTGCCACCGACGCAAATCAGTTGCTAGATGCTTTTATCGGCGCAATCGCGGCGAACGCAACCGGGATGTTAGATGTCACAGCTCAAGGGGCTCACCGTGCCCATGAATTTGCCGCGACCCGGTTATTTGCTGCGGCTTTACAGCGCTCTGGGCAGTGTCTCCCTGCCCCTGTGGCGCATCGCCATGAAATGGAGACTGCGCCGCGGCAAAGAACATCCGGTGCGGGTTGAGGAAAAGTTCGGCGTGACGTCGGTCACAAGGCCAGGCGGCCCAATTGTATGGCTTCACGGAGTTTCTGTCGGCGAAGCTATGGCCTTGCGAGCAGTCATCATAGCCCTTGGTGAAGCCCGGCCAGACCTGCACTTTCTGCTGACCTCCTCGACCACGGCCTCCGCCGATGCGCTGAAACAAAACGGGCTGCCGCCGCGCACCATCCACCAGTTTGCCCCAGCTGACACAAGATCGGCGGTGGACACGTTTCTGGCCCATTGGCGACCTGACGCCATTGCCTTTTCTGAGCGCGACTTCTGGCCGGGCCTTATCCGCTGGTCGCAGGAATGGGGCTCGCAAAGAGGTGTGCACCCGCTGCTGATCAACTCACGCATGTCGGAAGCCAGCTTTGTGCGGCGCAGGCGGGCAGGCCGACTGTTCCAAGATCTGCTGGGCGGCTTTCCCCATATCCTGTTGCAGGACACGGCCTCGCTCGCCCGCTTCAAAGCCATTGGCGCCAAAGAAGAAGCGCTTGAGGTTGTGGGCTCGATGAAGGTGGCGTCACCGCCCCTGCCCGACACCCCGGCCCTGTCGGCTGCCTTCAGGAAGGCGCTCAGCGACCGGCCCTGCTGGGTAGCAGCCTCCACGCACAGGCAGGAGGTTCAAACCATCGTCAAGGCTCACATCGCGGCGACTGAGCTTGAGCCCCGGCTTCTCACAGTGGTGGCCCCTCGCAAACCGGAAGTCTTCGAATTGCAGGCACAGGCCCTGCAGGACGCAGGCCTCACAGTGGCCATGCGCTCATCCATGCCGGACAGCCTGCGCGAGACCGATGCCCTGGTCATCGACACCATCGGTGAAATGGGAGTGTGGCTCCGCGCCTCCAACCTTGTGTTCATGGGCTTTTCACTGCCCGATGAGGGCCAGCCACTCACGGGAAAGAACCCCTATGAGGCCCTAGCCGTCGGCTCCGTCGTGGTGCACGGCCCCGACACAACCACCTTCGCCGAAGATTACGCCACCCTTGATGCAGCCGGAGCGACCAGACAGGTTAACTCCGTTTCAGAGCTGGCATCCATGATCGCACACCGCGATGAATTTCCAACGATGCAAGCCGCAGGAGCGGCATTTCTTGCCAATGGGCGCGCGCCTCTTGAGCGCACCGTCGAGGCGATATTGCACGCCTTGGACAAGAGCAGCGCTTAGAAGCGCCACTGGGCGGCGTTGGCCACCAGAAAATCACGAAACGCTTCCAGGCGGGCGGACCCCCGCATCTCTTCTGGATAGCAGAAAAAAGCTTCGAAAGTGGGCAGATCCTCGTGCAGCAGAATGCGCGTCAGCTTGGTTTTGTCATCCACCATATAATCGGGGAAAACGCCGATACCGCAGCCATGGCCAACGGCGCGTTTGATGGCGTTGAGCGAATTGATCTTCAACGAAGACTGACGCGGATTGCTGGCCGTGCGGCCAGCCGTCTCAAGCCAGTTGACACCCATCAGGTAGTCCGGCGCCCGCTCGCCGAACGTGATGATGCGGTGGTCGTCCAGATCATCAATGGATTGCGGCGTGCCGTTCTCCGCCAGATATTGGGGCGACGCGTAGACGTGCAGGTGAACCGTGAAGAGCTTGCGCTGAATCAGGTCGCCTTGCTGCGGAGCCCTCAACCAGATTGCACAATCGGCCTTCCGTGTGGCCAGATCGAGCTCACGATTGAAGAACAGCAACTGCAAATTGATGTTGGGGAAACGGCGCGTGAATTCCGGGATCCGCTCTGTGAGCCAGAAGGAGCCCAGGCCAACGGTCGTCGTTACCCTCAATGACCCTTCGGGCTTGTCGCGACTGTCATTGAGCTGATCCTTCACAATCTCGAGTTTCTTCACAAACTCCCGAGCGGTTCGGAACAGCGCTTCGCCTTCTTCAGTGAGCGCAAGACCGCGGGCATGGCGCTGGAAGAGAGGCGCCCCAACGTCGTGTTCCAAGGCACTGACCTGGCGCGAAATCGCCGATTGCGAGATGTGCAGCGTATCGGAAGCACGCGTGAAGCTGCCCGCCTCTGCGGTGGCGTGGAACACGCGCAATTTGTCCCAATCAAGTGGCATGTGTCTCCGGTCCTTCACCGCAAATGATCAGCGCCGGAAACCGATGGAGACCGGGCACTGAGGAACGATTTAACGTCCCGGCCGGAATGTCAAAGCGTGGTGCGCTTATTCCGCCGCCATCTTGGAAGGCTCAAGACCAGCGAGATATTTGTCAGCCTCAAGAGCTGCCATGCAGCCCATTCCCGCCGCCGTCACCGCCTGGCGATAAATATCGTCTGTCACATCTCCAGCCGCGTACACGCCCGGAATATCGGTGGCGGTTGAGTCCGGGGCCGTCCAAAGATAGCCGCTCTCGCGCATCTTCAGCTTGTCCTTTACCAGATCTGTCTGCGGAGCATGGCCAATGGCGACGAACATGCCGTCCATTTCCATCTCGGTCTCTTCGCCGGTTTGCCGGTTTTTCAGTCGAACGCCGGTCGCAGTGCCGGGCATGCCGGGAAGCGCAGCATCCTTGCCGATGACTTCCCCGACTTCCGAATCCCAGATCACATTGACGTTCTCTTTTGCGAACAGGCGTTCCTGCAGAATGCGCTCAGCACGGAACTCGTCCCGCCGGTGAACCACAGTGACCTTGGACGCGATGCCGGACAGATAGAGTGCTTCTTCAACGGCCGTGTTACCGCCGCCGACAACCACAACATGCTTGCCGCGATAAAAGAAGCCGTCACAGGTGGCACAGGCCGACACGCCAAAGCCCATATATTTTTCCTCGGACGGCAAGCCGAGCCATTTGGCCTTCGCACCGGTGCAGAGGATGACCGTGTCACCGGTATAGACCTGACCATTGTCGCCCACCGCCCGGAAGGGGCGAGCATCGAGATCAAGTTCACGAATGTGATCGTTTTCCAGCCGCGCACCAACATTGGTGGCCTGCAGCTTCATCTGTTCCATCAACCATGGGCCCTCAATGGGGTCACCAAAGCCGGGATAGTTTTCAACGTCGGTGGTGATCATCAACTGACCGCCCTGCTCGAGCCCGGCCACCAGCACAGGTTCCAACATGGCGCGGGCCGCATAGATGGCAGCTGAGTAGCCCGCCGGGCCTGAACCAATGATCAGGACTTTCGTATGGATCGGCGGCAGGGAGGTTGCTGAAGCGGACATGTGAGACCTGTTGGGTGTTGAGACGCTTTGATGCCAAGGTAGGAATATAGCTTCGCGGGGCACCAGCCGCCATAGATGCCAACATTCGTGAACAGCTTCTCGGTCGCACCGGCGGCTTTTGGAGAGTTTCGCAGCCGTCAAGGTAATGGATCGGGCCACGCCAGACCCATCGCCGGCCCCATCGCCCATGATGCGCGTTACCGTTACCCGGGCTGGCAAACCTTGTAGTGCGCCAAACTACCTCTTACGTAAACGTCATGCCACGAGTGGTCTCCACTCATGGCTTCTCCCTCTGATAATCTCGGTATCGACCGCACTCGATGCCCACTCACCGGCCCGGAATTTCCTGGCCGGTTTTCTTTTGTC
>JBCBXA010000042.1:0-23044 GCA_039816825.1 Pseudomonadota bacterium | reverse complement strand
CTGATTTTGGCCACGTCGCCGAACAAGTATGCTTCGAAGTGCAGCTGAGGCGCGGTTTACATCCGCCCTGTTTTCCGACCCCTCGGCTTTGTTGTGGTTGGGCGAATTTCTCAGACTTTCGCTGCAAGATTGCGCCATTTGTCTTTTGTTAGCTCGGCCGCCAGATGATCGAACGTCAGTCGAATGCGCCTGTTTGTCCGGATTTCGCGGTGCGTCACAAGCCACGTTTCCACCCCGAACGTCGGGCCATCAGGGAGCACCCGTTCTAAACCAAACTTACCCTCCGCCACCGATACAGGCAGCAGACCGATGCCTGCTCCCTCACGGATCAACTCATACATGGTGACACCGTTTGTCGTCGTGAAACCGAAGTTTCGAACGGTCACCTTGATGCCCATGGCATTCACCTGCGGTGCCAGACGCTCGGGATGCCCGTAGCCGATGAAATTTGCGCTTGTGAGCGGCGCACCATTCAAACCTTCCAAATAATCGGTGGACGCAAATAGCGCGATCTCAATGTCCTTCAGGCGTTTGGCCACCAGGTCCGCCTGCTCGGGACGCGCATGGCGGATCGCGATATCGGCATCGCGCCGGGTCAGATCGCTCAATTCGTTTGATGGCACCATCTCAATGCTGATGCCGGGATGCTGCTCTCGCAAAGCAATCAGGCAAGCGGGTAGCGCGTAGGCGGACATGGCGTCGCTGGCCGTGATGCGAACGTTGCCCTCAATATCCTGACTTTGGCCTGTCGCCACCCGGGAAATCTGCGACGCCGCATCGGCCATGCCCCGGACGTGACTGAGCAACTGCACGCCCGCTTGGGTCAATTGCAGTGAACGGGTGCCGCGTTCAAAGAGGGTCAGTCCGAGTGCCTCTTCCAACGCAGAAATCTGGCGACTGAGAGTGGGCTGGGTCTGCTTTAGCGCACGCGCCGCGCCCGAAAGCGAGCCTTCTTCCACCGTCGCAAGGAAGGCCCGCACATGATTCCAGTCAAAAGATACAGCATCCCAGTTCATATATTTTCGTATATCGAACTTGCAAATTTCGTCAATTTTATTCGATCTGTGTATGGATCAAAACCGCGCCAGAAAGCGACCGGACATGTGAAGCCGGATCGCTCAATTCCCTTAAGGAAAAGCGCACCCATGTTAAAAACACACTCGTCGGAGCACTTCGGCCACACACTGTCCAGATTGTGGCTGTTCGCTCTTCTCATCACCATCTTCAAGGACCTTCATGAGCTGGCCACGGCTGAAACCATACAAGGCATTCTCGTCGGTACTTTTGAAGGCAACCCAGTCACCGACAGCGGGCTCGTTGCAGGCGGCATCGCACTGATAGTTCTCGTGGCCACCATGGTGCTGTCTGTGGAGCTGATACCGTCGGCGGCCAGAAAACTAAACCTCGTGGTTCCGCTTTTCGCCTTTGCAGGTCTCTTCATGCTGCCGCCTAATGATCCGGACGACTACCTGCTGGCCAGCGCGACCGGAGCGACGTTCCTGCTCATTCTTTATCTCAGCTGGGGCTGGCAAACCGAAGGCGCGGCCCGCGAGATCAAGGAGGCACGCCATGTTCGGTGACATCGCTTCAGGCAAGCCGCACTCAGAGCTACCGCCAGCCATTCCCGTCTGGTCACGCGCTCTTGGCAGTTGGAACGTCTCCATCAGCCGAAGGCCTTTTGAACCTGCAGAATTGGAGCATCACTACGACCGCACCGCAGATGTGTGGCAATCCAAGGTTGAGAAACTTGGATTCGTCGATGCGTACCATCAGCTGATCGCATTCGCCCTGCGTGACAGGCAGTTGTCAGACACTGGTCTGCCACTTCAAGTCATGGATGCAGGAGCAGGCACGGGAGCCATGTCCCAGGCCTTTTCGGATTTGGTGTCATGCGATGTGGACCTTCTGGGTGTCGATATCTCGACACAGATGCTCAACCGGGCGCGGCGTACGGTTCACAAGCCAAATGTGAGCATGCAAACACTCAAGGCCGATCTCAGCGCTTTGCCACTCGAGGACAACACTTTCGATGTCATTTTAATGGCGCATGTGGTGGAGCACCTAGCCGATCCCGTTCCCGTGCTGGCCGAACTCCAACGCGTCCTCAAGCCTGGCGGCATGATGATCTGCTGCATCACGCGCCGGTCCAGATTTGGTAGATACATCCAGCTGGTTTGGAGAACCCACCAGGTCGACGCGCCAACCGCACTATCGTGGATGCAACGGGCCGGTTTCACATCATCCCGGATGGTGCCGCTGGACAAACGCACTGGAACCCGAGCATGCAGCCTTGGGTATGTCGCAAAGAAGGAGCTGCAGCTGTCAGCTCAGGTTGGCTGAGTCTCTTGGAACGACGGGCCAGAGCCATCTAAATCGGGATGCGCGGCCTAAAGTGCGCCACTGGAGCAGACAGGCTGGACAGTGCCAAACTTGGCGCTGCTTTGCTTCCAGGCAAAGCAACTTGGTATGCTCAAACCTGTCACCTCCGCGACGCTCGATGTGCGGCGATATCAATGCCCGGTATGCGGACTTTGCGGCCGTTCGAAATTTGGGCTGAAGACTCGCTTACGCAACCGGTCGCGCATTCAGCCATCCAGCGAGCGCGACCGCTACAATTACAACAGCCGAACCTATCCACTGCATAGGTGAAAGCCGTTCACCCAGAACCATCAAGGCCAGAAGGATCGTGAACACCGGCGCGAGGTTTAGGAACATGCCTGCTTTTCCTGCTTCCATTTGTTGGAGGCCAAAGAGGAACAGAATGTAGGCCAGTCCATAGTAGAGTGTGCCCGTCACCATAGCGGCAAAGACATCCCACCAGCCGGCACTGTCGCCGACAACAAGTCCCGTATTAGCGGCTATGGCCCACGCGCAGATCACAACTACGAGTGTTGAAGACTGCACGACTAAGAGGGCCGAGAATGGATCGACACTGTCCCGGGCCTGGCGCATCCAGACTGCATATACCGCCGCCGACAGTGCCGTGCCAATCGCGAAGATCGAGCCGAGCAGTCGGTTCTCCGCCGTCCCCTGAAACCCGCTTGTCACGATCATGATCACACCTCCGACACCGACGATACACAAAAGGATCGTCGGCATTGGCGTGGGTTCCCTGAGCAGTAGCCAGGCCAAAACGATCATTGCGAAGGGCTGCATAGCCCAGATGACCGATGCTTCACCTACCGGAATGTAGACAAGCGCCATGACCGTTCCAATCGACCCTAGTCCGAGGATAAGCCCCGCAATCGTCAGAAGGGGCCAAGCAGAGCCGCACCTGAAGGGCTGGGATCGCATCGCACCGACCGCACCCAGGAATATCAGCGATCCGATCAACTGGAAGGTCAGGAATGCGAGTGGTCCGATCTCTGCGATGGAGAACGGTAGTCCACCTGCAATCAGCCCTTTCGCAAGGACTGAACCGATACTGAGACACAGCGGTGACAGGACAAGAAAGAGTGTCGGCGGCATCTGGTGGTTTCCAATGATTTGCATGTGCCGTACTCGAGCCGCATAATTATCTCAAACGACTTTCTTTCCGCTTTACATGAGCATGGATCATGCAAACTCGGCATCTTCCCAACCTCAGCGCCCTCCGGGCTTTCGACGCTGCCGCCCGCCATGAGAGCTTCACAAAGGCTGGTGAGGAGCTCGGGCTGACGCAGGCGGCCATCAGCCGCCATATCAGGCATCTCGAAACTGACCTCGGCTTTGCGCTGTTCACTAGGGAACACAGGGCAGTATCGCTGACTGAAGCCGGAGCTGACTATGCCGCGCGTGTAATCGAGGGGTTCGCACAATTGGCGGATGCTCCGCGACAACTCCCGCGCCCCGAAATAACGCTTGATATCGACGCCGAATTGCTGCGTTTCTGGCTTCTGCCTCGCATGAGTCAGACGCTAATCGATGGCCTCAATGTCCGGCTGAACCTTCGGGCACGTGCTGACCGGCCGCGTCTTTTGCCAGGCGATACTGACATTGCTATCATCTGGGGAGCGCTCGACTACGCAGGGTTTAAGCGGCAGCCTTTCTTGCAGCCGACAATAATCGCCGTAGCCAGTTCGTCTTGTCCGGCGCAGTCGGTCTCGGAACTCGATGGAACGATTCTATTGCACGATCAGACAGATCAGTGGTGGCGTAGAATGTTTGCGGCGGCAAAGCTGCCCTATCCGGAAGCGCAGATGGCACTTGGTTTCAGTCGATGTGACTTTCCTGTCGATGCCGCCGTCCAAGGTTTGGGCGCAGCTGTGAGCGATGACGTGATCGCAGCGCATTTCCTGGCGACGGGCAGACTAAAGCGCCTAGAAGGACCAACGCTCAAGAGCCAGGACTACTTCCTCTTGACCAGGAAGAACGGGCCGCCGAAAGAAGCTGACCCGTTCCTAGACTGGCTCACGGCTCAGGCATAGCGGGCCGGAAACGGTCACTCATACACATCGTAAAGTCCGTCCAGTTTGGGCTCAAAGCGGACATCGGCACTCAGGGAGGCACAGCTATCTATAGCCTCTTGCCGATGTGCTCAAAGAAATGGTGCCGCTTGTCAGACTTGAACTGACGACCCCGTCATTACGAATGACGTGCTCTACCAACTGAGCTAAAGCGGCACAGCGCCGGTGGTTGCGCGGGCACCGACATACGGGGCACGGTGGCGAGCGTCAAGAAGCTCGGTGGCCCAAGTCAGACATGTCAGAAGAGAGAAAATCGCAAGGCCCGCCACTCCAGAACGATCAGCAGGCGGTGATCGTCGGAGCCGGGCTGATGGGTGTCGCCACGGCGCTGTGGTTGGCCCGAGCAGGAGTCCGGTCAACAGTGGTGGATGCCGGGGGCGTCGGTGCGGGTGCGTCCCAGGGCAATGGCGGCGTGTTGGCCAACGTGTCTGTGGTGCCCGTCACAACGCCGGGACTGATTGGCAAAGCGCCCTCTATGGTGCTGGACAGGAAGAGCCCGCTCTTCCTGCGGTGGCGCTACCTGCCCCGCCTGCTGCCCTGGTTGCGGCGCTATCTGGCCCACGCCAATGCAAGCGACGTGGACCGCATATCCCGCGCTCTGCACCACCTGCTCCATGACGCACCCGAGCAGCATGCGCATCTGGCCAAGGGCACAAAGGCCGAGCGCTATCTCAAGCCCGGCGCATATTATTACGCCTACACAGATCGTGCGGCGTTCGAAGCGGACGCCTTTAGCTGGGGCGTGCGGGCAGAGCGCGGTCATCGCTGGACGCAAATGACCGCATCGGAATTTTCGGAAGCGCAGCCCGGCTTTGGCGAAACCGTCGGTCATGCCGTGCGACTGGATGGCCATGGACGCGTTTCAGATCCCCACGCCTATCTTAAGGCGCTGGCGGAGCACGCGGAGAGCCTCGGCGTTCAGTTCGTGAAGGACCGCGTCGTGGACTTCGAACGGGCGTCATCCAACGGCACCCGGAACATAGCAGCCGTTATCGGAGAGAAGGCCACCTATCCCTGCACCCAGATGGTGCTCGCCACGGGCGCATGGTCAAAACCGGTCGCCAGCAAGCTGGGCATCACACTGCATCTGGAGACGGAACGCGGCTATCATGTCGAGTTTCACAATCCGTCCATCATGCCCACGAGCCCGGTGATGGTGGCGGCGGGTAAATTCGTCATCACCCCTATGGAAGGGCGCATACGCTCCGCCGGCGTCGTGGAGTTTGCGGGTCTCGAACCGCCGCCATCCGAGCCACCTTTTGATCTCCTGATCGAACAGACCAAGGAAGCCCTGCCCGGCCTCACTTTCGACCGTGTGGAGCGCTGGATGGGGCACCGCCCGGCTCCGGCGGATTCCATCCCCTATATTGGAGCATCCGCACGCCTGCCCAACGCCTTTCTGGCCGTCGGCCATCACCACATCGGATTGACAGCCAGTGCCAAAACTGGTCGCATCCTTGCAGATTGCGTGATGGGGATTGCCCGAAATGACGATCTGTCCGTCTACAGTCCGGACCGCAACACATGACGGTTTGGCCCGCAGAGAAATTGAGGAGAGACCAATGAAGCTCAGCACCATTTTGAAAACCGGCGCAGCACTGATTGTGACTGCCGGTGTTTTGACACCCGCCACGGCCGGCGAAAAATGGGACATGCCGATGGCTTACTCGGCTTCCAACTTCCACTCTGAGAACGGCGCAACGTTCGCTGCCTGTGTGACCGAGAAAACGGGCGGTGAGCTGGAAATCGTCACCCATCCCGGCGGCTCGCTGTTCAAGGGCGGCGAGATCAAGCGCGCCATCCAGACCGGCCAGGTGCCTATTGGCGAGCGCCTTCTGTCGGCCCATGCCAATGAAAATCCGCTCTTCGGCATCGATTCAGTGCCGTTCCTGGCGACCTCCTTCGACGACTCAGTGAAGCTCTATGAGGCCGCCAAGCCCGAGCTGGAGAAGGCCCTGGACGAGCAGAACATGGTGCTCCTCTATTCCGTGCCATGGCCGCCCCAGGGCCTCTACTTCAAGAAGGAAGTCACCTCAGTGGCCGACATGGAAGGC
This sequence comes from Pseudomonadota bacterium, assembly GCA_039816825.1. GTDB lineage: Bacteria > Pseudomonadota > Alphaproteobacteria > Rhizobiales > Rhizobiaceae > JBCBXA01. The sequence continues at coordinate 16,545 of JBCBXA010000042.1, read as the reverse complement.
CTGAAGTTTCGCGCCTACAATGCGGCAACCTCGCGACTGGCGGAGCTGGCTGGCATGCAGCCGACCCAGATTGAAGCTGCAGAAGTGCAGCAGGCTTTCGCCACCGGCGCAGTCGACTCCATGGTGTCCTCCGGTGCCACCGGCTACGACCGCAAGGTCTTCGATGCCGGCGTGACCAACTACTACGAAGTGGACGCATGGCTGCCACGCAACTCGGTGATGGTGAACAAGGACATGTGGGACGGCGCGTCGGACGCGGCGAAAACCGCCATGACGGAGTGCGCGGCTGAGGCCGAAGCCCGTGGCCTGCAAGCCTCCCGCGACTACACACAGTTCACCTATGATGGCCTTCGTGAAGGCGGCATGACGGTTGAACCGGCATCCGAAGGGCTGGTTGCCGAACTGCAGGAGATCGGCGCAACCATGACGTCTGAATGGCTCGAGAGCGCTGGCGACACCGGCACCATGATCGTCGAAAAGTTCAAAGGCATGTAAGCCGCACCGGCTGAACATTGCAAAGGCGGCGCTCCGGCAATTGGGCGCCGCCTTTTTACTGACGGATGACAATTGGTCGGGGGGCCAAGCATGGGACAGATGATCCGCAGATGGCTAGACAGGCTCTATCTGGCCTCGGGCATCATCTCCGCCCTTTTCCTGATCGCGATTGTCTGCCTGATCCTGCTTCAGGTGGCATCCCGCACATTCGGTTTCGCCTTCCGGGGCGGATCCGACTATTCGGGCTACGCCATGGCGGCGGCCAGCTTCTTCGGCTTTGCCTACGCGCTGAACACGGGCAGCCATATCCGCGTGTCCCTGCTTCTCAACAATCTGGGCCGCTTCAAGCATTGGGGCGAGGTTTGGTGCTTCGGCATCGGCACGGCGGCCACGACCTATTTTGCTTGGCACGCCTGCGCCTTCACATACCAATCCTGGCGCTTTGGAGAGGTGTCCTCTGGGCTCGACGCAACGCCGCTCTGGATGCCGCAAATGTCCATGGCCATCGGCTCCGTGATTTTCGCCATCTGCTTCTGGGACAATCTGGTCACCCTTCTCCTGAAGGGCCAATCCAACATCGTAGAGGGCGGCCTGGGCGGCGCCAATGACGAGCACATCCCGGCTGAAGCCATCGCCAGAGACGGAGGGCAAAACTGATGGACCAGTTCACCTCCGTCGCGGTCTTCCTGGCCGTCCTTTTCGTTCTTCTCGGCTCCGGTGTCTGGGTGGGGCTGGCCCTTTTGGGCGTTGCCTTCGTCGGCATGGAAATCATCGCTGACAGACCGTTTGTCGGCGGCTCCATGATCAACAATATCTGGGGCGCCTCCTCTTCATGGACGCTCACCGCGCTGCCCCTCTTCATCTGGATGGGAGAAATCCTATTCCGAACCCGCCTGTCAGAAGACATGTTCAAAGGCCTCAGTCCGTGGGTGGCCCGGCTGCCCGGCGGACTGGTTCACACCAATATTGTCGGCTGCACGGTCTTCGCGGCGGTCTCCGGGTCGTCCGCCGCCACGCTGACGACCGTCGGGCGAATGTCGATCCCCGAGCTCAGGGCGCGCCAATATCCAGAAAAAGTCGTGATCGGAACGCTGGCGGGCGCCGCAACGCTGGGCCTGATGATCCCGCCTTCGCTGGTGCTCATAGTCTATGGCGTGACGCTCAATGAAAGCATTCGCGAACTGTTCCTGGCCGGCGTCATGCCTGGCATCATTCTCGCCTCCATGTTCATGGCCTATGTCGCGGTCTATTCCCGGCTGTCGAAGGACTGGCACCCAACACCGGAGCCGCGCATGAGCTTTGGCGAGAAGCTGCAAAACTCGCTCTATCTCGTGCCGGTGATCCTGCTGGTGTTGCTGGTCATCGGTTCCATGTATGCAGGCATTGCCACCGCCACCGAAGCAGCCGCCTTTGGCGTGGTGGGCGCGCTCCTACTGGCGGCCTTTCAAGGTTCGCTGAACCCGACCTCCTTTGCGCAATCGCTCATGGGCGCCGTGCGCACCTCGGCCATGATAGCGCTTATTCTCGCGGGCGCGGCGTTTCTGACACTGGCCATGGGCTTCACGGGCCTGCCCCGGAGCCTGGCGGACTGGATTGGCGGCTTTGAACTCACCCGCACCCAATTGCTGCTGGCCTTGCTGGTCTTTTACATCATTCTCGGCTGCTTCCTGGACGGAATATCCGCCGTCGTTCTGACGATGGCCATCGTAGAACCCATGATCCGGGAAGCGGGCATCGACGTCATCTGGTTCGGCATCTTTGTGACCGTCGTCATCGAGATGGCGCAGATCACACCGCCCATCGGCTTCAATCTGTTTGTGATGCAGGGCCTCACCAATCTCGATATGGGATATATCGCCCGAGCCGCGCTGCCCATGTTCCTAATAATGGTGGTGATGGCGTTGCTTCTGATGGCTTTTCCCGAGATCGCCACCTGGCTGCCCGACACGCTGCGTGCCCGTGCCTAGCGCCGCCTGCGGTCCAACATGACAGCTTTCCTTGGCTGGTGCGGGCAAAGGGCACGCTGGTTCCTCATCGGCGGTCTGCTGGTTGGCGCTTTCGCGCGGCCGGTTGCCGAGACCTTTCTACCCATTGTGGGCATGGCTATCGGCGGCCTTTTGTTTCTGGCCTGCTTCCGCACGGGACCATCGGCCATCACCGGAGGCGGGAACGACCTGAGAAATACCGTGCTGACGGCGCTTTGTCTTCAGATAGCGGTGCCTTTGATGGTGCTGTGGCTGGGTCTGGCACTCGGCGTGCCTGAGGAGTTTCTCGCGCCCATCATCCTGCTTCTGGCTGCATCCAGCGTGACCGTGGTTCCGCACTTCCTGGCCATCATGGGTATGGAGACCAGCCATGCCGTGCGACTGCTCCTCCTCGGCACACTTGTTCTACCCATCACGGCCTGGATCGTGTTTTCGTCAGCAACGGCCCTGGGTCTCGCGGCCTATGGCGATCCGGACACCATTTTCTCCAGCACGGTGCGGCTGCTGGGTGTGATCGCAGTTGCGGCCGGCACCGCATTCGCCTTGAGGTTTTTCGCTGTACCGAAGCTGAACGAGACGATCTCCCATTGGGTCGAGGGTTGGGCAGCCATTCTGCTGGCCGTCGTGGTCATCGGCCTGATGGCCCCCATTGGCTCAGCCCTCACCGAGAGACCCATCGCTCTGGCGAGCACCATGGTGGCTGCCTTTGCGGTCAACCTGACCCTGCAACTGAGCGCGTGGGGCGTGAGCGGCAGGCTCAGCTCGGACAGGGCCAAGCGAGCCACGCTGGCCGCTGTCAATGGCAACCGAAATTTCGGGCTCTTTCTGGCCGCACTGCCCATGTCCGTTATGGAGCCCATGCTGCTGTTCATCGCCTGCTATCAGGTGCCAAACTATCTGACACCCTTCATCTTCCAGCGCCTCTATGCGGGTGGACCCGTGAGCACCACTAGTTGAACAGCCGGAAGCCCCCACCCTTGGCTGGTTCAGCACCTGGCCGAACACCGGGATCGTCGGGGCGCTGATCGATAAACCGCTCACGATCCGACCGGGTTTGCGGGTCTGACGGCTCCGGATGAGCCACCTTGGGCAGATCATCATCGGAAGTGGCGTCAGCGGCGGCTTCGGATTCGCTTGCCGATTCCTTGGTCTCGGCAACAGAGCCTGAGTTCGTATCGGCTGCAACGGGTGCTTCATCCGCCTGAGCGTCAGCCCCTGCATCCTCTGCTGCAGTCGCACTGGCGGCAGCAATGGGTGCCGCGGCGGCCAATTTGGCGCGAGTGCCATCGGGGTCCTGTTTCGCCTTTGCGGGTGCCGGTGTCACGGTATCGGCTGTGCGCTCAGGCTCGGACAGGCGCGCGCGTGCCTGCGCTTTCCGTGCTTCCAGATTACCCCGCAGAGCATGGGCGTCTGCAGGGGACAGTTCCACGACCCGGTCTTCATCCGATACCGGCTTCACTTGAGTGTCATTCCCAGTCGAGGGCGCACTCGCTGGCGCCGCCAGCATTTTTCGACGGCGATCCACGTCCGCATCATGAGATGCCCAGTCGACCGCAAGCACCTTCTCGGTCTCTGCAACGTTCGGTGGCACTTTCCATTCGAAAGCATCCAGTTCACCGGTCTTGGGCGACACTGGCGCCCACTCGTCGCGAACTTCGCCATCGGCCACCCAGGCTTCGTCCCGCGGCGCATAGACTGCCCGGGACAACCACTCACGGATACGCCCATCATCGCCAAACTCGGCATCTTCAATGTCCGCCATCAACAGGTAGCCCCGCTCAGTGGGCCGGGAGCGCAAAAGTGCGGACGCAGCCTGTCGGGCCACTTCAAAGTCTCCGGCTTCAAGGGCGGCACGGCTCACAATGAACTGGCTCTCAGGGTGGTTCGGGCGGATCTTCTCCAGGCTGCGTGCGCGCGTCAGGCGATCCACGGCGCTGTCACCGGGGCGCACGTGGACGTAAGCATCGGCTACTTCCGGATGGGCGCTGAGTTTCCATTGCGCCTCCAGAACCTTGGAAGCACCTCGCACATCGCCAGACCGGGCCAGAAGGCGCGCTTCCGTCAAGCTGGCTGGCACGAGACTTGGCGCAAGCTTCACCGCCTCATGCACTTCCTTCTTGGCGATCTTCGGCTCAGACAGTTCCACACTCATGGCGTGGGCCGTCAGCAGAACCGCGCGCTGGCGCCTATAGCTCTCTTTATCGGTAATGCGGTTGGTCTTGTTCGCGTCCAGCGCAGCAAGGGCATCCTGCCATTCGCCGGACGTCGCCGCGAAGTCCTGACGCGCCTTGCCGGCCCAGCCCAGGCGTGGCTCGATCTCGGCAGCCTTGTTGGCGAACTGCCGCGCCGAAAGGCCATCCTCATCGCGCGATGCTTCCAGATAGAGCCCCCGCAGGCCAAGCAACCGCGTCTTCTCATCATCGAGCATTTCGCTGAACCGCTCTTTGGCGTCTTCGTGGCGATCCTCGAGCAGCGCTGTCTGCGCTTTCAGCAAAGTCGTCAGCGGCTCATTGGACAGCATGCGATCGGCTCGCGCCGCCATGCGCCGGGCCGTCTCGGAATCCCCGGAGCCGGCAGCGATGAAGCCATTGGAGAGAGCCTTGTAGCCCTGCTCTCGGCTGCGGCGGCGCACAAAATTCTGCATTATGTAAGGGCTGTCGAGAATGGTTCGGATAATCGCCCAGGACACCATCACGAGCACGATCAGCGCGACAATGGCCACCGCCATAACAATCAGATCAAACTGATAGATGTTTCCCTGCCATGTGACGGCCACGTCACCCGGCCGGTCCGCCAGCCAGCTAAAACCCAGGCCCAGCCCGATAAGAGCAATGAAGAAGAGTGTCAGGCGGATCATTGGGTGTCCCCTTCAGAGGCGGTCTCGGCGGCTGAGTTTGAAGCGCTGCTGGAAGCGCCTGCAAGCACACTGGTCAAAAGGCTGTTGGCCTCGAGCCGCGCGGCAACGCGTTTGGCAAATTCAGCGCTCGCGGCCTGCCCTTCTTCCGGCAACTCCGCCCGTGCGGATGCGAACTGCGCCAACTGGCCTTCATCAAGAGCAGTGGTCATGCGCCCGACGGTCGCCGTCGGCCCACCACCACCGACATCTCCGGCAGGGCGAACGGATACAAGGCCACGCAGATTGGACGCAAAGCGATCCGTGATGTTCTCCGGCTCGGGTCGAACGGCCACGAGAATGGCGTCGGCCACGGCAGGCCACTGCGCCTGCAGGGAGGCAAGAGTTGGAACGCCTGCATCGGCGAACGGTCGAAGCACTTCTGCTGCATCCGCTCCGGCAGCAAGGCTATCGCTGCCCGAGGTGATGGAAGCAAAACTATCAAGCTCTGTTGCAAAGGGCTTGCCGCCGTCAATGGTGGCCGCGAGTGTTGCTGCGGCGAGGGCCGCACGAGCAACCCGTTGCTCGTCGTCGCGGGACGCAATGGCGCTTTGGGCGTTGCCCATAGCATCTGACAGCGCAGCCACCGATGTTTGCAGGCCCTCCAGACCCGCCTTGGTATCCGCCAGCGCCGATGCGTTCTCCTGAACGCTGGTGGCCATGGCTTCATTTGAAGCCCGCGCCTGCTCAAGATCAACTGCGAGGCTTTCCAGTCGCCCGGTGACCGGGCCGAGATTAACGGGCTCGCCGCCAGCGGAGCCTTCTGCCACCTCAGCGAGTTGGGCCTGAAGACCCTCCAGACCAGCACTCAACTCATCAAGTCGGGCGGACTGCGCTGCGAGGGCTGGCGCATCGCCAGAGCCGCCACTCTCAACCTGGCTTTGCAGATCGGACGCCGTGTCCAACGCCCGTTGCGCACTCGCCTGCGCCTCTTCCAGCAAGCCTTCGAGCGCGGCAATTCTGTCAGTCACCGGCGTCAGATCCACGTCGGCACCGCTCGACGATGACAAGTCCTGGATCTGGCCGGACAGCACGTTGATGCGCTGTGCGAGTTCCGAATTGGGGTCGGCATCGCCCATATCATCCTGCACGGCCTCAACAGCCGCCACGCGCTCCACCAGGGCAGCGTTCTGCGCCTGCAAATCCTCCAGACCGGTAGCTCCCCCACCCCCGGAAACCAGGCTCCAACCGCCGGCAAGAAGTGCCACAAGCGCACCACCCGCCACGCCGCCAAGCAGCCCTGTTCTCAAACCACCTTTGGACTGTTCACCAGATGGCTTTGCTGCAGCGGTCTTAGGAGCCTGCGTTGCCGAACTTGCTTTCGGCGAGCCGGATGACGAGGCGTTGGCCTTGGCTTGAGCGCCTTTCGCGTCGGGCCCTGGCTTTGCTGCCGAAGAGGTCGACTTGCTCTCCGTCTGCTTGGCACCGGCCCGGCCCAGTGGCGGAGATGACTTTTCAGACGCAGCCGTTGAAGCGGGCTTTGCAACTGGCTTGGATTCGCCTTCGATGGTCACCGGCTTCCTTTTCGGAGCACTTCGACTTGGTTTGGAAGCGAGCTTCTTGTCGTCCTGATTCGCCATGGGCGGTGGGGGCCTTTCTTGGTGGCGTGCGCTTTAGAAATCGCGCCGGCGAGCCCTCACGGCCCACTACGCCTTATCTCGTGTTCCATGAGATTATGCACGGGGTGCAACGCCACGCAATCAGGCAGGTTCCATGAAGGCAGCAGAGTGGAAAGACGTGTGCCGTGAAGTCAGCCCGCAGACAAGCGGCTAGTGCCAGGCGTAGGCCCGCTTTTCTAGCTTGGTGCCATCAAAGGCCTCGTGGCCGATCGCAACCGCTCGCCCTCCAAGGCCTTCATAGAAAGCCTCGGCGCGCTCATTGTCGCTCAGGGCCCAAACCAGCACGCGCCCTTTGCCCTGACTGGCAAGAGCCTGCCGCGTGGCTTGAAACAGCTTGCGGCCAAATCCGAGGCCCTGATATTCCGGACGCATGTAGATTTCGTAGATCTCCGCATCGTAATCGAGTGTCGCGACACGATTTCGACCCATCGTGGCATAGCCGACCAATTCGTCGCCCACTTCCAGCACCAAAATTTCGACACCGCGCCGAAGAGCGGTCGCCCACCAGTCCGCTCCCCGCCGATGGATCATACGATGCAGGGCAGCCGCAGGAATAATGCCGGCATAAGCCTCTCGCCAGGACGCATCATGCACCTGGGCAATGGCCTCGGCATCCTTGGAGCCCGCACGGCGTATATCTATCGCAAGCGTCGACATGCGCGCCAACTTAAGCCGACAGCGCCTCCGGGCAAGCAAAAAGAATTAATAAAGAGTTAACACGCCCGCTATTCACAAAGGCAGGCGGCCATGGAGGCACATCGGTCGCCTCAGGCGCCGGCAGTGTCTTCCGTGTCGCCATCATCTTCATCAAGCGAATGGCGTTGTATCAAAGGAATTTGGGTCGCGGTGAAAAGAATGGTGATGGGCATCACGCCCCAGACCTTGAACGCCACCCAGAATTCCGTGGAGAATCCGCGCCATACGATCTCATTGATGGCGGCGAGGACGAAGAAGAACAGACCCCATCGAAGGGCCAGTTTGTTCCAGCCTTCATCATCCATGTTGAAGGCCGTATCGAGCACCAGCCGCAGAAAGTTCCGCCCGAAGGCGAGGCCTATAAGAATGGCCGAGCCAAACAGTGTGTTGGTGATGGTGGGCTTGAGTTTGATAAATGTGTCGTTCTGCAACCAGATCGTCAGACCGCCCATCAACACCACGAAAACGAAGGTCACGACCGGCAGAAGCGGCAGCGTGCGCGTGAGGGCGTAGGAGAGGGCAAGCGAAATGCCGAGCGCCACCATGAACATGGCAGTGGCGACAAAGATCGGGTCCCCCAGTGCCAGAAGGCTGGGAAACGCCTCCTGCAACTGCACGGCCCGCGAATTGGCAAAGAAGAACACGATCAGTGGCCCCATCTCCAGGATGATCTTGAGGAGGGGCGAGACCTCACGCTTTTCAGAGCGCTTGGCAGTCGGTTCTGGTGAGGACGTGTCCATACCCTTCATATGCATGGCCGCCGGTCGGGATTCAATCACGACCGGACGGTTGTCGGAGAATTGAGATGAGCGGGGCAGAATTGTCGCGCGTTTGCCACTTGCCAAGAGGCGCGAAGCGGCCCAACCTCACCCCATCGGAAACAAACGAAAGGAGGTGATCCAATGTCGAGTGATCTCATGTGTGCTGGTGGATACGGACTTGGTTTCTTCCAGCGGAGCAGCCTCCGCTAGGTCGAGCGGCGGTCGGGTTTCTGTTTTATCGGGAGCCACGTATCCGTCACCACCATAGTCACGAAGGGCCGCCCCGTGGGGTGGCCCTTTTTGTTGGGGCGTGTCGAACTGGGATTGTCTGTCAGTGTGAAGCGGCTAGTTCACATCCATCCTGGCGGCGGCCGCCGCCATAAGGATGACCCAGCCCGTTGCTGACCAACAACTCACCTAAGTTCGAGCCGTCTTTGAGCACAATGTCGGCCACAACACGCCCGAAATACTTGCCCCTGGACACGGACTGAATGCGAACGGTCCGACCCACGGTCCGCTGGCGCACAAAATCGCGTGCTGCCTGCGCAAGGTGCCGCGCCTCCTCGCAGGATGCATTCAGCTCTGGTGTATCGACACTTCGGAGGCGAACGGTGGCCTCCATGATCTGGCCGGGCCACACGGCCACATGCACCCGCAAACTGTCCCCGTCATGGGCCGAAACCACCCGCGCCCAATAGGGCCCGTCCATCTGCCTTGGCAAAGACTGAAACGGAGCCGCGTCACCCACAGGAGACGAAGCAGGCCGCTCGCCACCGGCAAACTGGGACGCCGCAACCTTGGCATGAGACGGTGGCATATCCACCGACACGATCAGCGCCAGCAGCACCAACACAAACAAACCAAGAGGCAAAACATGACATCCACGCATAGCGACGGATGTAGTAGGAAATTATTCCTTTGTCTAGGAAATATATCCTATAACTCAGGATTATCGGTTCTTTGCGATCTGAACCAATAGTCCCAAAGCGATCCCTGCAAACACAGTGTACGCGCTACCGTCGATGGCGCTTCCGAGGTCTGACGTTGATAGATAGCGGCGCGACGCGGCAATCATCGCATCACCCTCCAGTGTCATTGCTATGTAAATGGCTGTGCAGAGACGAACGAAGCCAAAGATGGTCATCAGCCACGCAACGACCGATCCAACCCGAACAAAGAACATGCTTCCCCCTAGTCGCGCGACTTCCTAAAAATCCACCGCAATGCCCTTCACTTCCCAATCGGCGTAGCGGGTGGGCTCCTTGCCGCCGCGACCGTTGATCTCTTTGGGCAGGTCAGCGCTCTCGCGGGTCTCTGTTTGGCCCGCTTCGCGCCGGGCCTGCGCTTCCGCCAGAGCCCGCTGGGCTGCGGGGGGCAGATCTTTTTTCGGCGCGGTTGGCTCAGTGGCGTCCGCAATATCCTGAGCGCCTCTGGGCGTGTCCGGTGAAGCCATGGAGCTAACGTCTTTCTGGGCCGGAGTGGTTGATCGATGCGGGATAGGAGACCATCTGCATGTGGGTCGCAACATAAGCGTTGCCGCTGCGTTGCCAAGCGTTGCGTGTCGTCGCACGCTGTGGCGGCACTCTGTCGCCACACTTGGCCAACCAGCAATGGAGGCTGTTTTGAATATCGCAAAAACCGGAATGCTGCTGGCTTTCCTCACCGCTCTGTTCATGGGTGTTGGCTATTTGATCGGCGGATCGGGCGGCATGCTGATCGCCTTTGTGATCGCCCTGGCCACAAATCTGTTCAGCTACTGGAACTCCGACAAAATGGTGTTGCGCATGCACCGCGCCGTACAGGTGGACGCTCAGAACGCACCGGAATATTTTGCCATTGTCGAGAGCTTGGTGGAGCGGGCGCAGATGCCCATGCCCAAGGTTTTTCTGATCGACAATCCCCAGCCCAACGCCTTTGCCACCGGTCGCAATCCGGAAAATGCAGCCGTTGCCGCCACAACGGGCCTGCTGGAACGCCTGACGCAGGAAGAAGTGGCTGCAGTCATGGCGCATGAACTCGCACACATTCAAAATCGCGACACGCTCACCATGACGATCACCGCAACCATTGCGGGCGCGATATCCATGCTGGCGAACTTCGCATTCTTCTTTGGCGGCAACCGCAACAATGGCGTGGGCATCATCGGTGTGCTCGTGGCGGCCATCGCGGCACCCTTTGCGGCGACCATCGTCCAGATGGCCATCAGCCGGACGCGGGAATATTCCGCCGACAAGCTGGGCGCGCAGATCTGCGGCCATCCCATGTGGCTGGCATCCGCCCTCGCAAAAATCGCCAATCTCGCGCCGCGCATCGACAATAATGATGCTGAACGAAATCCGGCCACCGCCCACATGTTCATCATCAACCCGCTGCACGCCCATGCGGTTGACGGACTGTTCTCCACCCACCCCAACCCCAAGAACCGCATCGCGGCTCTGGAAGCGCTGGAAGAGGAATGGTCCCGCCATGGTGCGCCGGACCCGGCCGTGGGAAGTGCAGGCGCCAGCCGTTTAGACAGCCGTTCGGACCATCTGGACCACGAACGCGCGGACGGTCGAGTTGAAGGCGCTGCTTCTACACCACCGCCTGTGCCCCAGCAAAGGAAACCCCAGCGCCCGAAAGCGCCGGAAAGCCGCGAAGCGAAACGCCCACAGACAGGCCGCACCGGCCGTTGGGGCAGGGATGCTGGCACGCGTTCCATCGTACCCGACACGGGCGACAAGTCGGGCAGAGGCCAGTCCAGCCAGGACGACAAGGGGCCTTGGGGTTGAAGGGCGAGTTGACCGAGCGACTGAAGACCAGCGTGGACAACAAAGCTGACGCCAAACCCAAGAAGCGCAAGAGGCCCTCCGCAAAATCGTCAGCACCCCCGCCCAAGACTGCAGACGGCTCAGCCCCAAGAGAGGTTGCGGGCTTGCTGCTGACCCGGGCGCTGGATGACAAGCGCAGCTTTGCCGGCTTGACGGATGCCATCGGTGGTCTGGCCGCATTTCTGGCTCTCAGCGAACAGGACCGAAATCTGGCCCGCGCCATTGCGCGCACCGGCCTCGCCCGCCGGGGCCAGATCGAGCTTGCTTTGAAACGCGTCTCCGACAGGCCGCCTCCCAAGGGCGCACGGCATCTGATCCATACGCTGCACGCCGCTGCCGCGCAGATCCTGTTCATGGATGTGCCGGACAGCGCTGCCGTGAATGTGGCCGTGAACATCATTGCCCGCGAGCCACGCTCCGCCCGCTTTGTGGGTTTTGCAAACGCGGTTCTGCGCCGGCTGTCGCGGGAGAAAGACGAGCTTGAGCCGAAACTGCGCTCCGACAAGCTGAACACGCCCAAATGGATGTATGCAAGATGGGCCGAGGCCTATGGCCATCAGACCGCACGAGCCATCGCGACCCACCACGCCACGGTGCATGCCGAGAGCGTGCCGCTCGATCTGTCCGTCAAGGGTGCACCAGCCGACTATCTGGCGACACACCGCACCGCCCTGCCGGAGGCTGTCTTGCTCGACAATGGCACCATTCGCCTCCCCCGCGCCGTCGATGTTCGCTCGCTGCCGGGCTGGGATGACGGTGCTGTATGGGTACAGGATGCGGCGGCTCGCCTACCCGCTCAACTGGTGCAGGCACAGCCCAATGAAAGAATTGCGGATCTGTGCGCAGCGCCAGGGGGCAAGACGGCTCAGCTTGCCCTCTCCGGTGCATCCGTGACAGCCGTGGAACAATCCAGGCCCCGCATGGAGCGACTCCGCGCCAATCTTGAGCGGCTGCAGATCGTGGACAGCGTCACACTTCATCATGGAGATCTGTTCGAACTCGAAACGACCAGCGGCTTTGATGCCGTGCTGCTGGACGCTCCCTGCTCGTCCACCGGCACAATTCGCCGCCACCCAGACATTTTGTGGACCAAAACACAGAGCGACATTGCCGACCTCGCCGATCTGCAGTTCCGCATGATCGCAAAGGCGGCTGATCTGCTAAAGTCAGGCGGGCGCTTGGTTTTCTCCAACTGCTCCCTGGACCATCTTGAAGGCGAGATGCTGCACGAGCGGGTGCTGAAGGAACTGGGCGATGTGCTGCAGCATCAAGCGGTCGGCGGGTCAGATCTGCCGGGCTTTGCCCACGCCGTCACCGAAAAGGGTACAGTTCGCAGCCTCCCGCATCTGACACCCACCGCCGCAAATGCGCTGGCCCACGGCGGCGCGGACGGCTTCTTCGCCGCGCGCTACAGGCGGCGATAGCCCGACCCCACCGGAACCACAAAGAGCCCCCTATAGTCTCACCACATATAGTCTCACCGCATGGCGCATGCTTAGCTGGCAGAGAAACGCAGCGAATCAGCGTTAGGAAGCCGCAATGGCCGGGCGACGTCCGCCAAGCCGAAACGACGCGGAAACAAGCCGCTACCTGCAGTGTGGGCTCTCGACGATCCGTCACACGCGGCGGCGGCTGGTTGCCAGAGCGCAGGCACTGAGATCCAGCATCACCCCCCCGTCCATTCCAAGCTTCGGTCCAACGGCGGGTCCGCCCTTGCAGGCCGATCCCACCCTGGCCCAGGCGTTCTATTCCGGTCAATTTCCTCTGGGTGGCATTGATGTGGATGTGGCGGGCCGGTCGCCGTTTGAGCTTTCGAGCGCGCCACGCCACTGGCAGCGCAGGTTGCATGGCTTTGCCTGGCTCAGGCACCTGGAAGCGGCACAGACTGAACTGGCCCGGCAATTGGCGCAGTCACTGGTCGATGAGTGGCTTCAGTTCCATGGTCGCAACGAACCGGCCCACCCAATTGTGTGGGAACTGGACGTGGCGTCCGAACGGATGGTCTCGTGGATTGTGCATGCCAACTTCATCATGGAGGGCCGCGAAGAGGCATTTGGAAAACGCTTCACTGAGGCCCTGGCTCACCAGGTTCGCCATGCTCGCCTGCGGCACGATCACTTCGCCCTCACCAGCGACCACCTGATCGGGTGCCTTGCCATGGCATTTGTCACGCACACACTCGCATATGGGCCGCGAACCCGTGCTGCATCGCTCAGACGCCTGACGCACATTCTCAATCGACAGTGTCCTGCACCATCAGCACGCGGGGGGCTGATCCATGTCTCCCGACGGCCATCGGTGGCGATGGAGGCCATCCCCATGCTCGCTGCCACCAGCAGCGCCATTCGAAAGTTCGGCACACAAATCGAAACGGCTGACTTGGTGGCCATGCTCGACGACACCGCCGAGGCGATGGCGCATTGGGCTTCTGTGGCCCAGCATTCGGGTGGCGGCCTCGCGGTGTTCAACGGCGCGAAGGAAGAGTCGCTTGAACGCGTCACCAGCGTTCTCGCCCTTGGCACCGGCGACCGAGCCTTGCTGCAACCGATTGAAGTGTGCGGCGGATATGCACGTCTCTCCGCGGCCAACACAACGGTCATCTGCGATGTCGGACCGACACCGCCGGTGGGGGCTTCAGCCCATGCGCAGGCGGGAACTTTGGGTTTCGAAATGTCATCGGGCGGCGAGCGCGTGATCGTCAATTGCGGATCGCCGGAAGAAGCGCACGTGCGCGAGAAGGAAGAATGGCGGCAGGCGGCCCGGCAGACAGCTGCTCACTCAGCCCTCGCCCTCGATCGTCGTTCATCCTCCAACACCGCTGGCAGCCAGTTCATCCGGGCGCTGACCGGTCATCAGATCGTGGAGCCCATCGCGGAGCCGCAATGCGAGTCGGGAACGCAAGATGATGGTCAGATATGGCTGAATGCCGAACACACCGGCTATCTGCGATCGCTTGGGATCAAACATCGCCGCGCCATCGGCATCAGCGCCGACGGACGGAAGGTTACAGGCGAAGATGCCCTGACCCGATCCCAGGTCGCAGGAAAACGAAAAGCACCACGCATTGCCAGCGGCGATACGCTTGTTGAGATTCGTTTTCACGGTGCAGCGGGCTGTCGGATGCGCCTCATAGATAACCAATCCGTCGAACTTCAAACCGTTGGTGGCCGAACCTGGATGTTTGCCCTCGAAGACCATCCGGACTTTCAAGTCACCATTGCGCCCAGCCTGCAGATCAACCACCCCGGCGGACCAGCCGCCATTCAGCAGATCCTGGTATCGGGGCACCTGAAAAGTGACGATTCCGACCTTCAGCTCGCATGGAGCCTGTCGCTCTGATTCCAAAACAGGCCGTGAAGAGTGGGGAAAGGCTGGCCAAAACCAGCCCAGCCGCACCGAGCAACCTTGTGCGAAACCCTCAGGCTGTTAGGGCCGTGGCAGTTCCCGGTCGGCTGTGCGGCCGGCCTCTGGAGGGCAGCACCCATGGCCAGTGCCAACCACATCTCATCGCGGCAAACGCCAGCGCCAGACAAGGTAAAGGTCAGCCGTGCACTCCTGTCGGTGTTTGACAAAACTGGACTGATCGAGCTCGCCACATCGCTCTCCGAAATGGGTGTCGAACTGGTTTCCACCGGCGGCTCGGCGAAGGCCATTCGCGAGGCAGGTCTTCCGGTGCGCGACGTGTCAGACGTGACCCGGTTTCCCGAGATCATGGATGGCCGTGTGAAAACGCTTCACCCCGCTGTGCACGGGGGCCTGCTGGCCATTCGCGACGAAGCTGACCATCAGGCCGCCATGCAGGAGCACAATATTGGCGGCATCGATCTGCTGGTCTGCAATCTTTATCCCTTTGAGAAAGTGGTGGCACAGGGAGCGGACAGGGCGACCACCGTCGAGAACATCGACATTGGCGGCCCAGCCATGACGCGGGCCGCTGCCAAGAACCATGCCTATGTGTCCGTCCTGTCGGATCCTGGGGACTACGATGCCTTCCTCGCTATGCTGAAGGCCAATGACGGCGCTTCTCTGCTTGCGGAACGCCAGCGCCTTGCTCAGGCAGCCTTTGCGCGCACAGCCGCCTATGATGCCATGGTGTCAAACTGGATGGCGGCGGACCTTGGCATCGCCACCCCACTGCACCGCGCTGTGGCGGGGAGCCTTGCGGAAATCATGCGCTATGGCGAGAACCCCCATCAGAGCGCCGGATTTTACAAAGACGGCAGCGGGCGCCCAGGCGTCGCGACGGCAACCCAGCATCAGGGCAAAACCCTCAGCTACAACAACATCAACGACACCGACGCAGCTTTTGAGTTGATCAGTGAGTTTGACCCCGAATGGGGCCCGGCGGTGGCCATTATCAAACACGCCAATCCTTGCGGTGTGGCAACCGGAGACACGCTGGAAGCGGCCTACCGCGCCGCCCACGCCTGCGACCCCGTCTCCGCATTTGGCGGCATCGTGGCCCTCAACAGCACAGTGGATGCGGCAGTGGCCGAGGCTATGGTGGAGATATTCACTGAAGTCATCATCGCGCCCCACGCAACCGACGAAGCCAAGGCCATCATAGCGGCCAAGAAGAACCTGCGCCTGCTGACCACCGGTGCTTTGGCCGACCCACGCGCTCCGGGCCTGGCCGCAAAAACCGTATCAGGCGGTCTGCTGATCCAGTCGCGTGACGCAGGTGTTGTCGAGGATCTGGAGCTCAGGGTGGTCACAGACCGAGCTCCCACCGAGCGGGAAATGGCAGATCTCAAGACGGCCTTCCGCGTGGCCAAACACGTCAAATCGAACGCCATCATCTATGTGAAGGATGGCGCCACCGTGGGCGTGGGGGCGGGCCAGATGAGTCGCCTCGACTCGTCGCGCATCGCCGCGCGCAAGGCACAGGATGGGGGCCTCGACCTTTTAGGGTCGGCGGTTGCCTCAGATGCGTTTTTCCCATTTGCCGACGGTCTTCTGGCGGCGGCAGAGGCCGGTGCCAAGGCGATCATTCAGCCCGGTGGCTCCATGCGCGACGATGAAGTGATCGCAGCCGCAAACGAGGCTGGCCTTGCGATGGTCTTCACTGGCATGCGACATTTCCGGCATTAGGTTCCGGCAAAAGGTCCAACGCTGAAGACCGCGACCACCTCAGGGGGCATCGACTTTGGAAACCGCACTGGCGACGTTGCTGTCTCCCATCATTCTCTTCTTCCTCCTGGGCCTTGGCGCAGCGCTTCTGCGTTCCCAAACCACCGTTCCTGAGGCGTTTGCCAAGGGTCTGGCCATCTATCTGATGATGGCGAT
>JBCBXA010000041.1:0-23091 GCA_039816825.1 Pseudomonadota bacterium | reverse complement strand
GGCAAGGATGGCGTGGGTCCCCACCAGGGAAGCGATCACTCCGCCCCGATCAATATCGCCCACCAGTGCGACCGGTACATTCGCAGCTGTCGCAAAACCCATATTGGCAATGTCGCCCGATCGCAGGTTGATCTCTGCCGGTGATCCCGCGCCCTCCACCACAACCAGATCTGCCTGAGAGCGCAAATGCTCGTAGCTCTCGAGCACTTTGGCGAGAAATGAGGCTTTGAGCTTCTGATAGTCACGCCCTTTGGCCTGACCGACGACCTGGCCGTGCACGACAATCTGACTGCCCGTTTGACTTTGGGGTTTCAAGAGAACCGGGTTCATGTGAACCGAGGTTGGAACGCGGGCCGCGAGCGCCTGCAGCCACTGCGCTCGCCCGATCTCTCCACCATCCTCAGCAACCGCTGCATTGTTGGACATGTTCTGCGGCTTGAACGGCATCACCCGCACACCGCGATTGGCCCAAAGGCGGCATAGACCAGCCACGAGCACGGTCTTGCCAACGTCAGAGCCGGTGCCTTGCAACATCAGAGCTGGAATCTGCGGTGCGCTTTGCATGGCCTCGCCTAGCGCGAAACCCATTATCACAAAAGCGAAACCGCACTGCATCCCACTCAAAAACGCGAGCTGGAAGCAGTGCGGTTAAGGTCGTTCGACCGTACTCAATACGCGGCGGCCTGAACTGGTGCGCGCCGGGAAATGCAAGGTGGTACGCAGTACCTGATCCACCCAAGAACCAGTTGCCCGGAACAGGAATAGAAATAGCGGCAGGCCCCTAACAGACGGCTAAGAGGTGGTCACCAAATGATAAAAATGGTCGGAAAAAATTACCGCTTTACAGATGGTTAGCGTGTGTCACGGAACGGCACATACGAGCGGATGAGCCTAAATTGCTCAATCAATCCATACGCTTGGTGGCGAGGTACAGATGGCCCGAAACCGGCTCGCCCTCTTCGAGACGAACGGTGATCTCACAAACATCCCGCACGTCAATGGCAACGCCCTCAAGCACCGCCTTCACATAGTCCATATTGTGGGCGTAGCGGTGGTGAGGCCCGACTTTCCAGTCGGCACCGCCCATCCAGCTGTCTGGTTGGGTCTCAGTTGAAAAGCCGATCAGCGCACCGGGTTTGGCACATCGCGAAAGACCAGAGGCAAAGGCTTCCAGAGCACCCAGATAAGGAAGAACGTCCGTCGCAAAGATGCAGTCAAAAGGTGCTTCATCTGAGCTGGCCAGAAAATTGACGGCCTCCGCAACATACAGATCGTCATAACAACCGCGTTCCGCCGCGATGCCCACCATCTCCTCGCTGACGTCCACAGCCACCAGTTCGTCGCAGAGATCTTCCATCGCTTCACCGGCGAGGCCTGTCCCGCAGCCCAGGTCAAGAAAACGGTCAAAGCCGCGCGCAAGACCCAGCTTGTCCAACCGCTCGCGCGCAATGGTCGGCACTTTATATTCGAGTTGCCCAACCAATACGTCATCGAACTCATCGGCATGCTGATCGAAGAGCGTTGCCACATAGGCAACCGGCGCAGCGTCTGGCGACGGCGCACCCCCCAGCGCAGCAAGCCTGACGGCGGCACCGCCATGGTCTAGTGGGTCCAATTCCAGACAATGTTTGAAGTCAGCGATGGCCGCCTCGACGTTGCCAGCGGCCTGATGGGCGAGCGCACGCTCGTAAATTTCGTCCAGCTGGTCGTCCACTGCAATTTTCCCCATCCGTTCGGCGTTCAGATTGCGACGAAATCCTCGTTCGAAGTGCGACCTTACGTCAGTTTCTTCTGTGTTGAAGACACGGCTTGGCCTTATCCCGCCTCGGTTTGACTTCCAAGGCCTCATGGGTACGGTTGCTCATCTGCAAGCCGCCGCCAGTCAGGCGCGGCACAGACAGCTGGAGGAAATAACGAATGAAGAAGACACTTCTGCCGCTGATGGCAAGTGCAGCTATCTTTGCAATCACAGGCGGCGCGCATGCCATGGACGGCGAGTGCGGCGACGTCACGATTGCTGAGATGAACTGGGCATCCGCCGGTGTGGCCGCTCAAGTCGACAAGATTATTCTCGAAGAAGGTTATGGCTGCAGCGTCCAGCTGGTCGCAGGCGACACCATGCCAACCTTCACATCCATGAACGAAAAGGGCGAGCCCGACATTGCTCCCGAGCTTTGGGTGAACGCAGTGCGCACCCCGCTGGACGCAGCGGCTGAAGAAGGCCGCCTTGTCATCGCAGCTGAAGTTCTGGCTGAAGGCGGTGTCGAAGGTTGGTGGGTGCCCCGCTACATCTCCGAAAAGCACGGCATCAACACCGTTGAAGACGCCCTGGCCAAGCCGGAACTGTTCCCTGGTGCTGAGGATTCGTCCAAGGGCGCACTGTTCAACTGCCCATCGGGCTGGAACTGCCAGCTTTCCACGGGCAACCTCTTCCGTGCCCATGACGCAGAAGCCAAAGGTTGGGAACTGGTTGACTCCGGTTCTGCTGCAGGGCTCGACGGCTCCATCGCCAAGGCGTTCGAGCGTGAAGAAGGTTGGATCGGCTATTACTGGGCGCCAACAGCCATCCTCGGCAAGTACGACATGGTCCGCCTGGACCGTGGCGTCGAGCACGACAAGGCTGAGTGGGACGCTTGTACAGCTGTTGCCGATTGTCCGGAGCCAAAAGTCAACGCCTGGGCCAAGTCTGAAGTGTTCACCGTCGTGACCAAAGAGTTCTCTGAAGAGAATGCGATTGCCATGGACTACATCCAGACACGCAAGTGGGACAACTCCACAGTCGGTAAGGTTCTGGCATGGATGGCCGATGAGCAGGGCACCAATGAAGATGGTGCGCAGTACTTCATCGACAATTTTGAAGACGTCTGGACCCAGTGGGTCTCCGAAGACGTTGCGGCCAAGATCAAAGGCTAAGCTTCACTTCTTGAACGGCGCGGGATGGTTCCCGCGCCGTTTGACTTTCTGGTCGTCGTTGCGACCGAGCCGCTGCACCAGGCACCGAGTCGGGCCGAAGCGCGGCACCAATATCCTCAGGGGGAAACATGGGTATTTCACGGACAGTGATCGATTGGGTCTGCGGGCTTGAGAGCGACGCTGCTGGCCGCGCCGGACGAGCGGTAGGCGAGTTTTTGACCGAATTTCCGGAGATGACGCGGACCGAATGGCGCGACCTCCGCAAGTGTGGGGATGAAGCCTTCAAGGGCTTTGCACGGACATGGGGCGACGCATTTGAGGCGGCGCTGGAACCTGTCCGTCAATTCTTGATTTATTTCGAGTGGCTGCTGCTGACGTCGCCATGGCCGTTGGTTCTCCTGGTTCTGTCAGCATTGGTCTGGTTTGCGAGCCGCTCCGTCGCGCTGACGGTTGGAACGGCAATCGGTCTCTTCCTGATCGGCCACTTCACCTTCTGGGAAGATGCGATGCGAACGCTGGCCATGATTTTGGCCTCGACCGTCACGGCGATCATACTGGGAATTCCCATCGGTATTCTCATGTCACGCTCCAATCGCGCGCAGTCTATCGTCAATCCGATACTCGACTTCATGCAGACAGTGCCGTCATTCGTATATCTGATCCCGGTGATTATGCTCTTCGGCATCGGCAAGGTCCCCGGAATTGTGGCCGTGATCATCTACGCGATCCCACCGGTCATCCGTCTCACCAATCTGGGCATTCGCCTCGTGGATAAGGAAGTGCTTGAAGCCGCAGACGCCTTTGGGTCGTCAGGCTGGAAGAAGCTCACCAATGTGCAGATACCTTTGGCACTGCCGACCATTATGGCTGGTGTGAACCAGACGATCATGATGGCTCTGGCCATGGTGGTGGTCGCAGCAATGGTGGGTGCTCCTGGCCTCGGCCAGCCGGTTCTTCAGGCCATCAACAACCAGTTCCTGACCATGGGACTGACAGCTGGCGCCGGCATTGCCGTCATCGCCATCATCATCGACCGTGCCACGCAAGCCTATGGCGAGCGTCTGCAGGCACACCGCACAAAAGGTCACTGAGTATGAGCGGAATTCAAATCAAGAACCTGTACAAGATCTTCGGCGACGCCCCCAAGGCAGCGCTGGAGCATGTGCACGCAGGCATGGGCAAGCCAGAACTGCTGGAGCAACACAACCATGTGTTGGGCCTGCAGAACATCAATCTGACCATGCCGGAGAGTGGCATTCAGGTGGTGATGGGCCTCTCCGGCTCAGGTAAATCCACCCTAATTCGTCATATCAATCGCCTTATCGAGCCAACCGCCGGAGAAGTGATTGTTGATGGCGTGGACGTGCTGAAAATGTCGGCTGAGGATCTTCGCAAGTTTCGGGCGAACAAGACGTCCATGGTGTTCCAGAAGTTCGCGCTTCTGCCGCACCGGACCGTGCAGTCCAACGTGGAGTACGGTCTTGAAGTGCAACAGGTCGCCAAAGACGAGCGGCACAGCCGCGCGCTCAAATGGATCGAGCGCGTTGGCCTCGCCGGCTTTGAGGGGCACTATCCGTCACAACTGTCCGGCGGCATGCAGCAGCGTGTTGGCCTCGCGCGCGCTTTGGCCACCGATGCCGAAGTGCTGTTGATGGATGAAGCCTTCTCAGCCCTCGACCCGCTTATCCGTACGGACATGCAGGATGTGATGCTGGAGCTTCAGACCGAGCTGAAAAAGACCATCGTCTTTATTACGCACGATCTGGATGAGGCTCTGCGCATCGGTGACAACATCGCTATCCTGCGAGACGGCGCGATGGTTCAGGAAGGTAATGCCCAGGACATCCTGCTTAACCCGGCGGATGACTATATTCGTGACTTCGTGAAGGACATCAACCGCGCCCGCGTGATCCGCGTGGACAGCTTGATGGGGCCACCAAGCAATGTCTCGGGTCCGGAAATCACCGGGGACACCCGCCTCGATGCTGCGACCCGCCTTCTGCAGGAGCAGAATGTTGGCCAAGCCAAAGTGGTCGATGGCAGTGGCAAGCAGGTTGGCACCATCAGCCTCGATCAGATCGTGAACTCCATGGTCGAAAAGGTCGAACTGAGCGGCAACACCAACACCGGGCGAGCCCGCGACGCGGCCTAGCCCGGCCATATGACGATCATTCGACCGGAAAAAGATGAGGATGTCGCCGTCATCCGTGACCTGACGGCGGCGGCATTCCAAGGCAAAGACTTCAGTGATGGGACTGAAGCAGACTGCTTTGACAGACTTCGGAAAGACGGAGACCTGGCTCTCTCGCTGGTCGCAGTCGACAGTGGCAGAATCGTCGGCCACGTGGCCTTCTCACCATTGCACGTCGCGGACCGATCAAAAGGCTGGTTCGGCTTAGGTCCGATTGCTGTCACTCCAGACAGACAGCGTCAAGGAATTGGCACGCAGCTCATCAATGCAGGGTTAGCAGCTTTGGAACGCGATGGCGCCATCGGCTTCGGTTTGATCGGCGACCCTGCATATTACAGTCGTTTCGGGTTCATAGGCGACTGCGGCTGGACATACAGGAAACTGCCACCAACCTACGTTCAAGCCAGGCGGGTTGGACGGCGCGCTGTTCCTCGAGGTGAAATACAGTTCAGTCGGGGTTTGGAATAAGACTATGCGTCTTCATTTCCCTCTAGCGAAAAGCGCATAGAACAAATATAAGACTTCCATTATATAAGGAAGCCGAGATGCAAACCCCCTCCCCATTGCGCGATCTCCTCGATAGAAAAGGCCATCTGCTGGCCGACGGCGCCACCGGCACCAATCTGTTCCAACTCGGCCTGTCATCCGGCGAGCCGCCAGAGCTTTGGAATATGGATTTCCCTCAGAAAATCAGACATTTGTACAATTCTTTTATCGATGCAGGGTCCGACATCATCCTCACAAACTCGTTTGGCGGTACCGCCAATCGGCTGAAGCTTCACCATGCGCAGGACCGCGTGCACGAGCTCAACAAAGCGGCAGCGGTTCTGGCACGAGAGTGCGTTGAAGCATCTGGTCGCGAGGTCCTGGTGGCAGGGTCCGTTGGCCCCACTGGTGATCTCTTCGAGCCGATCGGGCCATTGACGTTCGACGCCGCCGTTGCCGCCTTCACCGAGCAGATGGAAGGCCTGAAGGAAGGTGGCGCTCAAGTTATCTGGATCGAGACCATGTCTGCCGAGATAGAGATGCAGGCCGCCGCCAGGGCCGCAGAAGACTGCGGCATGGACTTTGTCATCACAGGCTCGTTCGATACGGCGGGCAAGACCATGATGGGGCTTCGCCCTTCGGCCATGTCGGCGGTGGTGGACCATCATCACCATGACCACCATCACGGTGTCGGCGCGAACTGCGGCGTGGGGGCTTCAGACCTTGTGGCAGCGATTTTGGAGATGAGCGAAGCCTCGCCCGATGGTCAGATCATCGTCGCCAAGGCCAATTGCGGAATCCCGGTCGTGAAGGGGGATCAGGTCGTTTACACGGGCACGCCGGAACTGATGGCACGCTATGTCGAACTGGCTCTCAATGCGGGGGCCAATATCGTCGGCGGATGCTGCGGCACTTCGCCAGAGCATCTGAAGGCCATGCGCGCTGCCATGGATGCATATCAACCCGGCGAACGCCCCTCCTTGACCGAGATAGAGGAAGCGCTTGGCCCTTACGTGAACGCAGTTGCGGCACAAGCGGTCAATGGCAGTACGGCGCGGCGGGAACGTTCGGGCCGTCGTCGCCGCGCCTGACGTTCACCTAGTCCAAGCCCTCGCCTGACTTGCCATCAAGGCCAAACGCTTCGCGCATGGCCCGGCTCCGCGCTTTAAAGGCAAGCTCGGTGGGCGCTTCAGCTTGGTTCAGCCATTCTTCATCGACGGTCTCACCTGTGATTTCGCTCTTGCGGCGGGCTATGAACGCCTTGAGCCTGGCATCCACCTCCGGATCGAGTGGGGGCGCCTCATAGGCGGCCAATTCCGTGCGCACGCGATCCCGGGCGCGATCTCTGGCGTCCCAGCTTCCGCCGGCGCTCCACTGTTCATAACTGTCATTGTCCGCAACGGTGGAGCGATAGAAGGCGGTCTGGAAGTTTGCCTGTGTATGGTCACACCCCAGGAAGTGATTGCCCGGCTGCACTTGTTCTATGGCGCCAAACGCGAGCGCATCCTCAGACGTGTCTACACCAGCCGAGAACTTCTGCATCGCCGCAAGCTGGTCGGCATCCATGTAGAGTTTCTCCAGAGATGAAACGAGGCCGCCCTCCAGCCATCCGGCAGCGTGGAGCATGAAGTTCACACCACCCAAAATAGCCGGATACAGCGTGTTTGCACTTTCATAGGCAGCCTGGGCATCTGGCAGTTTCGAGCCGGTCAGAGAACCACCAGACCGGAAAGGCAAGCCATGCTTGCGGGCAAACTGCCCCACGCCCAGAAGCACTTGCGCCGGTTCTGGAGTTCCAAATGCAGGGGCGCCCGACGACATGGAGATACCGGTGGCAAATGTGCCGAGAATGACAGGCGCACCGGGTCGACACAGCTGGCTGAAGGCCACGGCCACCTGGCTCTCGGCAAACACTTGAGACAGGGTTCCCCCCACCGTGACGGGTGACATGGCACCACCCACGATGAATGGCGACACGATGCAGGCCTGATTGGCCCGGGCATAGACTTTCAGCGCACCCATCATGGTGTCATCGAACACCAGTGGCGAATTGATGTTGATCAGGCTGGTAAGGACGCAATTGTTCTCGACAAACTCTTCGCCGAACAAAATCCGCGCCATATCGACGGAATCCTGAGCGCGCTCCGGCGCGGTCACAGACCCCATGAATGGTTTGTCGGAATATTTGATGTGCGCATAGAGCATGTCGAGGTGGCGCGTCTCAACCGGCACATCCACCGGCTCACAAACCGTACCGCCGGAATGATGCAGGGCAG
This sequence comes from Pseudomonadota bacterium, assembly GCA_039816825.1. Taxonomy (GTDB): domain Bacteria; phylum Pseudomonadota; class Alphaproteobacteria; order Rhizobiales; family Rhizobiaceae; genus JBCBXA01. The sequence continues at coordinate 15,225 of JBCBXA010000041.1, read as the reverse complement.
GCATGCGGTAGATCAGTTTCACGAAGTCTTCGAAGTCCGCCAGCGTTGCGTAACGCCGCTCGCCTTCGAGCGTCAGTGTGAAAGGAGGACCATAGACAGGGGCGCAGACCGTCTTGCTGCCGCCGATTTCGACCGCTCTTTCCGGGTTGCGCGCATGCTGCACAAAGCTGGATGGAGCCGTCTTCATCAGTTCCCGACAGAGGCCTTTGGGGAACCTGACGCGCTCGCCTTCCACCATGGCTCCGGCTTCGCGCCACATGTCCAGCGCTTCAGGGTCGTCGCGAAACTCAACGCCGATCTCGAGCAGAATGCGATCGGCATTAGCCTCGATGGTCTGCAACTGCTCGTCCGACAGAATCTCGAGAACCGGAATGCTGCGCTCCATCGGCGGCAGGCTCTGCACTGCATTAGACTGACGGGCGGCGCGGCGCTCGGATCGTCCGCGTCGACTTCCGCGGCGCGGTTCGTCAGCGGACGGCGTTTCGGGTGCAGGGTCAGTCATGTCAAATTCCTTCTCAGGCCGCCTTTATCCGACCGAACCTTGGACCATGAAGCCACCGAATGCGCCATTGGCGGTCGCATAGGTGCAGCCACAGGTCGCGATTCGCACTTCGCAAAAGGGTATGAAATGCCACCTATTTAGTAGCATTGTAGTCGCGTAAGACCGCGTTGCGAATGCGCCAATTACCCGGGTTTGGAGACCTTCATGTCCGACGAAGAAGAAATCATCCTCTCAGAACTCTCGAATGATGATCTCGTTCAGCAGATGCATGACGATCTGTATGACGGTTTGAAAGAGGAGGTTGTTGAAGGCACAGAGATCTTGCTTGAGCGAGGCTGGGCTCCGTACAAAGTGCTCACCGAGGCTCTTGTCTCCGGGATGGCCATCGTTGGCGAAGACTTTCGAGACGGCATTCTGTTTGTTCCCGAAGTGCTGCTTGCCGCCAACTCCATGAAGGCTGGAATGAACATTCTGCGCCCTCTGCTCGCAGAGACTGGCGCTCCAAAGCTGGGCTCCATGGTCATTGGGACCGTCAAAGGAGACATCCACGACATCGGCAAGAACCTGGTGGGGATGATGATGGAAGGTGCCGGCTTTGACGTGGTCGATATCGGCATCAACAATGACGTATCCGACTATCTGGAAGCCATCGAAGAGCACAAACCCGACATTCTGGGCATGTCAGCGCTTCTCACCACCACGATGCCCTATATGAAAGTCGTCATCGACACCCTCAAGGAAAAGGGCCTTCGGGACGACTTTGTGGTGCTGGTGGGCGGCGCGCCGCTGAACGAAGAGTTCGGTATGGCTGTGGGCGCTGACGCCTATTGCCGTGACGCCGCTGTGGCCGTGGACACTGCGAGAGACTTTATGAACCGCCGCCACAATCAACGGCCCACGGCGTAACCTAATTGATGGTGGCGGGCGGCCGTTGCCTGGGCGCCCGCACATCAGCCGGCAACGATTGCTCGCCGTTCAAGCGATTGTCGATGGTAGCGGCGGTTTGCGTCGCTCCGGTCCTGACATCGCTGGTCGTTGGAACGGTACAAGCGGTTGCGGTAAAGCTGCCCGCAATCAGCAATGTGATGGAAATTCGTGTCATGGCCTCTCGAGAGGACCACGCAAAAGCGCCTGAAGCATGGCTAGTTCAAAGATGACGCTTCGACACAGAGATATAGCGCGCCCGGAGTTGCAGACCCGTGGGTGAGCGGCACCAGCGCGCGAACTGCGACCCAGCACAGGCGGTGCGTTTGATCGCTTGTGGAGCCATCGCATCAGAGACCCTTGCCATCAAGGCGCAGGCCGCACTCGGCCATATCGACCTGATCTGCCTGCCCGCCATCCTCCACAACAGCCCGCAGGAAATACCGGCAGCGGTTGAGAAGGCCGTTCTGGAAGCGCGAGAAGAAGGTTTTACTTCCATCTTTGTCGGGTATGCGGATTGCGGAACCGGCGGCTTGCTGGACAAAGTATGCGAGAAGCACGGTGTCGGTCGCCTGCAGGGTCCGCATTGCTACAGTTTCTTCAGCGGCAATCAGGCCTTTTCAGACTTGTCGGAGAATGAGTTTACGGCATTTTATCTAACCGACTTTCTGGCTCGGCAGTTCGATGCATTCGTTACACGGCCGCTTGGCCTGGACAGACATCCCGAACTGCGGGACAGCTATTTCGGCCACTATGAAAAACTCGTCTTTTTGGCACAGACGGACGACGACGAACTGACAAAGCGAGCGGCTGCCGCGGCAGAACAGCTTGGCTTGGCGTTCGAACGGCGGTTCACCGGTTTCGGAGACCTCACAGCGGAACTCAAAGTTCTGGCTCAACCGTCCTAGGGTCCTAACCCTGGGCAAGTTCGCAAAGAAAATCGTTAAGCTTGTCTTGTAAAGGTCACGGTGTGGCACCATCAAAGCCGCACACAAGCGCCATTCGGGCGCCATTCGAGGCGAGCGTTGAATTTTCAAGTTCCAAAGGACCAAGCAGACCGCCATCTCGATGGCCTGGAACCTGTCACGCTGGAAACTGATGCCGTGGCAGAAGAAACACAACATCCGCGTCCGCCCAGAACCCTGTCGGAGATCTTTGTGGACCTGGGAGCGGAAGGCCGGGAGCGAGTCTCCATAGGAGATCTGGCCCACGCGCTGCGCGATCGCTCTTTCGGCGCGTTCCTGTTGGTGTTCTCCATTCCCTGCCTACTGCCCTTTCCACCGTTCACAACCGTGCTGCTGGGCATGCCCATCACCATCATCACATGGCAGATGATGCTCGGCAGGGACCAGATCTGGTTGCCAGGATTTTTGACCCGCAGAGCGGTGTCCGGCAGACGCTACAACGAATTGCTGGCCAAGGGACTTCCCATACTCCGCCGCATCGAAAGGCGCGTGAAGCCAAGATATTGGATGCTGTTCCGAAACAATCCATGGATGCTCAGGGCGGTCTACATTTTCTGCTTTGTGACGGCAGTAACGGTTGTTCTGCCCATTCCGTTTGGCAACTGGCTTCCCGCCTTTGGCTGCGCTTTTTTCGGTGCTGCGCTCTCCCAGCGTGATGGACTGTGGATCGGTGTCGCCGCACTCGTCTCCGGGCTTGCCATCAGCATCGCAGCAGTGGTGGTGTTCTTTGCGTGGCAGGCATCAGCCGGCTTCATGGCCTGGTTCGGCCTTTAGGAACCAACTGCTAACATTCCGAGGACTACATGGCGCAAAGAACCATCGTCTACTGGCGCGACATCCCCGCTCAAGTGATCGTCCGCGAGCGCCGTGTTTCCGCGAAAAGGGAACTCTCCAAGCGTTTCATCGAAGCCATCGACATGTGCGCCATGCGTGTTGGAGCCAAAGACTCAGATGCCTATCTGGCCGAATGGCGCAAGGGTGATCCCGAGGCCGTTGATGGTGATATGGAAGAAGCCGCTCAGGCCGCTGCAGACCAATTGGAAGCGGACTATGACAAGGAGCGACTAAAGGCGCTCATTGCCAATGAGGGCCGCGATCCGAGCTGAAAACAGGTCGCAAATCTGCGTGGCGCTGTCGCGGACATTTGGTATATTGGTCGCCAGTTGAGTGCATAGTTCCTCAACAGCGCACCGGCGCGTTGCCATATTGCGGAGTCGGACCATGGATCATCTGCCAGCTTCCATCGAAATTTCCCCCAAACAGGCCATTGAGAGCGAAGCGCTGCCAGGTCTGTTTGCGCCGCAGGCAAGGGTCTACATCACCGATGTGGGCACGCATGATACCGAGCAAATGGCGGCTGGCGTGCGCAGGGTGACAGACCTGGGCTACACAGCAGTTCCGCATGTGGCGGCACGTCGCTTGGTCGACACAGCGGACTTTGAGACCAAATTGGCCCGCTACTCGCAGGAAGGCGGAGCATCGGAAATTCTGGTCATTGGCGGCAGCCCGGACGCGCAGGTGGGCTCCGTTTCATCCACAATGGAAGCCCTCGAGACCGGCGCCGTTGACCGCAATGGCATCAAGCATGTCGGCATCGCTGGTCACCCGGAAGGTTCGCCTGACTTCAACCATCAGGTTGAGCGCGAAGCCTTGTCGGCCAAACAGGCGCTGGCCAATCGTTCTGACGCTGACTTTCGGATCGTGACGCAGTTCGGATTTGACGCAGCAACATTCATCAGATGGGCGGAAGCCCTACCCTCCCAAGGCATCGATTTGCCTGTCCACCTTGGTGTGGCGGGGCCCGCAAAGCTGCCTACCCTGATCAAGTTCGCCGCAATGTGCGGCGTTGGCAACTCACTGCAATTTCTCCGCAAGAATGTCGGCAAGCTCACCGCTCTGGCCACAACACATTCGCCGGAAGGCGTCGTAGGCCCCATCGAGGCTCACGCTCTGGCGAACCCTGATGGCCCGATCAAGCAGTTGCACGTCTTCCCGTTTGGTGGAATTGCAAAATCGGCTGACTGGCTGCGCGAACGCGGAAGCTGGCCGAATGCGGTTGAAGCTTCAGAAAGCGCCGCTGGCGCTTAAGCCACCTGACGGCCGCTGTTTTCGCGACGTTCCACAGCCTCCTTGAACGTCTCGGCGGCTATTCCAGCCAGTTCAGCCTTGTTCAGCGTGTAGATGTGAATGTGGTCCACGCCACCTTCGGCAAGCGCAGTCACCTGCTCGCGTAGCAGGCCTGCAGCCACGTCGTACGGATTTTGCCAAGTGGCGCACTCAAACGCGTCCACCACGAATTCCGGCACACTTGAACCGCAACGCTCCGCAAAGGTCTTCAGCCGCTCCAGATCATGGATGGGCATGATACCCGGATAGAGATCCATCGTGATCCCAAATGCCCGCGCACGGCTGACAAATCCAAACCAGGTCTCGGCATCAAAACAAAACTGACCGATCGCATAGGTTGCTCCGGCCTGCTGCTTGTCCAAAAGCGCCTCTAGGTCTGCCTCCGGAGATGCGGCAAGAGGGTGCGTTTCGGGATAGCAGGCAACGCCAATACCACCAGACAATTGGTCGCCATGCCGCTGATCGATCGTCTCCACCAGATCAACAACGCTGGCGAACGACTCATCCGGTGACTTGATATCTCCGTCACCGCGCAAAGCCAGGAAGCTCCGCGCGCCATTCCAGGCCAGAGCGTCGATGTATGCAACGATGTCTCGACGTGTCTCATGGGCCAGCGCCAGATGGCTCAGTGTGGGAACATCGGTCGCTCCCAACGCCTCAATGGTTCGAGCAGTCAGAAAGACCGCCGACTGATCGTCATCGCTTGTCCCAAAGGTGACAGACTGAAAGCCGGGGCCCTGAACGCTCAAGCTCGAAGCTGTTTCCACCAGTCTTTTGAGGCCCTTCTCAGTCTTGGCAGGAAAGTACTCATAGCTGAACGAGCCTTTCTTGAGGGGCCCCTGTCCAGCGGCGCGCAACGACCGAACGCTCGCGTCCACCCCTAAGACTTGAATGCCGGAAGCTGTGATCTTGGTCTGCTCGGTCATAGGCCACCTTGCGATTGGGGTTTGGTGTCCCAAACATGGCGGAACTCAAACAATAAGTAAAGTGTTATATAAAGATTTTATTATGTAATGTTGACGGGCACTGAAAATCGAGGCAAAGCCGCCCCCGCGCCGTTTATGCGCCATGACGGGTCGCGGGCGGTGTGCCGGTGCCGTTGCGCTTCGGCCATTGTTGCGCTCCATTCGGATCATCTTGCTCAGGACTCACCCATGACTCGCACCATCGTTGCCTCGCCGACCAAGGAAGTCATCATCGGCTTTGACCAGCCATTTGCCGTCATTGGTGAGCGCATCAATCCGACGGGCCGCAAGAAGCTGGCCGCAGAGATGAACGACGGTAATTTCGACACCGTGCGTGCGGACGCAGAGGCCCAGGTTCGGGCCGGAGCCACCATTCTCGACGTGAATGCCGGGGTGACAGCGGTGGATCCGAACGCCACCGAACCGAGCCTGATGGTGAAGACGCTGGAAGTGGTCCAGTCCGTTACCGACACGCCTCTGTGCATTGATTCGTCCGTGACCGGCGCAATCGAAGCCGGGCTGAAAGTGGCCCAGGGCCGCCCTCTGGTGAACTCCGTCACTGGCGAAGAAGAAAAACTCGAAGCCATTCTGCCGCTGGTCGCGAAATACGACGTGCCCGTGGTGGCCATCTCCAACGATGAGACCGGCATTTCCGAGGATCCCGATGTCCGTTTTGCGGTCGCCAAGAAGATCGTGGAACGCGCCGCCGATTATGGGATCAAGCCCCATGACATCGTGGTCGATCCCCTCGTCATGCCCATCGGCGCCATGGGCACTGCCGGCCTGCAGGTGTTCGCACTGTGTCGCCGCCTCCGCGAGGAACTGAAGGTCAACACAACCTGTGGAGCGTCCAACATCTCCTTCGGCCTGCCACATCGCCACGGCATTGCTGGCGCTTTCCTGCCCATGGCCATCGCGTCGGGCATGACCAGCGCCATCATGAACCCGATGCGTCCACAGGAGATGGAAGCAGTGGACGCCGCCAACGTGCTGATGGGCACCGACAAGGACTGCACCAACTGGATCATGAAGTATCGCGACCACATGCCAGCCGCCGCTGGTGGAGCAGCACCCGCAAACGATGCAGCAGCGCCAGCTGGCCGCGCAGGCGGCCGTCGTGGTGGTCGGGCGGCGCGCAGAGGATAACTCAACTTGTCGGCAGACCCCCTCGTCATTTTCACACCCTCCGGCAAGCGCGGGAGGTTCCCAGTTGGGACGCCGGTGCTGGACGCGGCGCGTGAGCTGGGCGTCTATGTCGAGTCCGTTTGCGGCGGACGTGGCATTTGCGGGCGCTGCCAGGTGGATGTGGAGAGCGGTGAGTTCGCCAAGCACGGCATCACCAGCGCCGCCGATCATCTGTCGCCCTTCGGCGCGAAAGAACAGCGCTATGCCGAAAAGCGCGATCTGAAGGAAGGACGCCGCCTCTCATGCTCAGCCACCATCCAGGGCGATGTGGTGATCGACATTCCGGCTGGCTCCGCAGTAGCGGCACAGGTGATTCGCAAGGCTGGCGACACGCGTGTCATCGAGCGCAACCCGGCTGTGAGCCTTTGCTATGTCGAGGTGGAAGAACCCGACATGGACAAGCCGCTGGGCGATGTGGACCGCCTGCTGGCGGCACTAGAGGAAGAATGGGGCATCACTGACCCCGAGGTCGATTTCCGGCTGTACGCTGCAGCTCAGCCCATTCTTCGCAAAGGCAACTGGGCGGTTACCGCCGCCATCCACCGTGACCGAGACAGCGACCGACCGAAAGTGATCGGCCTGTGGCCGGGGCTGAAGAACGAAGCTTATGGAATCGCCGTCGACATTGGTTCAACCACAATTGCCATGCATCTGGTGTCACTGCTGTCAGGCAACATCATCGCCAGTGCTGGCACGCCGAACCCCCAGATCCGCTTCGGCGAAGACCTGATGAGCCGCGTCAGCTACGGCATGATGAACCCAGATGGCCCTGCCAAAATGACGGAGGCCGTCCGGGCATCGCTGGGCGAGATGATTCAGGAAGTCAGCTCGGAAGCCGATATCGACCCAACAGACATCATCGACGCCGTGTTTGTCGGCAACCCGGTGATGCACCATTTGTTCCTGGGCATCGACCCCATCGAGCTGGGCGGAGCCCCTTTTGCGCTGGCGGTTTCAGGTGCGGTCACAGTCCGCGCCAATGGGCTGGGCTTGCCCATCCACACCGGCGCTCGCGCCTATGTGCTGCCGTGCATCGCAGGCCATGTGGGCGCAGATGCCGCCGCCGCAACGCTGGCAGAGGCGCCCGAACGCGAAGACGAGATCACGCTTCTGGTCGACGTCGGCACCAATGCGGAAATCGTGTTGGGCAACAAAGACAGGCTTCTCGCCTGTTCGTCCCCCACAGGCCCGGCATTCGAAGGAGCGGAAATCTCGGCCGGTCAGCGCGCCGCGCCCGGCGCAATCGAACGCGTGCGAATCGACGCCGACACGCTTGAGCCAAGATTTCGAATCATTGGCGTCGAGCAATGGTCCGATGAAGATGGTTTCTCGGAAGCCGCAAAAGACTATGGAGTCACCGGCCTCTGCGGATCAGGCATTATCGAAGTCATCGCGGAGATGTTTCTCTCGAGCATTATAACCACTGACGGCGTGATTGACGGCACACTGGCGGCCAAGAGCCCACGCATTGTGCCCAACGGCCGCACATTCTCCTATGTCCTGCGGGAGGCGGCAGACGGTCAACCTGCCATCACCGTCACCCAGAACGATGTGCGCGCGATCCAGTTGGCCAAGGCGGCTCTTTATGCGGGCGTGCGCCTTCTGATGGACAGGCTGGAGACAGGAACCATCGACCAGGTGCGCTTGGCCGGTGCGTTCGGCTCCTTCATTGAGCCCAAATATGCGCTCGTCCTGGGCCTGGTGCCGGACTGTGCCGTGGACAAGGTGCGCGCGGTTGGCAACGCCGCCGGCACCGGCGCGCGCATGGCGCTGCTCAACCGGGAGCACCGCAGAGCCATCGAGCGCACCGTCCGCAACATCGAAAAGATCGAGACGGCTACGGAGGAGAAGTTCCAGGAGCATTTCGTGAATGCGATGGCTCTGCCGAACAAGATCGAACCATTCCCCCGTCTTGGCGAGGTTGTGCAGCTCCCTTTGCCGACATCGGCTCCCGCAGCAGAAGGTGCCACGCGCCAGCGGCGCGGCGGCCGCCGTAGAAGCGCATAGGGTGGCTGGCTAGACGACCGAACGACTAGGCAACGCGGGCCAAGCTCACATTTCCGGAGCGTTCCAACTGGCCGAAAGCGGTTCTGAAATAGTCAGCCACCGCCTGCACGGTGGCGTTGGCGTTTTCAGCCACAACCATGCCCATGGAGCATTCTCCAATCTCGGGCATGCCGTCCTCTTGGGTCAGTATGGTCATGTCCGACCCCACCTGGCTTAACCCGACGGCTGAAACAGTCATGTCAGCCCGAATGGCCGCTTTCTGCGCTCCAACATATTGGGTCTGATAGGCGACGGTGTACTCGATACCCGCTTCGACAAGCGCGTTGCGGGCCATGCGGGAATAAGCACAGGTTTCTTCCAGCATGGCGACGGGCAGCGGCTTGCGGGTCACTGCAGTGCCACCCTGCAGTCCTGCCCAGACCAGCGGCTCGGTAAAGATCGTCTCGCCGGTAATTGGCATCCGCGACATATCAGGATCGCAGGTGAAGAGAATCAGATCATACTTTTGAAGCTGGATGTCACGCAGCAGATTGAGGGAAAAATCGATCGAGACGTCTACCTTCACGCCGGGATGGCTTTCCCGCAGGCGCCGGAGCACGTCCGGCAGGACATCATCACCCAGATTGTCCGGTGCACCCACCCTCACCTGGCCAGCCAGATTGTCTTCCATGAAGCGGGACAGGGCTTCCCGGTTCAACTCCAGCATACGACGCGCGTAGGGCAGCAGTTTCTCGCCAGCATGGGTCAGCGCCACGGAGCGGGAGTCCCGGGCCAGCAATCTCGCACCAAGCTGATCCTCAAGCTTCTTCATCTGCATGGAAATGGCGGACGGCGTTCGATGCACGATCTCAGCTGCGCGAGAGAAGTTGCCCGTTTCCACAATCGCGATGAAGCTCCGCAGAACATCGAGCTCCAAAACCTCCGACGCCGGATTCGGCGCTCGTGGCGCTGGAGCGGCAGGAAGAGCGTCTTTGGTTAACTTAGGCACATCATGCTCCATCTTTCAGTTTTTCTGATAGAACGATCATATCTTCGCGTTTGATTGAATGCCATTTCTCCCGCATCGTCAACCCACGGCACCACTGCCGCAGACCATGGAGCGCACTCAGACCGAAGGAAGAAACCATGACCGCACCGATCATCCATCACCCCGCATTCAAAGCCAGCTTGGCGCCGCAACCCCAGCCGCGCACACCTCAACCGACGGGCATTCTGAGCCAGTTTGCAGGTTGGTTTTACAAGTGGACGCTGGCGTTCGAACACGGCCAAGCATGCCGCCGGACGGCCCGGATTGTGAGGTCGCTTCCAAACTCAGTGCAAAAGGATATTGGGTGGCGCTCACATTGCTACACAAGTCCGAACGCTCAGAGCGGGCCAGCCTATGTAGCAACGCTGGCGCCGCGCATATTCTTCAATCAGAGCTGATTGATTAGCCTATGAACTGGTGGTCTCATTAACCGGTGCGGCAGACACGAATGCCGCTCCGAAATTTTCGCTTTCTCTCAAACGTTTTTCGTGCCTAAGTGCCACAATTGTCGTGATTGCGACATTGGTTGCGCCGCTTGGGAGGGCCTGTCGTGGACCAATTTGACCTCATTGAACAGCCGAGAGCCCGCACCAGTTCGGAAGGTTATGCCGCCTATCCGCGTCCGGGTGCAGACTTCAGCAAAACCGTTCGGGAACTGCGCGAGCAGGTTCAGATAGACAGCCCGCGTCGCGTGGCGTTTCTGCTGATCGAGGACTTCTCGCTCATCTCGTTTGCCACGGGCCTTGATCCGCTGCGAATCGCCAACCGCCTGCTCGGCAAACGCATCTACGACTATAAGGTCTACTCCCACCACGGTGGACCCGTTGCCTCCTCCGGCGGCATCTCCGTCGATGCCGACGGCAGCCTCGAGGATCTCCGAAAGCTCTCCAAGAGCTTTGATCGACCGGAATTCGTTTTCGTTTGCTCTGGGGTCAATGTTTCGCACTACGCGACTGACCGATCTCTGCTGGCGTTCTTGCGGGACGCTTCACGCTCGGGCGTGAAAGTCGGCGGCCTTTGCACCGCCAGCTACATCCTGGCCGCCGCAGGCCTCTTGGACGGCAAACGGTGCGCCATTCATTGGGAAAATCTGGCCGGTTTTTCAGAGCGCTTCCCGAAAGCTGAGGTCTATGCCGACCTCTTTGAAATTGATCGCAACGTGTACACATGCGCTGGCGGTACCGCTCCCCTAGACATGATGATGAACATCATTGGCGAGGACCAGAGCGAGAAATTTGTGAATGCGGTCTGCGAGCAAGCCCTGACAGACCGCGTACGCAACAGTCGCGACCGGCAGCGCCTGCCACTGCGCGCGCGCTTGGGTGTCCAGAACCCGCGTATCCTTCAGGTTATCGAGATCATGGAAAGCCATCTGGCCGAACCCTTCTCGCTTCTGGAAATCGCAAACCAGATCGGCCTGTCGCGCCGACAGGTGGAACGCCTGTTCCGCCGCGAGATGGGACGGTCGCCGGCGCGGTACTATCTCGAACTCAGGCTCGAGCGCGCCCGCCATCTGCTTTTGCAATCGAGCTTGCCGGTGGTCGATATCGCCATCGCTTGCGGTTTCGTCTCGGCTTCACACTTTTCGAAGTGCTATCGAGAGCTATACGGCAAGAGCCCACAAGTTGAGCGCAACAGCCGAGACGTTCTGGAGCCCGCGATCTGACAGGCTGCTAGCCGATCAGAAGAACCATGCCGCCCAAGGCCAGACAGACCGCCAGTGCCACGACACGTATCGTGGTGCAGTGGCGGCAACTGCCTTGTCCGGCACGGCTCACTAGGCGCGGAGCCTCTCATTCGATGGATCGAACGGGCTTTCGCCGATCACCGTGGCCTTGTGCTTCTCACCTAGGATGACGAGGTCCATCTCGGTGCCTTCCGCCGCGAACTCGGGCTTGACCATGGCCAGCGCCAGCGACTTGCCAACGCGGAACCCGTAGCCGCCAGACGTGGCACGCCCGATCATCTCGCCATCCTTCACGATGACTTCCGACCCACGGGCATCCGCGTCGGTGACGCCATGCACTTCAAGCGTGACGAAGGACCAGTCGCGGCCTCGCTCTTCCCACTCGGCCAAGCCGTCGCGGCCCACAAAACCCTTATCCATCTTGATGAAGCGGTCGAGGGCGGACTCATAGGCCGAATACTCGATACTCATTTCCCGAGGGATCAGGCGGTAGGATTTCTCCAGCCGCATCGCGTCCATGGCGCGGATGCCGAACGGCTTCAGGCCATGCTCTGCTCCGGCTTCCATAAGTGTGTCGAAGATCTGCGTCTGCATCTCCATTGGATGATGCAGTTCCCAACCCAATTCGCCAACGAAGTTCACCCGCAGCGCATGGGCGCGGCACAGGCCAACATCGATTTCTTTGGCTGAGAGCCATTTGAACGCATCGTTCGACAGGTCAGCATGCGTGCACTTGGACAGAATATCGCGGCTTCTCGGCCCGGCGAGAACGAGAACACCATATTTGCCGGTGATAGGCGTCAATTCCACCGAACCGTCGTTCGGCAGATGGCGGCGCAACGTATCGTGATCGTGGAGTTCAAATGCGCCCGCCGAAACGAGGTAGAACCGATCCGGCGCCCATTCGTAGACCGTGAACTCTGAGCGCACACCGCCGAGCGGGGTCAACAGATGACACAGCGCAATGCGGCCGCGCGTCTTGGGCACGGAGTTTGCAAAAATCGAGTTCAACCAGTCGCGGGCACCCGGCCCGGTGACCTCCATTTTGGCAAAAGCGGTCATATCCAGAAGACCGGCGTTCTCCGTGACATTCTTCACTTCCTGTCCAACAAAATCGAAATAGTTGGAACGGCGGAACGACCACTTCTCGACAATACGGCCATCTGCCGTCTCAGGCGCATGGTTCTCGTTGGTGAGCGTTTCCTGCTTGTTCAGGACATCGGCGGGGACTTCGTAGCCATCCGGCGCAAACCAGTTGGCACGCTCCCACTGATTGGCCACACCAAACACGGCACCATGGGATTTCAGTCGGTCATAGATCGGGGAAGTCTTCAGCGGCCGTGCGGCAATGCGCTCCTCATCAGGGAAATGCGGCGTGAAGACGTTGGCATAGGCCTCTTCAGTCTTGGCCCGCAGGTAGCCCTCCGGCAGGTTCTTGCCGAAGCGCCGCGGGTCTACGCCCATCATATCGATGCTGGGCTCACCCTCAACGATCCATTCCGCAAGCTGCCAGCCAGCGCCACCGGCTGCGGTGATGCCAAAGGAATGGCCTTCGCTGAGCCAGACATTCGGAATGTCCCACGCAGGCCCAACAATTGGTGAGCCATCAGGCGTGTAACAAATGGCGCCATTATAGACCTTCTTGATGCCAACCTCGCCGAAGGCCGGCACGCGGGCGATGGCCGTTTCGATATAGGGCATCAGCCGCTCAAGGTCTTCTTGGAACAGCTCGTACTCACTGTCGTCAGAGGGGCTGTCGACGTAGCAGCACGGCGCGCCGACTTCGTAAGGACCGAGGAGAAGGCCGCCGTTCTCTTCGCGCATGTACCAGCTGGAGTCGCTTTCACGGAGAACTCCCATTTCCGGTTCGCCCTTGGCCTGGCGCTCCTGAATGGCGGGGTGCGGCTCGGTGACGATATACTGGTGTTCCACCGGAATGACCGGCATTTCGATGCCCAGCATCTTGCCAGTCTGGCGCACAAAATTGCCCGTTGCAGAGACGATGTGTTCGCAGATGATATCGCCCTTATCGGTCTTGACCAGCCATTCGCCGCTGGCAGTGCGCTCAAAAGCTCTCACTGAAGTGTTCCGATAGATGGTGGCACCCATGGACCGCGCACCAATAGCATAGGCTTGCGTCAGATCCGCAGGTTGAACATAGCCATCCCACGGATGCTGGATGGCCCCGATCAGATCGTCCGTTTCGCAGAGCGGCCAGATGGCTTTCACCTCATCGGGGGTCAGGAAGTTGCACTCAACGCCAATGGTCTGCGCCACGCCAGCATAGTAATTATACTCGTCCATCCGGTCCTGGGTTCGCGCCAGGCGGATGTTCGAGACCCGTTTGAGGCCGACATTCTGCCCTGTCTCGGCTTCCAGTTCGCCATACTGATCCACCGAGTATTGGTGAATCTTGCCCACCGAATAGCTCATGTTGAACAGTGGCAGGAGACCTGCAGCATGCCAGGTCGATCCGGATGTCAGTTCTTTGCGTTCGATCAGCACGCATTCGTCGCCCCAGCCCTTCTTAGCCAAGTGGTAAAGGGCCGACACCCCAACAGCACCACCACCAATCACCACCACACGCGCCGTAGTCTTCATCACTCGTTCCGATCGCAAATGCCGCCAGCGTGGCGGGCCGCCTGCCCAAACTGGGCGAATGCCGAAAATCTATCCCCCACCTCGGCATGGGCCAAGATTGATTGCGACACGGCACATCGTTTTGCGACGCCGAGATCTCGGCTGATCCTTGGCCGTAAACCAATCGCGGTGAGAAAACCTCGCATGGCGGTTTACAAAGGGACTGGAGCTAGACTAGCTTTCTCAAAGCGCTTTGGGAGGGGTGCTGACGGTGGTTGCTCGCGGCTGCCAATTTTCCCGTACCCATTGCGAGCAGGCTCTATCACAGCAATCGCTGCGGCAGAGTTTCATGCGCCGCCGACGCGGGCTCACATCAAGAGCGTGGCCGACGGCTAATGCTGCGAGTTTCCACCGCGAAGCAATTCGCACCTGAACGGCTATGGGAGGCCATATTGAAAAACGTTCTTCTGAGCAGCGCCGCTGCTCTGGCACTGTCCGTCACCGGCGCTTTTGACGCTGGACTCACAAACATCACAATCGGCGAAGGCCCATTCAACTGGGATTCTCTTGCTGATGTTCAGTCGATGGATCTGTCCGGTGAGACGATCACGATCTTCGGCCCATGGACAGGCAACGAGAAAGACAATTTCGAGCGCGTCGTGAAAATCTTCGAAGATGCCACCGGCGCCGACGTTGAGTACACCGGCTCCGACAGCTTCGAGCAGCAGATCAACATTGACGTTGAAGCTGGCTCCCCGCCAAACCTCGCAGTCTTCCCGCAGCCTGGACTTGCGGCCAACGTTGCTGCCAAGGGTGGTCTCGTACCCCTTGGCGATGCAGCCAAGCAGAAGGTCCTGGACGATTACGCTGCTGGCCAGTCCTGGGTTGACCTGGGCACCTATGCAGACGCCGATGGCAACGACGAGTTCTACGGCCTCTTCTACAACGTCAACGTGAAGTCTCTCGTCTGGTACTCCCCAGATGCGTTCGAAGATGGCGGCTACGAGATTCCAGAAACCATGGAAGAGCTCATCGCTCTGTCCGATCAGATCGTTGCGGATGGCGGCACGCCATGGTGCATTGGTCTGGGCTCCGGTGCAGCCACTGGCTGGCCCGCAACCGACTGGGTGGAAGACATTATGCTCCGCACGCAGTCCCCTGCAGACTACGACGCATGGGTTGCCAATGAGCTGAAGTTCGACGATCCAAAAGTCGTCAACGCCATCGAAATGTTCGGCTCCTTTGCCAAGAACGAT
>JBCBXA010000040.1:0-23367 GCA_039816825.1 Pseudomonadota bacterium | reverse complement strand
CGAAGGTGCGGAAGACGGGCTCCACCTCCGCTTCACGCGCGTCTTGCTGAGCCCGCGTCGCGGAATCGTTCAGCTTCAGCGTGGGCATCAGCGCCGGACGGAGCCAGAACACCTATCGCGGCAAGGTGTCAGCTGCGCGCCGCGCTGAGAACGCACGCAACTTCACCCAGTGCGACAGCCTGCTGATAGGCAATGATTGCGGCGCGCACACCGTGCCATACATCGAGGCCAAGAACGCCACCGCCATGTTTGAGCATGAGGCGACAACCTCAAAGATCTCCGAAGACCAGCTCTTCTACTGCATGCAGCGCGGCATCGACGAGGAAGAGGCCACAGCCCTCATCGTCAACGGCTTCGTCCGTGAAGTGATCCAGGAACTGCCAATGGAGTTCGCGGTTGAGGCCCAGAAGCTGATCTCGATTTCGCTTGAGGGGAGTGTGGGGTGAGCTTTGATTTCACCGCCATCGTCTTCTACGCGATTATTTGTGGAGGCCTTGCGGTGGCGGCACCAACAGCCACCGGATGGATGACGCGGGCAAGCATTGGCATTGCAGTTGGCGTCATTGCCGCGGCCATCTTGCCGCTGTTTCGCGGAATGATGGGATATTGATCTGCGCGGTCGAGGGCCGCTCTAAAGAAACGGAGAGCAATATGCTCGAAATCAAAGACCTCCACGCGAAGATCGCGGATACGGATACGAAAATTCTCAACGGTCTTTCTCTGACCATTCAGCCTGGCGAAGTGGCTGCTGTGATGGGCCCGAATGGGTCTGGCAAGTCCACGTTGTCATACGTGCTGGCCGGGCGCGAGGACTATGAAGTCACCGGCGGCGACATAGTGTTCAACGGCGAAAGCGTTCTGGAGATGGAGCCAGCCGAGCGGGCGGCTACAGGCCTGTTCCTCGCATTCCAATACCCGGTCGAAATCCCAGGTGTCCCAACACTCACATTCCTCAAAACGGCTATGAACGCCCAGCGCCGCGCGCGTGGCGAAGAAGAACTGGCCACCCCGGATTTCATCAAGGCGGTGAAAGCGGCGGCCGGCGACCTCGACATCAATATGGACATGCTTAAGCGCCCGGTGAATGTCGGCTTCTCCGGCGGCGAAAAGAAGCGCGCCGAGATTCTGCAGATGGCGCTTCTTGCGCCGCAAATGTGCGTGCTCGATGAAACGGATTCCGGCCTCGATATCGATGCGCTGAAGATCGTTTCTGACGGTGTGAACCGCCTGCGCGCCGAGAACCGTGGCTTCCTCGTCATCACCCATTATCAGCGTCTTCTGGAGCACATCGTGCCCGACAGCGTGCACGTGCTTTACAAAGGTCAGATCATCCAGAGCGGTGACAAGGCGCTGGCGCTGGAGCTCGAAGAAAACGGCTACGCCGATATCATTGGCAAGGCGGCTTAACATGGCTGCGGCACCCCAAGAGGCTCCCAACGTGCAGACGTTGAAGCAATACACCAAAGCCGAGCAGGCTCTCTTCGAGCGCTGGGAAGCGCGGAAGGCGGATCTCACAGCCAACAACAGTGGCTATTCGCGGGAGGCCGCAATCGGCGCTTTGAAAATCCACGGCCTGCCGACGCGGCGCGTGGAAAGCTGGCACTACACGGATCTGCGCGCGCAGATGCTTGAACTCGACTTTCCTGAAGCATCGAACGATGCGCCACCGCTGGAGCCTCTCGTGCGGGCCGGCAAAGAGGTGAGCGCAGTTGGCTTCAATGCGTCCAAGTTCAGTGCTGACAGGGTAGATCTGGGTTTTGCTGGCTTTGACGACACGATCGGCCAGATCAACGCTGCTTTTTCTGATGACGGTCTGAACTGCTCAATCGACGCCAATGCCAGCTTCGAGGTGCCCCTTGAGTTTGCAACGCAGATCAATGGTGGCCAAAAACACCGCCGCCACACCATCTTGGTGGAAGAGGGCGCGGAGGTGACCTTTATCGAGCGCCAGGCCGGCGCTGGTGGCATGGGCACGGCGGTGACCAACCTTCAGGTCGGCCCGAACGCAGACGTGACCTATGTGGTGGTGCAGCAAACGTCTGTAGCCTCTACTCACCTTGGTCAGATCAACGCGACCATTGCTGAAGGCGCAAAACTCACTGTGTTCGTGCTGAATGCGGGCGGCAGCCTCGTGCGCCAGGAAGTCCGGGTTCAGGTCGAAGGCGAAGAGGCGGACTTCCAACTGCGTGGCGTCAATCTTATCGGCGATGGTCAGCATGTGGACGTCACCATGGACCTCAAACATCTCGTGCCGAACACGACGTCCGAAGAAATCATCCGCAACATCGTGGCCGGTAAGGGTCACGGCGTGTTTCAGGGCCGTATTGCAGTGGATCGCATCGCGCAGAAGACCGACGCGAAAATGGCCTGCAACACGCTTCTGCTCACTGATGAAGGTGACTTCTCCACCAAGCCGGAACTGGAGATTTTCGCCGACGATGTGGCGTGCGGCCACGGCGCGACGTTCACCGATCTTGAGCCAAGTCAAATGTTCTACCTGACAAGCCGCGGCATCCCCGAGCGCGAAGCCAAGGCGCTGCTAGTGAAGGGTTTTGTTGATGAGATCGTTGACGATCTCGACAATGAACCATTGTCGGAAGCGCTGGTGGAGATCATCGATGGGTGGCTCGACCGCAATGCTTGATCGCGCCCAAGGCTCTGATCTTGGCTTCGACGTAGAGGCCATTCGGGCTGACTTCCCGATCCTCGGTGAAGAGGTGTACGGCAAGCCGCTGGTCTTTCTGGACAATGGTGCGTCGGCTCAAAAGCCGCGTCAGGTCATGGATCGCATGAATGAGGTGATGGAAGCGGGCTATGCCAATGTGCACCGCGGCCTGCATTTCATGTCGAACAAGGCCACTCAAGCCTATGAAGACAGCCGAGAAACGGCGCGCCGCTTCCTGAATGCCGAGAGCAC
The DNA here is from genome assembly GCA_039816825.1 of Pseudomonadota bacterium. GTDB lineage: Bacteria > Pseudomonadota > Alphaproteobacteria > Rhizobiales > Rhizobiaceae > JBCBXA01. Next base: position 20,450 of record JBCBXA010000040.1, on the reverse strand, counting down.
TGACCAGATTGTCTTCACCTCCGGCGGAACGGCCGCGATGAATTTGGTGGCCTATGGCTACCTGGCTTCGCGCATTCAGCCTGGTGATGAAATTGTGCTGTCGATCATGGAGCACCACTCCAACATCGTGCCATGGCATTTCCTGCGTGAGCGCCATGGTGCAGTGCTGAAGTGGGTGGATGTGTCGGAAGAGGGCGTCCTTGATTTGGATGCGCTGGCCGATGCCATCACTGATCGCACGAAGATGGTCGCCGTCACCCACATGTCCAACGTGCTGGGCACTATCAACCCTGTCAGAGAGATTTCCGACCTTGCCCACGCCAAGGGTGTTCCGGTCATGGTGGATGGCTGCCAGGGCGCTGTTCACACAAAGGTGGATGTGCAGGCGCTTGGGTGCGACTTCTATGTGGTGACCGGTCACAAGCTCTACGGACCCACCGGCATCGGCATTCTTTACGGCACCAAGGACATTCTGGCCGAGACGCAGCCTTTCCTTGGTGGTGGCGAGATGATCCGTGAAGTGACAACCGAAGGCGTGGTCTACAATGATCCGCCCCATCGGTTTGAGGCCGGTACCCCTCCGATCATCGAGGCTATAGGCCTGGGCGCTGCTATGGACTATGTCGATTCCATTGGCCGGGAAGCCATTGAAGCCCATGAGGCTGATCTGGCCGACTACGCCAGCGAGCAGCTTGGCCAGATCAACTCACTGCGCGTCTTTGGCGAGGCTCCGGGCAAGGGGGCCATCTTCTCTTTCGAGCTCGAGGGCATTCACGCCCACGATGTGTCCATGGTGATTGATCGCGAAGGTGTGGCGGTGCGTGCAGGAACACATTGCTGCCAGCCTCTCATGGCTCGATATGGCGTAACGTCGACCTGCCGCGCATCATTTGGCATGTACAACACCCGCGCCGAGGTGGATAAGCTGGTTGCAGCGTTGCGCAAGGCGCAGGAGTTTTTTGGATAATCGATTCTGGATTGGCCATGTCGGAAGACAAACCCATTGATGAGAAGGCTGAAACAGCCGACGGTGCTGCCGATCAGGTGTCTGCCATACCCGAGGCTGAGCTTCACCGCCTGACCGACGACATCATCGCCGCGCTCAAAACGGTGTACGACCCGGAAATTCCGTCCGACGTTTATGAGATCGGTCTGATCTACAAGGTCGACATCACAGATGACCGCGATGTGAAGATCGATATGACCCTTACGGCGCCTGGCTGCCCAGTGGCGGGCGAGATGCCTGGCTGGGTACAGGACGCCGTGGAAGCCGTGGCCGGCGTTCGAAGCGCCGAAGTGAACATGGTGTTTGATCCACCATGGACACCGGATCGCATGAGCGAAGAGGCGCAGATTGCGCTCGGCTGGTTCTAACGAATACTTCTAATCCGGGCGCGTTGATTTCTTAAGAGATCGACCTCACATTAGTGGTAGGAGGTCGCCATGTTTGACGTCATCACACTCACCGACCCTGCTGCGGACCGTGTTCGCGAGATCATGTCGTCGCGCGATGGCGCGCAGGGTATTCGTGTGGGTATCAAAAGGGGCGGCTGCGCCGGCATGGAGTACGAGATCGACCTTGTTACCGAGGCCGACCCAGCCGACGATGTGGTGGAGGCAGATGGCGCACGGGTTTTCGTCGCACCTGACGCAGTTCTCTACCTGTTGGGCACGCAAATGGATTTTGAGGTGACAAAGCTGCGCACGGGCTTTGTGTTCAACAACCCAAACCAGACCAGCGCCTGTGGGTGTGGTGAGAGCGTAGAGTTGCGGCCTGCCGAACTGCCCCAAGCCACTGCCTGATGGGCCTCTTCGAACGTCTAAAGTCGGACTGTTCTGAGGCCTGGACCGCCTACACTGACCATTCCTTCGTTCGCCAGATGGGCGATGGCTCCTTGCTGCGAGAGGCGTTCCAGCACTATCTCGTGCAGGACTATCTGTTCCTGATCCAGTTTTCTCGTGCCTATGCCTTGGCCATCTACAAGTCCCGCTCTGTTGAGGATATGCGCTCCAGTCTGGAAGGCCTGAAAGCTATCCTGGAAGTGGAGATGAAACTCCACGTCAAGCTGTGTGCAGACTGGGGACTGTCAGAACGGGACCTGCAGGAAGCGCCGGAGGCCCGGGCAACCGTCGCTTACACGCGTTTTGTGCTGGATGCAGGCGCGGCCGGTGACTTGCTTGATATGAAGGTTGCTCTTGCGCCCTGCATGATCGGTTATGGCGAAATCGGCGCGCGCTTGGCGCAGGGACTCAAAGCGTCCAACCCTTACGGAGTGTGGATCAACGAATATGCCGGGTCTGACTATCAGGACCTCATGCACTCCACCATTGCCGACATTGATCGGGAAGCTGCCCACAGCTTCACCGAGTCGCGCTACCGCGAGCTGCGCCGACTTTTTGAGGCGGCCACTTGGCTGGAAGCCGATTTTTGGCAGATGGGTTTGGATCGGAGCCTCTAGCCGTCACGGTCTTAGCTGGTTAGCATCAGGCATGGCCGATGAAGAACTGACCGAATACGCTCTTGAGCTTTTTTCATCACTGCCTGAAGTGACACCGCGGCGCATGTTTGGCGGCGTGGGTTTCTTCAGCCAGGGCCTGATGTTTGGCTTGATCGCTGAAGGCGAGATCTACCTTAAGTGCCCTGATGAAGAGGCTCACCGCTTTGAAGAGGAGGGGAGCCACGCCTTCATATATGAAGGTCAAAAGAAAGGGACCATCAAGATCCCGTACCGGACCATTCCAGAGCGACTGCACGATGATCGCGATGAACTGGCCGAATGGGTTGCTCGAACATGGCACATCGCCTTTGAGAAGGACCAGAAGAAGAGCCCTTCACAAAGAAAGTACAAGCCGCTTTTCTAGCGTGCCTCAGCTGGCCTTGGCCAGATCTTCGCTTTCCGCCTGATCCGATGCAGGCGATGGCTCGTCATCATTGAACTCGAAGCCTCGCGTTACGAAGGCTGGCAGATGATCGCCAAAGCCAACCACGCTTGGGCCAAGATCGTCCTGACGGTTGCGACCACGGCCGCCACGGTTGCGGCTTCTGCTTTTTGGGCTTTCGGCTTCTGCATCGTCAGACGCTTCAACAGCAGGTGTTGGTGTCGGAGCATCCTCTGCGGCTTCATCGCGCTTGCGACCACGACCGCCACGTCCGCGTGTGCGGCTCGGCTTGTCGTCTTCCGAGGCATCGGTGCTTTCGGCTTTCTTGCGCCCGCGCCCGCGTTTCGGGGCTTCCTCTTCAGCGGAACCGCCCAGAGAACTCAGATCGCCGTCCAGCCATTCCAACTGCTTCTCAATGAGCTTCTCAAGCGCATCGAGATATTTCTGGTCAGACTTGGCCACCAATGTGAAGGCGCTGCCTTCACGCCCGGCACGACCCGTGCGGCCGATGCGATGCACATAGTCTTCCGGGCTGGTTGGAATGTCGTAGTTGAAGACGTGGCTGACATCAGGAATGTCGAGGCCACGGGCCGCCACGTCGGAGGCGACCAGCAGTGTGATCTCATTGTTCTTGAAGCCATCAAGCGTGGCCATCCGGGCTCGCTGATCCATGTCGCCATGGAGAGATCCAACGGAATAACCGTGCTTTGACAACGACCGGTACACCGTGTGCACATCACGTTTGCGGTTGCAGAAGATGATGCCGTTCTTCAACTCCTCCGATCCGTCGATCAGACCGCGGAGCTTGGCGCGCTTGTCGAAATCCTTGCCACCTGTCGCGACGATCCGCTGCGTGATGGTGGCTGCAGTCGAAGAAGCGCGAGCCACTTCCACGCGAACCGGATTCTGCAGGAACTGATCGGCCAGCCGGTTGATCTCCGGTGGCATGGTTGCCGAGAAGAACAGGGTTTGCCGTGTGAACGGCACCAGCTTCGAAATGCGCTCGATATCTGGGATGAAGCCCATATCCAGCATCCGGTCGGCTTCGTCGATGACGAAGATGTCCACGCCGGTCATCAGCAGTTTGCCGCGCTCAAAATGATCCAGCAAACGGCCGGGCGTTGCGATAAGCACATCTACACCGCGCGTCAGCTTGCGATCCTGTTCTTCAAAAGAAACACCACCGATGAGCAAAGCCATCGTGAGCTTGTGTTTGGCACCGTACTTCTCGAAGTTTTCCGCGACCTGCGCCGCGAGCTCGCGCGTGGGTTCCAGAATGAGCGTGCGTGGCATGCGGGCCCGCGCTCGGCCTTTCTCAAGCATGGTCAGCATTGGCAATGTGAAGCTTGCCGTTTTGCCTGTCCCGGTTTGGGCGATGCCCAGAACGTCTCGGCGCTCCAGCACGTGGGGAATGGCTTCTGCCTGTATTTGCGTCGGTTCGGTGTATCCGGATGCTGCTACGGCATCGAGGACTTTCGGGCTCAGCCCAAGGTTTTCAAAACCCATGTATGGTTTGCTCTTTCGGTCACGGGGAGCGCCTCAGCGGGCGCGGCCAATGCGACCCAGTTCCGAGCCGCGCGGTGCCTTTGGTGCCGCATTGCTCCAAAAGCGTTCATTGCGCCACCAAAAACACGATCAGGCGCAGGTGAGGGCCTACCAACAACCATGCAAAAGTCAATGATCATGGGCTCCACCGCTGTCGCAGTCGGTCTTCGGTCATCGCAAGTGGAGGTTTGATAACACCCGTCAAACATTTCGTGATGAGCATTTGAACGAACCTATGCATCCAAATCGAAAGTATGAACGTTTCCTTACCAGAGATCGCGTTGCGCTTTGTATGCGACTCTTGCCGACCCCGGAATCTTAGGATCGTAGGGTCGGTAACCCCCAAAATGTCTCTGGAGACTTTTTCATGAAACTGATCAAAACTCTCGCTGCTTCCGCTGTTGCTCTCACTCTGGCTGCCCCAGCCTGGGCTGCAGACATTGTTGACACAGCTGCTGAGGCCGGTTCGTTCAGCACGCTTCTCGCTGCTGCTGAGGCAGCCGGTCTGGTGGACACGCTGAAAGGCGAAGGCCCGTTCACCGTGTTTGCACCAACGGACGAAGCTTTTGATGCACTGCCAGCTGGCACCGTGGAAGACCTGCTGAAGCCTGAGAACAAGGACCAGCTGGCCGCCATCCTGACCTACCATGTCGTGCCGGGCAAAGTGATGTCCACGGACCTGGCCGGCAAGGAAATGGCTGCCGCTTCTGTTGAAGGCACTGAGCTGCAGATCAACGCAACCGGCGACGCTGTGATGGTTGAAGAGGCAACCGTCGTCACAGCCGACGTGGAAGCAGACAATGGCGTCATCCACGTCATCGACAAAGTGATGCTGCCATCCAGCTAAGGCTGCGGCGCTGAGCGCCAAGCTTTGCTAGCGGAGCCCCGGTGCCGCCGCGCACCGGGGCTTTTTTTGTGCGTCAGTATAGCGTGCAAGCTCTGTACGGCTTCTGTGGTGCGGCCTACGCAGAGGTATGGCGAACATAACAAACACCGATTCCCGCGGCGGTAGTGGGCTGGCCGTCCTGCTTTTATGGCTGGCCGGCTTGGGCGCGGCCATGCAATTCGCCAAAATGTCGGTGTTCTTCCTCGATCTGCGCGCCGCCTATGAAGGCTCTGAAGCTTTGCTGGGCCTTCTGGTTTCGCTGATCAGCGCTATGGGTGTTGTGTTTGGGGTCGTTGCTGGCCTGTTGGTCGCGCGATTTGGTCATCGCCAGATATTGCTCATCTCCCTCGGCTTGGGTGCCGCCATCTCGTTTTTGCAGGCGTTGCCAATGCCCTTGTGGTTGCTGTTGGCCAGCCGCGTGGTCGAGGGAGCACCACACCTGGGCATCGTTGTTGCTGCTCCCACCCTGATCGCTGCCATCAGCACCGATCGCTGGCGTCCGGCCGCGATGACGTTGTGGGGCTCGTTTTTCGGGGTGGCCTTTGCTCTTGCCGCCTTGATTGGTCCTTCCATCGTCGCGTCCGGCGGCTTGCCGCTGCTTTTTGCCAGCCATGGATCATGGATGGTCGCTTGTGCGGTGCTGTTGATGATCGTGCTGCCCCGGCTGGACATGTCGGCACCCGAAAAACTGACGCTGCCAGACGTTCTGCGCCGTCATGTGTCGATCTATCGATCGGCTTTCATCTCGGCCCCGGCCTGGGGGTGGCTGTTCTACACGCTGACCTTCGTGGCCGGCCTCACAGCGTTGCCGCAATTCCTGTCGCCGGAAGGGGCCAACTTGTTCCTCGCGGCGGCGCCGATCGCCAGCATCGTGTTTTCACTGACCATGGGAGTGGCTCTTCTACGCTACACGAGCGCCGTCGGTGTCATTGTGATTGGGTTTGTGGGCGCGCTGGTTGTCGCGGCCACGTTCCTGATTTTTCCCGGGTCGCCATGGCCACCCGTGGCCCTCTTCTGCGTATTGGGCCTGGTTCAGGGCGCCAGCTTTGCGGCCATTCCGCAGATCAACCAGACGGACCACGACCGGGCGCTGGCCACCGGCGCTCTGGCGCAAACAGGCAATATCGGAAACCTGATCGGCACTCCATTGCTGCTCATGGCTGCAAGCGCCACCGGCCTGACCGGAGTGGTTGGCTTCTTGAGTTTCGCCTACATTTGCGGCCTGGCCGTGCATCTGGCACTCGCACAGATGAGGCGCGCAACCGAAAAGAGTTTGATCTAGGGCCATGGCCCTAGGGCCGCAAAGTGACGGTTTTGGAGGAACCCGTTGTAACCTGTCTTAAAGGCCAAGGCAGCACTTGCGACTTTTGACGATTGGCCATCTCTTCAGCCCAGTTGAGGAGGTGTAGTGCGCCATGCTCATCTTCCACAATCGCCGTGCAGCTCTCAACCCAGTCTCCTGTGTTTAGATACTCGACGCCATCTATGGCACGCATGACCGCGTGATGAATGTGACCGCAAATCACTCCGTCGACCTCAGCTTTCCGGGCTTCGCCAGCCAATACTTCTTCAAAGTCACCAATGAAGGTCACGGCTCTTTTCACCTGATGCTTGGCCCACTTCGAGAACGACCAGTAAGGGAAACCAAGTGCTCGACGTACACGATTATAGTGTCGGTTCGTCCAAAGAGCGATTTCGTATGCTCTGTCTCCGATGGCCGTGAGCACACGGTGGTTCATGACCACGAGATCGAATTGATCGCCGTGGATCACCAGAAATTTTCTGCCATCCGCAGTGGAATGAACGATCCGATCCACCACCTCGACACCGCCAAAATGTGTTCCGAGATAGCTCCGCATAACCTCGTCGTGATTGCCTGGCACATAAATGACTTTGGCACCGTGGCGCGCTTTGCGAAGGAGTTTCTGCACCACATCATTGTGCGCCTGTGGCCAAAAAATCCGTCGACGCATTGCCCAACCGTCAAAGATATCGCCGACCAGATAGATCGTTTCGGCATCATTGTACTTCAGGAAATCTAGGATCATCTCCGATTGGCAACCTCGCATGCCAAGATGCAGGTCTGAAATGAACAGCGCTCGATGGCGGCTCGGCGCAATGTTAGCGATGTTACCCGGAGCCGTTTTGGTAACCATGCTTGCTCCCCATCCTCGAACATCACTCCTTTAGGGTGAGTCTGATGACGGTGGCATGACGGTGAGGCTGGTTGTCCTAGACGTCCAATTCGTCAACGAATTCAGCGTTTTCCTGGATGAACTGGAATCGTCCTTCGGCTTTCGCTCCCATGAGCTGGTCGACAGATCTTCGAGTGTCGAGCTCATCGGAGCGGATGTTGACGCGCAACAGGGTGCGTTTTGCCGGATCCATGGTGGTTTCCTTGAGCTGCTTTGGCAGCATCTCGCCAAGACCCTTGAACCGGCCAATATCCACTTTGCCCCGACCGGTGAACTCGGTTTCCACCAGCTCATCCTTGTGGGCGTCGTCGCGGGCGTAGAGCGTCTTGGCGCCCTGCGTAATGCGGTAGAGCGGAGGCACGGCCAGATAGAGGTGACCGCCTTCAATGAGGGGGCGCATCTCCTGATAGAAGAAGGTGATCAGCAGAGACGCGATATGCGCTCCATCCACGTCCGCATCCGTCATGATGATGACCTTCTCGTAGCGAAGATCGTGTTCATTGTACTTGGACTTCGTGCCGACCCCGAGCGCCAGAATGAGATCGTTGATAAGCTGGTTCGCAGCGATCTTGTCGCGGCTCGCATTGGCTACGTTTAGAATTTTACCGCGCAGGGGCAGCACGGCCTGATTGTGGCGATTGCGCGCCTGTTTGGCTGACCCGCCGGCGCTGTCGCCCTCCACAATGAATATCTCTGCGCCATCGGCGCTCTTCTGCGAGCAATCGGCCAGCTTCCCTGGCAGGCGCAGCTTGCGCGTGGCCGACGCGCGGCTGACTTCCTTTTCCTTTCGGCGACGCAAGCGCTCTTCTGCGCGCTCGATCGTCCATTCCAGCAGTTTCTGCGCTTCACCGGGGGAGGCCGCCAGCCAGTGATCGAACGGATCTCTGACGGCGGTCTCAACGATTTTCTGGGCTTCCACCGTCGCCAGCTTATCCTTCGTCTGGCCCACGAACTCCGGTTCGCGAATGTAGACCGACAACATCGCGCCTGAAGAGGTCATCACATCATCGGTCGTGATGATCGAGCCGCGCTTGTTCTGCACCAATTCGGCATAGGCCTTGAGGCCCCTTGTGAGAGCTAGGCGCAGGCCTGCTTCATGCGTGCCTCCATCCGGGGTCGGGACCGTGTTGCAATAGGAGTTCACAAACCCATCACCGGCAAACCATGCCACGGCCCATTGCAGGGCTCCGTGTCCACTGGCCTTCGGCGTAGAACCCGAGAACACTTCGCGCGTCACTTTTCGTTCCTTGGTGAGCTTGCTTTCGAGGAAATCTCGAACACCGCCTGGATAGTGGAACGTCTGCTTGGCCGGGACGCCTTTGGTCTCATCAACGTGGGAGGCGTCGCAACTCCAGCGCACTTCAACACCGCCGAACAGATAGGCCTTGGATTGCGCCATCCGCATGATGCGGCCCGGGTCGAACTTGATGCTCGGGCCAAAAATCTCTGGGTCAGGGTGGAAGATTACCGACGTACCCCGACGGTTCGGCGCCGCACCCACCTTTTCCACGCCGGTTTGCGCAATGCCTTTCTCATAGGTTTGTCGCCACAGTTCGCGGTCGCGCGCCACCTCAACGGTCATACGATCGGACAACGCGTTGACCACTGAGGCCCCCACGCCGTGCAGGCCGCCGGAAGTCTCATAGGCATCAGAGTCGAACTTACCGCCCGCGTGGAGGGTGGTCATAATCACCTCCAGCGTGCTTTTGCCCTTCACCTGGCTGTGGGGCTCAACCGGAATGCCGCGGCCATTGTCCGTCACGGTCAGTGAGCCGTCATCGCTGAGGTGCACTTCGATCCAGCTTGCGTGGCCGGCCACAGCCTCATCCATCGAGTTGTCGATGATCTCTGCGAAGAGGTGGTGGTAAGCCTTCTCATCCTTGCCGCCGATATACATGCCGGGGCGCATGCGGACGGCCTCAAGACCTTCCAGCACCCGAATGCTCTCGGCGTCGTATCCGCCAGCTTCCTTGCTGGGCTTGGCAACTTCCTTCGGCTTTGGCGCAGTCTTGGCCACACTTGGCTTTGTATTTCCTTGGGCATTTCCCTGGCCATTGCTTTGGGGCTTCGGTGCTGGCTCATCAGGTATGGCGGAAAACAGGTCGTTCATGGCGGTTCGGGGCGCATCCTGGCGTATCGAGAATCAGTTGTTGCATGCTAAGCGATGCAGACTGCCAAGGCGAGCGGTGCCATGGTCGCTTAACCCGCCGGTCACACAGGTGAATCAAACCGCCAACAAGGCCGGTTAACGCATTGAAACAGCGTCAGAATTGATTCACCGCTTCCCGCATTGAGGTCCGTTGTTAAACTTCGTCCTAAGTCGTGATCGCTATGTTCATTCCATCAGAGAGCCGCGCAAAGCGGCCGGCGATACAGGGATGGAACGATGAACAAGCTTCTGAAGAGCGGAACGCTCGCATGCCTGCTCTTGGCTTGCATGGCGGGTGGGCAAAGCGCCGCGACTTCTCCAACCGGCACCAATATGGTGCCACAAAACATGGAGGAGCTTCTGGCGGCCTATGACGATGTGCAGATCAGACGGCCAAGCGCCATCGCTGCCGCCTCTGTCAGAACCGTCAAAAGCGGCGACTACACGTTGATCACGGGCACTGAGGTCCGCGCGGCTATCCACGGTCTGCAGCGATAACAGCTGCTGAGGCGAGGCATTTCGCCAACAGCGCAACTGACCCTCGGGGTTGAAGCATCCTGTTGTGCAGAGTAGGGCAAGGCAAATGCGCGCTCGCGCCCTGCTTCCGGATACTGCTTTGAACTACCCACCGCTTCAGAACCTGGCGGCGACGTTTCGTTCGCCGCTAGCCGCAAAAACTGAAATTCTATCCGGGCTTACCGTCGCTCTGGCATTGGTGCCGGAAGCGGTTGCTTTCTCCTTTGTGGCTGGCGTTCACCCACTGGTCGGGCTCCATGCCGCCTTCATGGTTGGCCTCATCACCGCTCTCTTCGGCGGGCGACCCGGCATGATCTCTGGCGCCACGGGTGCACTGGCCGTGGTCATGGTGTCTCTGGTCTCGCTGCACGGCGTTGAATATCTGTTCGCTGCGGTCGTCCTGATGGGGCTGTTGCAGCTTCTGGCCGGCGCGCTGCGACTCGGGAAATTTATCCGCATGGTGCCGCACCCGGTCATGCTGGGCTTTGTGAACGGCCTCGCCATCGTGATCTTTCTCGCCCAGCTTGAGCAATTCAAAGTTGGGCCCGATGGCGCCAAGGAATGGATGCAGGGCACGCAACTCATGCTGATGTTGCTGCTCATTGTTGCCACTATGTGCATCATTCAGTTCTTCCCCAAACTGACCAAGGCCGTCCCCGCTCCCCTCGCGGCCATCGTGATCATCTCGGTTGGCGTGATCGCACTGAACCTGGATATTCCAAGGGTGGGCGATCTGGCGTCGATTGAAGGTGGCTTGCCGCAATTTCATATTCCCGCCGTGCCGATGACGCTGGAAACGCTCTACATCGTCTTCCCATACGCCCTCATCCTGGCAGCGATTGGCCTGATCGAGTCGCTTCTGACCCTCAACCTCGTCAACGAAATCACAGAGACACGGGGTGGCGCCTCTCAGGAGTGTCTGGCTCTCGGCGCTGCGAACACGGCCACTGGCTTTTTCGGCGGCATGGGGGGCTGCGCCATGATTGGTCAGTCCATGATCAATGTGAACTCCGGCGGGCGCGAGCGCCTGTCTGGACTGTCGGCCTCCCTGTTCCTGCTGATCTTCATCCTGTTCACTTCAAGTCTGATCGAGCAGATCCCGCTGCCGGCTCTGGTCGGCGTCATGTTCATGGTGGTGATTGGCACCTTTGCTTGGAACTCATTCAAGATTATGCGCCGCGTGCCGCGCGTCGATGCTTTCGTGATCGTGCTCGTGACCGTCACCACGGTTTTGACCGACCTTGCAGTCGCCGTCGTGGTGGGCGTTATCGCGTCTTCCCTTGCGTATGCCTGGCAGAATGCGACGCGCATTCAGGTCAAGGCGGAAGTCACGCCGGAGGGCACCAAGGTCTACCGCGTGATCGGTCCGCTTTTCTTTGGTTCAGCGGAGGGCTTTTCCGAGAGCTTCACGCCCCGCGATGATCCCGATCACGTGGTCATCGACTTCATGTATTCCAGGGTCGTCGACCAGTCTGCGCTGAACGCCATCGAGTCGGTTGCAGCGAAATACCGTCAGCAGAACATCGACATTCAGCTCCGTCACCTTAGCCGCGATTGCCACGCACTCCTCACGAAGGCCGGCCAGCTGGTGGTTGATGCGGACGATGATCCGGAATACGCGCTGGCAGTTGACTACGGCGTCATTCCAGGCCGCTTTGGGGATGGACATTAGCTAGGGTCAGGACCCATTAATCTGTTTGCATTGGTGGGAGTCAATTTGCCCGGTGGCGAGGAGCGAAGGCGATGGAAGTCTGTCGACTTTCAAGCCTTCGCGACAACGTCCACCGGTCAAAGTGACCCCATCGGAAGGACGTCCGCTCTGACGGCGATCTTTTGCGTCAAAGACTTGAACCGGGCGGCCAGCCCGCTTTGCAGTCTTTTCCTTGAATATCTTGTCATATCAGACGCCAATCCAATCAGATTAATGGGTCCTGACCCTAGGGCTTTTCCCAATGAGCCGTGGAAGCAGCCCCGCCAGAAGAATGATGGCGAGGCCCACCAGGGATGCAGTGTTCAACTCGTCATGGAAGACCAGGATGGTGAGGGCTGTCGCGCTGATCAGTTGGGTGTAGATCAGCGGCGTCAGAACGGCTGCCCGCGCCATGCTGTAGGCTATGATGGCCAGCAGATTGCCGATGGCCGACGCAACGCCCGAACCCAGCAAAAGCCACGGCTCCTGCAGCTCGACATATTGAAGCTCCTCAAAAACTATGGGGCTGAGCACCACGGCTCCCACCACCAACTGGCCGGCCAGCTGCGCCATGGGTGGTCCGACTGGGCGGGTCCAGCGCGTGGCAGCGTTGAAAATGCCGTACATCACTCCGGCGCCGAGGGCGTATAGAAAGCCGATCTCGAAATCGCGTCCGGGTTGAACCACGAGCACCACGCCAAGAAAGCCTATGGCGATGGCCAGCCATTCAATCGTTCGCACGCTTTCCTTCAGCAGCAGCCACGCCACCAGTGTTGCCACGCTCGGCCCTATGAAGAACGCGCCGAATGCGAGGGCGAGCGGTATGGTGTTGAGCGATGTGATGATCATGAAGATCGCACTGGCAAGGATGGTGCCGCGCAAAATGCAGGCGGGCACAAACCATCTTGTGACGCCTTTCCAATGGCCGATACCAAGAGCGATGGGAACAGCGAGCACGGCCCCCACAACGAAGCGCGCCCAGGCGATCAGCTCGACGGAGTAGGGCGTCGCTGCGATCAACAGTTTTGCGAATGTGTCGCCCAGCGGGATGAACATCATGCCCGCCACCATGATGAGCGAGGCTTTTCCGACAGCGTCTACCAAGTTTGCCTAGGCCTTTGCCGTGCCACGAGCGTCGGTGATTTCCACCGGCGTGCGCATGATGATCTCGCGGTGAGGGAAGGGGAACTCCACCCCGTTCTCCTTGAACGTGTCCCAAAGCGCGATGAGAACCTGTCCACGAATATTGGTCAGCCCGTTTTGCGGGTCGGAAATCCAGAACCGCAAAATGAAGTCGAGGGAGGAGTCGCCAAAGCCCGTCATCCAGCAAACCGGCTTCTGTGTGCTCAGCACCCGATCCAGTTTGGCGGCGGCCTGTTTGGCGAGATCTATCACCTGATGCGGGTCGGACGAGTAAGAGACCCCGAAATGCACGTCGAGGCGCACAAGCTCATCCGTGAAGGACCAGTTGATTACCTGCTGTGTGATGAAGTCTTCGTTCGGGATCAGGAACTCACGACCATCACGCGTCACCACTGAAACAAAGCGCGCTCTAAGCTCACGGATCCAGCCGAAAGTATCCCCCAACGTGATGGTGTCGCCCGGTTTGATGCTCTTATCGAGCAGTATGATGATCCCCGAAATAAAGTTGGAAACGACTTTCTGAAGACCAAAGCCAAGCCCGACACCCACAGCGCCCGAGAACACGGCGAAGGCCGTGAGATCAATGCCAACGGCAGACAGGGACACAAGGAGAGCAACGGCCAGAAGCCCGATTTTCAGAACCTTGCCGATTAGAACCCGGAACGAAGGCGTCATGTCCTCTATGCGCTGGACCCGGTCATCAAGGAAGTTGCCCGTCGTCGTGGCAAGCCAAAGCGCAATTGTTGTGAAGATGGCCGCCTTCAGAACCGTCAGTGCCGACAGACGAATATCGCCAATCTCGAAGGCAGCTGCATCCAGGGCTGCTGCGATGTCGCCGGTAACGCCCAGCAGGGACGCTGCAAAGAATCCCCAGACAACCAGGGCAAACACGCGAGACGTGAACCGGGAGCGAATGATTCTGCTGGCAACCGATATTGCCAGCCAAGCCAAAGCAAGGCGCAGCACAACGCCAATCAGATAAGATCGGCTTGACCATGTGATTTCCTGCAGCACTGCAAAGCCGATCGCGAGCAGGGCGATGAACAGGACAAGCCGCGTGCGTCGCATCACAGCGACGATAAGGCGAAGAATATGCGGTGAGGTTTTCAGGCCTCGTGCCCAACCTTCGAGGCGGGTCTCAAGCGGCTTGCCCAACACATGGGCAAGGCCAAACGCGGCGAGGACGATGAGCAGTTGGTAGAGCGACCAGGGGCGAAGCAGAAACTCGCTGGTTTCCGCCAACCATTGAAAAACAGAACCATCGGTCAGGGTTGCGGCAAGTTCGGCAGTCGTCTCTTCCATGGCGCCACAATGCGTGCAGCGAAAATGGTTGTCGAGCCTAGGGTCAGGACCTATTCATCTGTTTGCATTGGTGGGAGTCAATTTGCCCGGTGGCGAGGAGCGAAGGCGATGGAAGTCTTGCGACTTTCAAGCCTTTGCAACGAAGTCCACCGGTCAAAGTGACCCCATCCGAAGGACGTTCGCTCTGATGGCGATCTTCTGCGTCAAAGACTTGAACCGGGCGGCCAGCCCGCTTTGCAGTCTTCTCCTTGAATATCTTGTCATACCAAACGCCAATGCCAGCAGATGAATGGGTCCTGACCCTATATGACTGCCGCCAATGAGGTCCGCATCCTCACCTGGAACCTATTGATCACGGCGATCCTGTCCTGAGCGCCGGTTTTCGCCTGAGCGCCGTTCGCCCTGTTCCGCCTTCTGATCGTCTGAACGGGAGTCTGCGCCGGAGCGTCGATCGCTTTGGCGGCGGTCTTCGCCGGATCGGTCTGTCTCGGTGGTCATATCCTGCCTCTTGTGACGAAAGCCGATAGTGGAAGGGCAAGTGTAGTGCGCCGTTGTGAGTATTTCTTTCCTTCACCCAAAAAATATTTGAGGTCATGGCATAAAAAACCCCGCCGAAGCGGGGTTTTCCTTGCACCAATCTTCGAGCCTAGCTCGAATAGTACATGTCGAATTCCACTGGATGTGGAGTGTGCTCGTAACGGATGTTCTCTTCTTCTTTCAGCTCGATGTAAGCATCGATCTGATCGTCGTCGAACACGCCGCCTTCGGTCAGGAATTTGCGGTCCTTGTCCAGCGCAGCCAGGGCTTCGCGGAGCGAGCCGCAAACCGTTGGGATACGCTTGAGCTTGCGCTCTGGCAGTTCGTACAGATCCTCGTCCATGGGATCACCAGGATGGATCTTGTTCTTGATGCCGTCGAGGCCAGCCATCAGCATCGCAGAGAATGCGAGGTAGGGGTTGGCCATTGGATCGGGGAAGCGAACTTCCATGCGCTTGCCTTTTGGCGAAGCGACGAACGGGATACGGCAGGAAGCGGAGCGGTTGCGAGCCGAGTAGGCCAGCAGCACAGGTGCTTCAAAGCCGGGGACCAGACGCTTGTAGGAGTTGGTCGATGGGTTGGTAAAGGCGTTCAGTGCCTTGGCGTGCTTGATGATGCCGCCAATGTAGTAAAGGCAGGTGTCGGACAGTCCGGCATAGCCGTCACCAGCGAAAAGTGGCTTGCCGTCACCCCAGAGCGACTGGTGCACGTGCATGCCGGTGCCGTTGTCGCCATAGACGGGCTTCGGCATGAAGGTTGCCGACTTCCCATAGGCGTGGGCAACGTTGTGCACGGCATATTTGTAGAGCTGAGTTTCGTCAGCTTTACGGGTCAGGGTGTTGAACACCATGCAGAGCTCGTGCTGGGCAGCAGCCACTTCGTGGTGGTGCTTCTCAACCTTGACATCCATCTCTTTGAGGACGGATAGCATCTCGGAACGAATATCTTGGGCGCTATCGACCGGGTTGACCGGGAAGTAGCCACCCTTGGTGCGCGGGCGGTGGCCGAGGTTGCCGGCTTCATAGTCTGCGTCGGTGTTGATCGGCAGTTCTGCGGAGTCGAGTTCAAAGCCGGTCTTGTACGGATCGGCAGAGAATTTCACATCGTCAAAGACGAAAAACTCTGGCTCTGGTCCGAAATAGGCTGTGTCACCAAAGCCACCGGACTTGATGTAGGCTTCTGCGCGCTTTGCAGTCATACGCGGGTCGCGGTTGTAGCCTTCGGATGTTGTGGGATCGAGAATGTCACAGAAGATCGCCATGGTGGACTGTGCATAGAACGGGTCCATGAAGGCTGTGTCCGTGTCGGGCATCAGGGTCATGTCGGACTCGTTGATGGCCTTCCAGCCCGCAATGGAGGAGCCGTCGAACATTGCGCCATCGGCAAACAGGTCTTCATCGACCGCCGACGTGTCGAACGTCACGTGCTGCATCTTACCGCGCGGGTCGGTGAAACGAAGATCGAGGAACTTCACGTCCTCATCTTTGATCTTCTTGAGAATGTCCTTAGCCATGTAAGTATCCCTGTGTTGGCGTTTTGGATTGTTTTTGGGGGTCAGACGGCGGCGTCGCCGGTCTCGCCGGTGCGAATGCGGATCGCTTCTGCAACGTCGGAGACAAAGATTTTGCCGTCTCCGATCCGTCCCGTACGGGCGGACGCGATGATGGCTTCGACGGCGGTCTCGAGCATATTGTCAGGAACGACGATCTCGAGTTTCACCTTTGGAAGAAAGTCGACAACGTACTCGGCACCACGATAAAGCTCGGTGTGCCCTTTTTGGCGTCCGAAGCCCTTTGCTTCGGTGACCGTTATGCCCTGAAGCCCGGCTTCTTGAAGTGCTTCTTTCACTTCATCTAGCTTGAATGGCTTTACGACCGCTTCGATTTTTTTCATGCCCTCTGGGCCCTCCACTGTGCCTGCTGCGCAAGGTGCGCGTTTAACAGGCAACTGCGCGCAACCTTGCAGGTTCCGTGCCAAATGGCATGAAATCTCGAACTTGGCGACAGTTTTCTTCCCTTTCCGTGTCTAAACCCGCCATTGCTGGCGTCGTTTTGCCCATTTTGGCGCGATAAGCCGGTTCTCGCATTTCAAGACTGGGGAGCATGACAGACACAAATTGCATAAAAAATATGCAAGTGCTGCCTGTTAAGGCACTGGGGTAAAGAATGCTTCGGTATGGCGCTGGTGGCCGACCCGCGCGCTTGTGACCTTCAATGGTGCGCCCTATCATTGGTTAAGCATTCCGCTCATCCACTTTAATGCCGTGTCTAAGAGGTGATCTTGGCCAACCCCTCTAGCCAAGCCGATAACGATCCGCGCGATGAGGCGCGGAGCGAATACACCATCTATATGGATGATGGCGCTATTCGGCGCGATGTTCTCGACGCGCTTGAGGCTGCCATTCGGGCCGATCAGTACGACGATGTGGAAGCCATCGTCCAACCGCTCCACGAGTCGGAACTCGGCGATGTTATCGAAGATCTGAAACCTGATTTAAGACCACGCCTGGTCGAGATCATGGGCGAAGACTTTGACTTTGCATCCCTGACCGAAGTCGAGGACGGCATCCGTAAGGATATGCTGGAAGAGCTCGACAATGAGGTCGTGGCAGAAGCCGTCCAGGAACTCGACTCCGACGATGCGGTCTACATCCTTGAGGATATGGATGATGAGGACCGGGAGGAGGTTCTCTCTCAGCTTCCCTTTGCCGACCAGTCAAAGCTTCGTCGTTCCCTGGACTACCCAGAAGAGACTGCCGGACGGCGCATGCAGACCGAGTGCATCGCCGTGCCGCCCTTTTGGACGGTGGGTCAGACAATCGACTATATGCGCGAAGCCAAGCATCTGCCGGATGATTTCAGCCAGATCTTCGTCGTGGATCCTTCGTTCAAACTGATTGGTGCCATCGCGCTTGACCGGATTCTTCGCGCCAAGCGGCCGGTCCTGATCGAAGATGTCATGCACGAAACTCGGCACGCCATTCCCGCCAGCATGGACCAGGAAGAGGCGGCCATGATCTTCGAGCAGTATGACCTGCTGTCGGCGGCTGTGGTGGATGAAGGTCAAAAGCTCGTCGGTGTGCTGACCATCGACAACATTGTGGACGTCATCCAGCAGGAAGCCGAGGAGGACATTAAGCGCCTCGTTGGTCTTGGTGATGAAGAACTGTCGGACAACGTGCTGAGCACTGCCCGGTCACGATTTGTCTGGCTGGTTGTGAACCTGGGCACCGCAGTTCTTGCCTCCGTCGTCATCGGTCTGTTTGAGGCCACCATCGGCGAGATGGTCGCGCTCGCGGTGCTCATGCCGATCGTCGCATCCATGGGCGGAAATGCTGGCACTCAGACCATGACGGTTGCCGTACGGGCGCTTGCGACGCGCGATCTCGACAGCGGCAACGCCAAGCGCATTCTGATGCGCGAAATGTTGGTTGCACTGTTGAACGGACTGGCCTTTGCGCTGCTGATGGCCGTCGTTGCTCTGATCTGGTTTTCGTCGCCTGGGCTGGGCGTAGTCATTGCGATTGCTATGGTGGTCAACATGGTGTGCGCCGCGTTCGCCGGCATGGCTGTGCCCATTGTTCTGGACAGGGCCGGGGCAGACCCGGCGATCGCTTCTTCGGTTTTCGTGACAACCGTCACCGACATCGTTGGCTTTTTTGCCTTCCTCGGTCTCGCAGCGCTCTATCTGGTGTGAGGGATGACCAACACGTCTGAAACCCGACCAGCCATTGAGAGTATTTCCACCAGTGCTGAATTGCGGCGGTGGTACTGGCTGAAGGCAGAATTGGAAGCCCGCGCCAAAGAACTGAACCTTTCCTACGCGGGGGTGAAGTTCGACATCCTCGACCGCATTGCGCATTTTCTCGATACCGGTGAGAAGGTAAAGCCGAGGGCAAGTGGGCGAGCCACCAAATCAAAGTTTGACTGGCACAGCGAAACGCTGACGCCCGAGACGATCATTACCGATAGCTACAAGAACAGCCAGAACGTTAGACGCTTCTTCCGCTCCCAGATGGGCGACGGTTTCAAGTTCAACATCGAGTTCATGGCCTGGATGAAGGCGAATACGGGCAAAACTCTCGGCGATGCCTGTGATGAATATCGCGCCATGCGGCAGCGCGAGTCGGCGCCGGGTTTCAAATCCCAAATTGCGCGGGACAACCAGTTCAACCAGTACACGCGTGACTTTCTGGACGACAATCCGGAGCTCGGCATGGCTGAGGTGCGTAAGTACTGGGCGCTCAAGCGGGCGCTGCCCAGCGAAACCGGCCGACACGTTTACGAGAGATCCGATCTGGATCTCGGATAGGCCCTGTTCAGCGGGCGCTGCGTTCAGCTCCGAATTCAATCAAAAACTCGGCCTGGAGGCTGCCCGCTAGGCTCGCTTCGAGCATTCCAAGCGGAGCGGTGCACCCTCTGCCGCTCCGCTTTGAGGAGTTGCTGTTGAATGCAATTGCTCATAAAGCTGCAAAATATTGCATATACATGCAGAATCGTGCATTTGTGTGCAATGCTTGATCTCAACAATCCCGACACCCGCGAGTCCGTCCTCCTTGAGCGCCTGTCTTCAGGCAGCAGTCTTGTTGCCGCTGCTCTGGCTGAAGAGCTTGGCCTTTCCGTCCACACCATCCGTCGCGACCTGATCTCTCTGGAGCAGAAGGGAGTCGTGCGCCGGGTGAGGGGAGGAGCAATTCCTGTTTCCAAGCCAAGCCCAAGCTATCTCGTGCGCGCCGAGCACGACCTCGAAGACGTGACTGCGCTGGCTGAGCGCGCCGTTGGTTCCGTACCCGAACGCGGCACCATCTTCATGGATGCCGGCACCACCATGGATGCCGTTGCGAGGCGCTTGCCTCTGGGCTTTGAAGGCCTGGTGGTTACGCCGGCACCGTCTGTCGCCTTGTTAGCACTGGAGCGAGGCGCGCGTGTACACCTTATTGGGGGGGCGCTGTGTGCATCTGGTGCCATGGCGGCCGGTGGTGAAGCGGAGCGTTCAGTCGCGACGATTGCGGCGGACGTCTGTTTTCTCGGTGCCTGTGGTTTGTGGCCTGACTTCGGGCTGAGCGCTGAAGATGCCGGCGAGGCCGGGATCAAAAGGGCGATGGCTCTGTCTGCGAACTCTTCGGTTGTCGTGGCGTCTGCAAGTAAATTCGAGCGACGAGGCCGACACAAGGTCCTCGAAAGCGGCGAGATCCACGTGATTGTCACCGACGCTCCGCCGGAGCGAACAGATCCCTTTTCTTCTGCCGGGGTGGAGTTCGTGCATGTCTGAGATGGTTCATGCCAAAGGCCGACTGGTCGCAAGTCGGGATTGGCGTGGTGTTGCGGCTGCATTCGCGCTCAACGGCCTGCTCTTTGGCGCATGGGCGGCGCGCGTGCCTGCCTTCAAGGATCGGTTTGATCTCGAACCCGCATCGCTTGGCCTTCTTTTGCTGGCGCTGGCCGGTGGCGCGATAGTGTCCTTTCCGCTGGCCGGCGCGCTTTCGGAACGGCGGGGTGCAACCAGCCTCACCATGCGCTGCGCCTGGGTCTACGGGCCTGCACTTGTGCTGTTGGCTGCGGCCCCGAACATGTTGAGCCTTGCGGCTGCCGTTGTGGTCTTTGGAGC
>JBCBXA010000003.1:58729-88745 GCA_039816825.1 Pseudomonadota bacterium | reverse complement strand
TTCCGGTTGCGCGACGGTGGCACCATCCGAGAGCAGCTCCTTATGC
Source organism: Pseudomonadota bacterium (assembly GCA_039816825.1). Lineage (GTDB taxonomy): Bacteria > Pseudomonadota > Alphaproteobacteria > Rhizobiales > Rhizobiaceae > JBCBXA01. The sequence continues at coordinate 88,699 of JBCBXA010000003.1, read as the reverse complement.
TGGATGACCACGAGATGGCGTGCCGCTACTCGATCCTCGAAGCGCCGATGAATGTTGAGAACTACACTGCCAGGCTGCAGCTCACCCCTGTGCGTCGAGACGGCCAGTGCTTCGCCGAGTGGAACGCGGTTTTTGACTGCCCGCCGATGGAAGAGCCGGGTCTGGTCCGGCAGATTGGCGACGGCGTTTTTGCCAGTGCCCTGGCGGAACTGCGCAAGCGCTTTGGCGGCGACCGATGATCCGGGTTGATACGAGCACGATCATCAATGCCAGTGTGCCGGAAGTCTGGGCCATCATTCGGGATTTCAATGGACATGTGGACTGGCATCCTGCCATTGCGACAAGTAAGATCGAAGGTGGGCGCTCGGGCGATGCTGTGGGCGCAGTGCGCGCATTTACACTTGAGACCGGCGAAGCGCTGCGTGAAGAGTTGCTGGCGCTTTCGGACCACACCCACAGCTTCAGCTACCGCATCCTCACATCTGATGTGCCGCTGCTGAACTACACGGCTCATGTTGAGTTGCGGGAAGTGACATCCTCGGCACGGACTTTCTGGCGCTGGTGGTCCACCTTCAACACACCGCCGGGAATGGAAGACGAACTCACCACGACAGTGCGGGAGGGCGTGTATCACGCTGGTTTCGACGCTGTCTCGCGATTGTTCAGTCGATAAACGGCCGCTGCTGAGTCGCCAAGGTCGTCAGTCTTCACCTCCTGTATTGCCGCCCGTTCGGTTTGCCGTTTGGTGGGTTGAACGTTGTGAAAGGAACTTTGCCTTCATCAAAAAGACTTTTGCGCGCGTAAAGCTTCTGTGCTGTATTCGGTAAAAATCGTAGGGCCGTTCCGGGAAGACTCTGATGACCAAAATTCGGAATATGGAGCAGTTCGCTGAGGCGAGCGGCTTGTCCCGGCCGACTGTTTCCAAGTTCTTTAACGATCCGGAGAGCGTCCGCCCGACAACCCGCCGAAAGATTGAAGCGGCGCTGAAGCAGTACGATTATCGGCCCAACATCTATGCCGTGAACCAGAACCGGCGACTGACCAAGACCATCGGCATCGTCGTCCCCTATGTCTCCGACCCCTTCTTCGCCGAGATCGCGCGCGTGCTGGAGGCCAAATGTCTTGAGGCGGGGTTTGCGCCCAGCCTGTTCAGTGCCAATGGTTCAGCCGAGCGAGAGAACGAAGTCTTCGCCATGCTCCGCTCCATGAAGCCGACGGGGGTTTTGCTCGCTCCTTTGGGCCGCCTGTCCAATCAGGATGCCGTTGCAGCCTTCTGTGATGAGGTGCCGACCGTTCTGTTTGACAGCAACATCGAGGGGCCGGGCAGGGCTTTCATCGGGTCTGACAACAGCCAGTTTACCGCCTTGATGGTGGAATATCTGCACAGGAGCGGCGAGCCACCGGTTTTTGTCGAGATGAAGACGCCCCCTAATCCGAACGCCCGTCGGCGGCGTCAGGGCTATGTTTCAGCCATGGAACGCCATGGACTGACGCCGGAGATCATACAGTTGGATGGCGAAGGCTGGGCGCTAGAGGACATTGGCTATCAAGGGGCAATGACGGCGTTGGGTGCAGATGGTTTGCCGGGCAAAACCGTCCTTTGCAGCAATGATCGTCTGGCGATCGGTTTCCTGTCTGCTTGCTATGAGATGGGCATGAAAGTGGGAATCGCCCCGGGCGCGGACATTCGCATCGCCGGACAGGATGATCACCCGTTCTCGCGCTACACCTGCCCGCCACTGACGACCATCGCTCAAGACTATGACGCGATTGCCACCAGTGCGCTCGAGGCCCTCTTGGCCTCAGTCGATGAGGACGCCATACCGACCAAACGCTTCGACAAACTCTTCGAGGGCCGCCTGATTATGCGCAAATCGGCCTGATTATTTCTTTACGCGTGTAAAAAAACTATTGACCGCGCGATATCACCATGCTTCGCTTTGCACACATCCAATCCATGGGAGGAAACAGGGTGATTTCCAAGAAACTTCTTGGCCTGACGACGGCTATGGCCGTTGTGGCAACAGGCGCTATGGCTGCGAGCCATTCCAAAGAACTGACCATTGCCATCGTGAACAATGGTCACATGATCAACATGCAGAAAGTCGCTGAGGCTTACACCGAAGAAACCGGTGTGAAGCTCAACTGGGTTTCGCTTGAAGAAGGCGTGCTCCGCGAGCAGGTCACTTCTGACACGGCCACAGGTGGCGGTCAGTACGACATCATCAATATCGGCATGCAGGAAGCGCCTATTTGGGGCCAGGCCGGCTGGATCGAGCCGCTCGAATTCGGCGCTGAGTATGACGTTGATGACATGCTGCCAGCCATCCGCAATGGCCTGTCCGCCGATGGCACGCTCTACGCAGCACCGTTCTACGGCGAGTCTTCCATGGTCATGTACCGCAAGGACCTGACGGACGCCGCCGGTGTTTCCATCGCTGACAATGACAGCTGGGACAACATCAAGGCAGCCGCCGAGGCGATCCACGATCCGGACAATGGCGTTTATGGTGTCTGCCTGCGCGGCAAGCCCGGCTGGGGCGACAACATGGCCTTCATCACAACCGTGGTGAACTCGTTTGGTGGCGCATGGTTCGACAAGGACTTCCGTCCGACGCTTGAGTCCGACGAGTGGAAAGCGGCCATCAACTTCTACGTTGATCTGCTGGGCACCTATGGCCCTCCAGGCTCCGAAGGCAACTCGTTCAACGAGATCCTGGCTCTCTACAATGAAGGCAAGTGCGGAATGTGGATTGATGCCACGATCGCTGCGTCCTTCCTTGAAGTGGATGGCGTTGCCTACGCTCAGTCGCCAAACGCAGGGAACCCTGTTGGCGCGAACTGGCTTTGGGCATGGGCCATGGCGGTCCCAACCGGCACCGACAACACAGAAGAAGCGAAAGCCTTCATCGAGTGGGCCACCTCCAAAGAGTACATTCAGGCGGTTGCCAACCATCCTGAGTTCGGCTGGGGGTCGGTTCCAACCGGTACGCGTACCTCGACTTATGCTTACCCAGAGTTCCAGGCTGCTGCGGCCTTCGCAGATGCTGAGTTGGCGGCCATCAAGTCCGCTGCTCCTGAAGCGACCGATCTGAAGCCATATGTTGGCGTTCAGTTCGCGGCTATCCCGGAATTCCCCGAGGTTGGTTCTGCGGTTGCCCAGGAAATGGCTGCTGCCCTTTCTGGCGCAAAGTCGGTCGATGAAGCACTGGCTGCATCGCAGGCCGCTGCTGACGCGATCATGAAAGAGGCGGGCTACTACGAGTAAGCTCTCCCAGACGAGGTCCGGCGCAAGCCGGGCCTCTCTTTTGTTCTGGATAAGCGGCTGAAGAGCCTCGCCTTCAGGCCCTGTCCAACCCCACTCTCGAACGTCGATTAAGCCAGTTGATGGATGTCGTCATCCATCGAAACGGGGAAGCCATGTCTGACCGAAAGCTGCCACGTCTGCTCCAAACACCAGCGGTTGTTCTGCTGTTGATCTGGATGATCGTTCCACTGTCGATGACGCTGTACTTCTCGTTCATCCGCTACGTGCTGAACAATCTGCGTCGCCCTGAATGGACGACGCCCTCCATCAGCAACTGGCGAGGTTTCGGCAATTACGAGTTCGTTCTGAATTCGAAGGACTTCCTCTTCGCCATTCAGAACAGCCTTTTCATCGTTGGCAGCATTCTATTTCTCACAGTCGCGCTCGGCGTGCTCATCGCCGTGTTGATCAACCAAGCGTTCCCAGGCCGCGGCATTGTTCGGGTTCTGCTGATTTCACCATTCTTTGTCATGCCAGCCGTCAATGCGGTGCTTTGGATCAACATGATCCTTGACCCGGTTCTGGGTCTCCAGGGCATTGCAGTTGACGGCATCAATGGTGTGATCCTCTCGTTGAAGGATGCGCCTCTGATCGGCTGGTTCTTTTCTCTTTGGCCAACTCTGGAGCCGATTTCTTTCCGGGCGACCCAGACGTCGGCCTACGCCGTCATCATCATGGTGACCTGGCAGTGGACGCCTTTCGCCGTGTTGATTTTCATGACGTCACTGCAGTCCGAAGACCAGCAGCAGAAGGAGGCAGCTATTCTGGACGGGGCAGGGGCCTGGTCGCAGTTCCGCTTTCTCACGCTGCCGCACCTCGGTCGACCCATCGCCATTGTGGTGATGATCCAGGCGATCTTTCATCTGTCTCTCTATGCGGAGATCGAGATCGTCAGCCGAGGCAATGGCAACAAAAACCTGCCGTACCTCATCGGCGAATTCGCCAACAACAATATCGGCGCGGCCAGCGCCACGGGCATCTTCGCCGTCATCCTCGCCAACATCGTTGCGATCTTCCTGCTTCGGATGATCGGCAAGACGCTGATGGAATAGGAGAGAACATAATGGCTATCGTTGCACACTCCTCGCGCGCAGGGCGCATCAGCCGGACGACACTGGCCTGGCTGGTGGCGCTGCTCTTCTTCTTCCCGATCTTCTGGATGGTTTTGACCAGCTTCAAAACCGATGCGGATGCTGTGAAGCCGGAGTTCCTGTTCTTCTTCACGCCGACGCTGGAGAACTACACGAACATGACAGAGAACTATGACTATTGGCGCTTTGCGACCAACTCCGTCATCACCTCTGTTTTCGCGACCGCCTTCACCCTTTTTGTGGGCATTCCTGCGGCCTATGCGATGGCATTCAATCCAAGCAGGCATACCAAAGATGTGCTGATGTGGATGCTGTCGACCAAGATGCTGCCGGCCGCGGCCGTGCTGTACCCGATGACGTTTCTGACCAAGAACTTCCTCGGGATTTTCGACACGCATTTTCTGCTGATCCTGGTTCTCAGTCTGATCAATCTGCCCATCGCGATCTGGATGCTGTTCACCTACTTCAAGGAGATCCCCAAAGAGATCATTGAAGCTGCGCAGATGGACGGGGTGACGACATGGGGCGAGGTCAAAGAGATCCTCATCCCGCTGGCGTGGGGTGGCATCGCATCGACCGCGCTTCTCATATTCATCTTCTGCTGGAACGAGGCCTATTGGACGGTTCGCCTGACAACGACAGACGCTGCCACGCTCTCGAAACTCATAGAGGGCAACCGCGCGCCGGAGGGCCTCTTCTTCGGACGACTGTCCGCCGTGTCCGCAGCTGCTGTCGGGCCGATCATCGTCCTTGGCTGGTTCTGTCAGAAACAATTGGTCCAGGGCTTGACCTTCGGCGCTGTGAAATAGGCCAGAAAAGGGATCACATCATGGGACGCATACAACTCAAGAACGTCACCAAGACCTTTGGCGAAACTCAGGTTATTCCACCATTGGATCTGACCATCGAAGATGGCGAGTTCGCGGTCTTCGTCGGACCCTCGGGTTGCGGGAAGTCCACTCTCCTGCGGATGATCGCCGGGCTGGAAGACTGTACTTCGGGTGACATCCTCATCGATGATGCCGTCGTGACCGAGGTTCCGCCCTCCAAACGTGGTCTCGCAATGGTGTTCCAGACCTACGCGCTCTACCCGCATATGACGGTGCGCAAGAACATCGCCTTCCCGATGCGCATGGCGGGCATAAGCGAGGCCGAGCAAAATACGAAAATCGAGGCCGCTGCCAAGGCTCTGAACCTTACCGACTATCTCGATCGCAAACCCGGCCAGTTGTCCGGCGGTCAAAGGCAGCGCGTCGCGATTGGGCGTGCCATCGTTCGCGACCCCACGGCCTTTCTGTTCGACGAGCCATTGTCGAACCTCGATGCCGCCCTGCGCGTTGGCATGCGCCTCGAGATCTCTGAGATGCACAATCGCCTTCAAACGACGATGATCTATGTCACCCATGACCAGGTGGAAGCCATGACCATGGCGGACAAGATCGTTGTGCTCAGGGCAGGTAATATTGAGCAGGTCGGGTCGCCGCTGGAACTCTATCGCAATCCGCGCAACATGTTTGTTGCCGGCTTTATTGGCTCTCCCAAAATGAATTTCATCGAAGGCGAAGAGGCTTCAAAACATGGTGCTGCCACTCTGGGCGTTCGCCCGGAGCACATCGAAGTTTCGGGCACTGATGGTGTATGGACCGGAACCGTGGGCGTTGCGGAGCATCTGGGCTCCGACACGTTCTTCCACATCCACGGAACCGGATTGGCTGACACGCTCACCGTTCGTGCTCCCGGCGAGATAGAACTCCACCATGGAGATACGATCCACCTCACTCCCCGCGAGGACCGTATCCATAAATTCGGTGCCGACGGACTTCGCCTCTGATGAAACGCCTTGAGGGTAGAACCGCTCTGATTACGGGTGCCGCGCGGGGCATCGGCCGAGCTTTTGCTGAAGCCTATGTCCGGGAAGGCGCGAGTGTCGCCATAGCCGACATCGACTTCGAGCGAGCCCAGAAGACAGCATCTGAGATCGGTTCTGCGGCCATGGCTGTGGTGATGGATGTTCAGGATCAGGCGAGCATTGATGAGGCTGTTGCGCAGGTCGCTGAGCGCTTGGGCGGCATCGATATTCTGATCAACAACGCCGCGATCTTTACCGCAGCGCCCATCGTTGAGATCGACCGTGATGACTTTGAACGGGTTTTCTCCATCAATGTGGCCGGCAGCCTCTTCACGCTTCAGGCCGTCGCGCGGCACATGATTGAGCGCGGCAAGGGCGGAAAAATCATCAACATGGCCAGTCAGGCCGGACGCCGGGGAGAGGCGCTGGTGGCCGTCTATTGCGCAAGCAAGGCGGCCATCATCTCGCTTACGCAATCGGCTGGGCTTGATCTCATCAAGCACGGTATCAACGTCAATGCGATCGCGCCCGGTGTTGTGGATGGAGAACATTGGGATGGTGTCGATGCGTTCTTCGCGAAGTATGAAGGTAAACCAAAAGGGCAGAAGAAGCGCGAGGTCGGCGATGCGGTTCCCTTTGGTCGCATGGGAGCGGCGGACGATCTGACTGGAATGGCCATCTTTCTTGCGTCGGACGAGGCGAACTATGTGGTGGCTCAAACCTACAATGTGGATGGCGGTCAATGGATGAGCTGACGCCTCTCAGCAATGAGACGCTCCAGAGCGTTCGCAGTGAAATCGCATGCCCGACTTATGAGCGCTCGGCGTTGACGGCGGGCATCCTGCACATTGGTGTCGGCAATTTTCACCGCGCGCATCAGGCCTGGTATTTGCATCGGCTCATGCAGAAAGGGCTTGCCCACGACTGGGCCATTGTCGGCGCTGGCGTGCGGCCACCGGATGCGGCGCAGCGCGAGAGGCTCCATGCGCAGGACTATCTGACCACGCTGATTGAGCTGGACCCCAACGGAAAGTCCGCTGAGATCGTCGGCTCAATGATCGAATTCGTTCCAGTGGCGGCTGACAATGCCGCCTTGATTGACCGCATGGCAAAGCCGGACATTCGGATTGTATCGCTGACGGTCACTGAGGGCGGATATTATCAGGACCCGGCCACCGGAGAGTTCGATGCGGCTCATCCTGACATTGTGCACGATGCTGCGAATCCGGACAGTCCGAAAACCGCATTTGGAGCAATGGTGGCTGCGTTGAAGCGCCGACGGATGTGTGGACACGGACCCTTCACCGGTCTCAGTTGCGACAACCTGCAAGGCAATGGCGAGATACTGCAGCGGACCCTTGTGGGATTGGCACGGCTCTATGACGCCGATCTCGCGCGATGGATCGAGAAGACGTGCACCTTCCCCAACTCGATGGTGGACTGCATCGTGCCGGCTACCGGCGACAAAGAACTGGCGTTGGCCGCATCGTTTGGCATTCGTGATCAAGCGCCGGTAACCCACGAGAACTTTCGCCAGTGGGTGATCGAGGACGATTTCTGCGCCGGACGACCGGATTGGGATCTGGTCGGTGCGACGTTCGCAGACACGGTCCACGATCATGAAGCCATGAAACTGCGCGTGTTGAACGGCGGGCACCAGATGATCGCCATCCCGGGTGATTTGCTTGGGTTGGAAACCATCGCGTCCACCATGTCTCACAGCGGAATTGCCGGTTTCCTGAGCCGAGCCATGGCCGATGAAGTCCTTCCAAATGTGAAGGACGTGCCGGGCAACACGCCGCAATCTTATCTGGCTCTGATCCAGCAGCGCTTCGCCAATCCTGAGATCATCGACACGACCCGGCGTGTGGCGTTTGACGGATCGAGCAGACAGCCTGGCTTCATCATTCCGTCAATTCGTGATGCGCTAGAGAACGGTCAGCCCGTCGAAGGTCTGGCGCTCATGAACGCATTGTGGATGCGGTATTGCCTTGGCGTTCGGGAAGATGGAAGCACCATTGAGCCTAATGACCCCAATTGGGAAGCACTGCGCGATGTGGCGATCAAGGCTGCCGATCAGCCCGAACTCTGGATTGAGCAATCTCTCTATTACGGGAATCTGAGTGAGCAGCCGGCGATCCGAGATGCCTTTCTTAAATGGAGTGCCTGCCTGAAGAGCGACGGTGTGGAAGCCGCTCTGCGGGCTTATTCAGATCAGTAAGAACGGAGCTATGCGCCCGACGACCTCTTTGCCGGGCCATCTATGTGCTGGCTGCACCGATCCCTGCGCGTCTTCCGAACACGGCACCAGAGGTCAGGCCTGAGCCGCCGGGATAACCGGCAAAGAACACACCGCCAACGAGTTCGCCACAGGCGTGCAGGCCGGAAATCGCGCTGCCATCTTCGCGGAGGACACTGCCCGCCTGATCTACTTTCAAGCCTCCATAGGTGAAAGTGATTCCCCCAGTGACCGGGAAGGCGCGAAACGGGCCGCAGTCCAGCTTTTGGGCCCAGTTGGACTTGGGTGGCGTAAGGCCCTTTGTTGCCTTGCCGTCCAATGAGGTTGGGTCGAAGTCGGAATCATCATCAACTGCGTCATTGAACGTCCGAAGGGTTGCAAGCGTAGCGTCTCGGTCCACTCCCTCCATCTTGTCCACCAGCGCTTCCAGCGTGTCAGCTTCAACAAAATGAGCGTCGTGAAACCGGTATTCGGGATACAGCAGGTCCAGCACTTTGCTGTCGAAAATCTGCCAGGCAAACTGGCCGGGCTGCTCGAGTATGGCGGCGCCATACTGGGCGTAGGTGTAGTTGCGGAAGTTGGCGCCCTCATCGACGAAACGATTTCCCTGCGCATTGACCATGACCCCCAGGAAGTACGAGATCTTCCGGTAGTTCTTGCGCTCGCCCGGCGGTAGTGAGAGCCCACCAAAGTCCGCCATGTGCAAGTCCATCGGCGTGGCATGGCATCCCGCAAACGAGCCGTAACGCTGTGCGCCCAATTCCAATGCCATTTTGAGGCCATCGCCGGTGTTGTGCGGCGTGCCCCGCACTTTCGCTCCCCGCCAGGCTTCACCCATCCAGTCAGCGCGCAGTTCGTTGTTGGCTTCAAATCCGCCAGAAGCCAGAACAACCGCATCAGCCCTTATGATGTCGTCGCCCACTTTCACGCCGACAACACTATCATCTTCCACAAGCAGTTCTGTCACGCCGCTTTCATAGCGGATTGTGCCGCCCAGCCGTTTGACTGCCGCAAGTTCCATATCGAACAGTCCGACGCCTTCGTTCTCCGCTGCGAGCGTCAGTCCGCCCCAAAACACGTAGCGGCCATCCTTCTCGAAGCTTTGTCGGCTGTAGATGGGTTCGAACTGTACCTTGTGAGAAGCGAGCCAGCGCATGGTGTCGCCTGACTCGTTGATCAGCGTGGTCTGTTCAGCAGACAATGGCCGACCGTCATTGAAGCCAAGCAGGTCTGTGGCAAATTTGTCTGCCGTGTAGGCTCCAAAGTCCGTTTTTGGGAGCCTTGAATCCTTCTGATTTCTGACAAGCGGCAGCAGATCATCGGCACCTTCATAGACAAACCGCATGGCGCCTGCCGTGTATTTTGTATTGCCTCCGGCCAACGCTTCATCGGCCTTCTCGAGCATCAGCACGCCTGCTCCTGCTTCAAGAGCTGCGATGGCGGCGCACATGGCTGCGTTCCCGGTGCCCACCACGATCACTGTCTTTGCCATTGCGGCCTCCGATCAACTGTGTTTTGTATCCAAAGGTATACAATTGAAGTTCAGCTACTATGGTCGGCTCCGGTTCGCAAGACATCTCACAGGGCGAGACTGCCTATCAGGCGCTTTACGACGCTGTACGGGAAGGGCGCTTTCGACCCGGTGATCGTTTGCGAGAGGTTGAAGTGGCCGAAACTCTCGGCTTCTCGCGCACACCGGTTCGGGAGGCCATGCGGCGCCTGGAGGCCGATGGCATTGTGGAGCACAGGCCGAGGACGGGCGCCGTGGTCCGAACTCTGTCACATCCGGAGGTGGTTGAGCTTTACGAGATGCGCATCGTTCTGGAGCGAACAGCGGCCGAGATGGCGGCCCGCCACGCCAGCGACGCCCAGATTGACACGCTTGACGAACTCAATGCCCAGATCAGCCAGTGCAAGGCGGACGGTGATCGGGCCGCTGCCATCAACCAGCAGTTTCACCGCACTCTCTACAATGCGACGAGAAACCGGTTCCTGCTGAGTTCTGCGCGCGGCCTCAACAATGCGCTCATGCTGCTGGGTCGAACGACGCTTGAAGGCGAGGATCGGATCTCTGCTGTCGTCCAGCAGCACGGCCAGATCATCAAAGCTCTGCGTAGCCGCGATGAAGGGGCAGCCGGCGAAGCTGCCGAGAAGCATCTCCAGACGTCCCTGCGCCACCGGCTCAAAGCCATGCCCACATGATGTCTCTGGTCTCAGCCTTTGCGGTGGCCGGGGCCGGTGTGGCCGCCTTCCATGTTTTGAACCTGCCGCTTCCATGGCTGCTTGGCCCCATTTTGGCCTGTCTGGCAGCTGCGCTTGTCGGCGTGCCCATGCGCGGTATCAAGCCTCTCAACGATGCCATGCGTACCATTCTGGGCGTTGCCGTCGGCGCGACGTTCACCAGCGCAATCCTGATCTCGATGGTGGGCATGTGGCCGACGCTCTTGCTCATTCCACTCATGATCGGATGCATCGGTCTGATCGGCGTTCCCTATTTCAGTCGAATCTGGGGGCTTGATGCGCCGACGGCCTACTACTCCGCCATGCCCGGCGGTTTGCAGGACATGCTGTTGTTTGGCGAGGAGGCTGGCGGCAACATTCGTGCGCTGTCCCTCATCCACGCGACACGGGTTATGGTGATCGTGGTCTCATTGCCATTTATCCTCGACTGGTTTTGGGAGGTGGATCTGTCCGCCCCACCGGGCGACCCAGCATCCTCCATCCATCCTGCTCAGCTGGCTCTCATGGTCTTTTGCAGTCTCGGCGGATGGTGGGCCGCAAAACGTGTTGGCATGTTCGGTGCCTCGATACTCGGACCTTTGCTCTTTGCCGCATTCTTTGCCCTCGTCGGGTTGCTGCAACACCGCCCACCAGCCGAAGCGGTGTGGGCGGCTCAGTTTTTCATCGGCATGGGCGTTGGCACCAAATATGCGGGCGTCACACTGTTGGAAGTTCGCAATTATGTGGCGGCGGCCCTCGGCTTCTGCGTAATACTCTTGTTCCTTGCCTTCGTGTTCGCTGAGTTCGTGGTCCTGCTGGAGCTTGCACCGCCACTGGAGACGATCCTGTCTTTTGCCCCAGGCGGTCAGGCTGAGATGACAGTGCTTGCGCTCGTGGTGGGGGCCGACATGGCATTTGTTGTCGCCCACCATGTCTTGCGGATTCTGACGGTCATTCTGGGCGCGCCATTATTCGCCAAACTCAGCAGATGAAGGCCAAGATGAACGATACTGATCGTCTGAAAAGCATCGCCTCCGGCGACCGCCTGCGGGTCGCCATCAATACCGGCAATCGCGCCTTGGTGCAGATGGAAGGCAATAAGCTTTACGGTGTCAGCCCGGCGCTAGCTCGGCGTCTCGCCGACGAGTTGGGGTTACCCATGGAGCCGGTGATCTACAACGGCGCCGGTCCGGCATTTGCCGATGCCGAGCATGATGTCTGGGAAGTGGCTTTCCTTGCCATCAACGAAAAGCGCGCTGAGAAAGTCGCCTTCACGAGGCCTTATATTGTGATTGAGGCAACGTTTGCGGTGCGGGCAGGATCGGAGTTCACATCGCTGGACCAGGTTGATCGTCAAGGTGTGTCGGTCCTGACATCGGTTGGTTCAGCATATGACACCTATCTGCAGGCCAATCTTCAACGTGCCGCATTGGAGAGGTTCGGGACTCCATCGGAGAGCTTTGAAGCATTTCAGGCTGGCCGCTGCGATGCGGTGGCGGGCATCCGCGAGTCTCTCACGGCTCACCTGGGCAAGGACGACGCTGTTCGCATCCTCCCGGGTGCACTGACTTCAGTTCGGCAGACGATGGTACTTCCGGGTCGGGATAACCCGGCAATCGAAGCGCTTGATCATTTCGTGGCCGAAGCCATCGCGGACGGCTTTGTGGACCGCCACACCGCTGCAGACTAGCTGTTGGCCTCTGGATTGATCATGTTGATCGGGTGGCCATTCGCATAGGCGTTGACCTGATCGAATATGTCGGAGAACTGGAGATCAAATTCATCCTCCGTCACATAGCCAATATGTGGCGTGGCGAGAACATTTGGGTTGCGAAGCAGCGGGTGGTTGGTGTCCGTCAGCGGCTCGTGGTCAAACACGTCGACAGCGGCGAAGATGCGGCCCCGGGTCATCTCTTCTTCCAGCGCTCCCGGCACCACCAGGCCGGAGCGTGACGTGTTCACAAACAGCGCCCGTGCTTGCATCGCTGCCAGATCTTCAGCCGTTATGATGCCCCGCGTGTCCGGCTTCAGCCGCACATGCAGGCTGACGATATCGCTTGTCGCAAAGAAGGCTTCCCGCGATGGGGCAACTGTCTCGCCATCCGCCAGCGCCCTCTCGCGACCCGCTGCAGATGACCACCACTGAACTTTCATACCGATGGCGCTGGCATACTCGGCCACGGCTTTTGCGATACGACCATAGCCGTACAAGCCAAGTGTACGTCCTCTGAGTGTGCGCCCAACGCCCGACTGCCAGCCGCCTTCCTTGAGCGAAGCCACCTGTTGGGGGATCTGGCGATAGCTCGCCAGCACAAGAGCCAGCGTGTGCTCGGCTGCGGCGTAGGATGGTGTGCCGGCGTGCATGTTTGAGCAGAGAAGAACGCCGTTAGTGGTGCAAGCTTCCACATCCACATGAGGATACACGCTGCGCTGGGATATGAGCTTCAGTTTGGGCAGGCGCTCAAGAAGACTGGCCCCGATGGACGTGCGCTCCCGGAACAGAACAAGTGCCTCGGCATCGCCCAGGCGTGTGGCGAGTTTTGCCGGATCAGGTTCATGGTCGGTCCACACCGTTACCTCATGACCCTCAAGCTTTGAGAAACAGGGCAGCGTTCGCAGCGTGTCGAACCAATCGTCGAGAATGTGCACTTTCATGGTGGATCACTCCTGCAGATGTGGATGGCATCCTCTTAGCGCGCGTACTGCGCGGCAACCAAACGCGAATGGCTCGTGTCTTTGCGGTTCCAAGCCATGCATGCTGGGCATCGCTGCGCCGGAAAACTGCTTCTTCTTGCCGTTCGCGCCCGGATTTAATGTTGCCTTGGAAAAGGAGAGCCGCATGAACATCTGGACCACCATGAAAGCCATACGGGCGGCACAGTCGGTCACAGCCTCAGTGTCCCAGGGGCGAGCGCCGAGCCGGGAAGCTCTGAAAGTGCTGGGCCTCGATGACATTCCAACCCAGCGCTTCAAGCGCTGACGCCGGTCTCGTCACAGAGTTAGGCGGACAAAGGCAAGATCATCTGGATCGCCTTGCCGTTGCCGGTACGCTTCAATTCCAGCCTGCCGCCGTGGGACTTTGCAACATCTTTGGCGACTGACAGTCCGAGTCCGGTGCCTTCGTCATTGGCGCTGCGGGTGTGAAACGGCTGTGTCAGTTCGTCAAACTCCTTATCCTCCAGCGCATCACCGTCATCAGCAACGGATATGATGGCGTTTGTTCCTTCGCGGGACAGTTCAATTCGGATCATGCCCGGCGCGGTGTGACGAATGGCATTATCGATCAGATTTCTGACCGCCTCGCCAATCAGGGCCTGGCTCCCCTGAACAGACATCTTCTTGCTGTCCATGTGAGCGGAAACATCGTGTCCTCCGTCGAAAGCCAAGGGTGCCATGTCCGATATGACGCGTTCGAGCATGGCCTGAAGCTTAAAGATCGGCTGGGTGGACCGGTTAAGCGTATAAGCCTTTGCCCCCGACAGCATCTGATTGATCATCAGCGCTGAGCTGTCGGCGACTGCAACGATGCTCTTTAAGGCCTGCCGCTCATCGTTAGCGGACTCTTGATCAAGAGCGGCTTGCGCCTGCACCTTGATGGCCGCCACCGGGTTTCGAAGCTGATGCGCCGCGTCGCCGATGAAGCGCTCCCGATTGTGCTTTGACCGGGCGACACGGGCAAACAGGTCATTCATGGAGCCGACGATCCCGGCCAACTCCTTCGGAACCTTTCGCTGGATTTGCGTGAGATCATGGGACGACCGCTTCTCTATGGCATCCTGAAGGTCCTGGAGCGGTCGCAGCCCCCAGCTCACGGCAAACCAGACAATGGTGCCGGCGGCCAGCACCAGCAGGGACAGTCGCGCAAGAGACAAAGAGAACAATTGCAGCGTCAGTGCAGTTCTTTGATCAATCCTTTGCCAAGCCGTGATCGTGGTGGCCCCGTTCAATACGCGGTCCGAAAGGTCTCGTTGAAACTGAACAGCCCGGACTGGCGCACCCAGATGCATCGCGTCGTAGAAGATCGGCTCCACCACTGATCCGGCATCGCCATTCGGCGGTTTGGGGAAACCGCTATAACCCGTGACGAACGCGCCATTGGGGCCACGTACATGATAGAAGTAACGGTCGCCCAGCTGCTCTGTAAGAGCGTCCAGCGCTTCGTCTGCCAACAATGTTCCATCGGTGGCTACAACACCCTCAAGAATGGCCAATCCGGCGGCCAGCAGCGTGCGGTCGTTCAGATCTTGTGAGGTCCGCTGGGCGCTGAAGAAGGTTTCAAGTGAAACAAGACCGGCCACGAGCGCCAGCGGTATCAGAAGGCCCAGGAAGAGTTTGGTGCGGATCGCGGTCAATCGGCTTCTCTGAGGCAATAGCCCAGGCCCCGGACGGTTCGGATCTCAGCGCCGCTGTCGGCTATGCGTTTCCGCAGTCGGTGGACATAGAGTTCGACGGCTGCCTCTTCAGCCTCATCCCCGAGGCCATAGAGATGCTCCAGCAGTTGGGCTTTGGACAGGACACGGTTCCGGTTCTGAATGAGCGCTTCGGCTAGCGCGTATTCCCGCCTTGGCAACTCCACCGGATTGCCATCGCGCGACAATGTTCGAGCACCGACATCAAGAGCCAAGTCGCCCACTTTGATCACGGGGGTCAATTGTTTCTCGGACCGTCGCAACAGCGCGCGGGCGCGGGCCTTCAGTTCAGCGATGTCGAAGGGCTTGGTGAGGTAGTCATCAGCCCCCTTATCCAACCCGTCTATCCTGTCATCGACATCCGCTCTGGCTGACAGAAGTAGGACCGGCGTCTCGCTTCCGCGCGCCCGCATCTCCGCCAGAACATCAAGCCCCGATTTGGCAGGAAGATTGATATCGAGGACCAGAAGATCAAACTCTTCGCCCTTGAGGAAGTCGCTGGCAGAGGCCCCGTCGTGAAGGCAAACCACGCCGTGTCCATCGGCCTCGAAGGCCTTTGCCACGCCATCCGCCAAGGGGCGATTGTCCTCCACAATCGCGATACGCACAGCCGTTCCCCCATTCTTTCGCGTGTGAAAGCTAGACGAAAGTTTCGTGGGCGCAACTGTCGCCACGACCTGTGGGAGGGAGGCCCGCAGGAGATCGGCGTGGCTGACGCATGCGCCGTTTGCTACCTCCCATTGATTGAACGCACGTTCTGGGAGGAATCTGAATGCGTACGAAATCTCTTCTGTCGATCCTGGCAGCTGCCACCCTTACGCTGAGCGCAACGGTTTCGGCTCAGGCCGCCGGTCACGCCGTCGATATGTCTGGCAAAACCATCGAGTGGACCATTCCATTCTCTGAAACAGGTGGTTCGGCCAAATGGGCGAACTTCTTTGCGCCGCTTCTGTCTGAAGCTCTGCCGGGCAACCCGACCGTTGTCGTGAAGTTCATGCCAGGCGCCGGCTCCACCAAGGGTGCCAACTGGTTCCAGCAGCAGACGGACGGAGATGGAACCGTGATGTTCGGTTCCTCGGGCTCCACGCAGTTCCCATATCTCCTGGGCGATCCCCGCGTGAAGTATGAGTACAATGACTGGAACCCGGTCATGGCATCCGGCACTGGCGGCGTCGTCTACCTGAACCCGGAAGCTGGTGCCAAATTCGATGGTACTGCCAACATGCTGAAGGACGAGACCTTCATCTATGGCAACCAGGGCGCCACGCGGCTTGATCTCGTGCCCGCTCTCGCCTGGGACATGCTGGGCATGAATGTTGAGCACGTGATGGGCATCAAGGGCCGTGGTGACGGTCGCAAGATGTTCGAATCCGGCGAAGCCACCATCGATTACCAGACCTCGTCCGGTTATCTGAAGGGCTCGCTTGAGCTGGTGAACGCTGGAAAAGCCGTGCCGATGATGACCTGGGGCTCGCTCGATGCCGACGGCAACATCGTCCGCGATCCGACGTTCCCCGAGATCGCGACCTTTAAAGAGGTTTGCGAAGCCACCGATGGGTGCGAGACCTCCGGTCCGCAGTGGGATGCATGGAAAGCCTTCTTTGTGGCCGGTTTCCCAAGTCAGAAGATTGCCTTCCTGCCGGCCGGTACGGACCAGAAGGTGATCGATACGTTCGTCGAAGCTTTTGAGACGATCAAAGCCCGTCCGGACTTTGCCGAAATCTCCAAGGCTCGCCTCGGTGCCTATCCAATGTTCACGGGCGCCGGTGCTGAAACCGCTTTGGCCAATGCGACCACGGTTCCCGATGAGGCCAAGGCCTATGTCGTGAACTGGCTGAAGGAAGACTTCGGCGTCTCGCTCGACAACTAGTCGAAGCTATCAGCCCCGCCGGTTTCATCGGCGGGGCTTTTCTTTCCAAAGACGAGCCGGGCAGGGCTGACATGGACCTTTTTCTCGACGCGTTTCCCGCGCTTGGTTCCGCATTTTCGCAGATCCTTCAGCCGGCTGTTCTTGGCTATCTCATCGGCGGCGTGGTCATGGGGCTGTGCATCGGTGTCTTTCCGGGCCTTGGCGGTATTGCCGGGCTCTCGCTGCTTCTTCCCTTCATGTTCGGTATGGACCCGATCCTCGGTCTGGCGCTGATGATTGGCATGGTCGCTGTTGTGCCGACCTCCGATACCTTCGCCTCTGTCCTCATGGGAATTCCGGGCTCGTCTGCTTCTCAAGCCACCGTTCTTGATGGCTTTCCCATGGCCCGCGAGGGAAAAGCCGCCCGCGCTCTGTCAGCCGCCTTTGCGTCATCCTTGTTCGGCGGGCTGATCGGCGCTGCGTTCCTCACGATATTCATTCTGGTTGCGCGGCCTGTGGTGCTTCTTTTCAAATCGCCAGAGCTTCTCATGGTGTCGGTCTTCGGCCTGTCCATGGTGGGCATTCTGGCTGGCCGCGTGGCTTTGAAAGGCGTCGTCGCAGCGGGGCTTGGCTTGCTGGTGGGCACGATTGGCGAAGGCCCCTTCAACGGTGAGCTTCGTATGTCGAGCTACGACTTTCCGTATCTCACCGATGGTCTGAAGCTGGTCATTGTCGGCTTGGGCATTTTTGCCATTCCAGAGATTGTTGCCCTGCTGAGGCAGGACAAGGCTATCGCTGAACGGGCTGCCCTCGGTCGAGGCTGGCTTGACGGCGTGAAGGATTGGTGGGCCAACAAGTGGCTTTCGATGCGGTGCTCCATCATCGGTGTGGTGGTGGGTGTGATCCCTGGCTTGGGAGGATCCGTTGTCGACTGGATCGCCTATGGCCACACCGTACAGACCGCCAAGCAAAAGGATCAGTTCGGCAAGGGCGACGTTCGCGGCATCATAGGGCCGGAGAGTTCCAACAATGCCAAGGAGGGTGGTGGCCTGGTGCCGACGCTCCTGTTCGGCATTCCCGGCTCAGGGTCTATGGCCGTTTTCATCGGTGCCTTGGCACTCCTGGGGACAGGCATCGACGTGGGCCCCAGCCTGCTCGAGAACAATCTCGACTTCACCTATTCCATCGTCTGGCTGCTCGCTCTAGCAAACGTTGTGGGCACAGTTCTGTGTATCGGGTTTTCCGGCACCATCGCCCGGTTGACCAACATCCGCTTTGCACTGCTGGCGCCGTTCATTTTCATGATCATCGCGTTTGCCGCCTTCCAGTCGGGCCAGAACCTGATGGATCTTGTGGCGCTGTTCACCATCGGACTGTTGGGCATACTG
Organism: Pseudomonadota bacterium; assembly: GCA_039816825.1. Classification (GTDB taxonomy): domain Bacteria; phylum Pseudomonadota; class Alphaproteobacteria; order Rhizobiales; family Rhizobiaceae; genus JBCBXA01. The sequence goes on along the minus strand of JBCBXA010000003.1, from coordinate 70,347 downwards.
ATGCGTCGCTTCGACTGGTCCCGCCCGGCGTTCCTGATCGGCTTTGTGCTGTCTACCCCGGTGGAGAACTACTCGAACAACGCCAACCAGATAGCCGGTATCCGTTTCCGCCAGGGGTTTGAGCAGGGCATGGAGTACATCCTGTCGCCCATCACCATCGTGCTGATCATCATCACGCTTGTCTCCGTGGTTGTGGGTCTCAGACAGGCCAAGAATATTCTGGCAGAAGGCGATGTTCCTTCAGGCGGCAAGCGCGCACCCCTCGCGTTCCTGCTTGCCGTCATCGGGTTCATCGGCTTCGCGCTCTACAACACCGCTTCCATTCCAGACTATGCGGCGGTGGACCGGGTGTTCCCCGTGTTCGTGGCCAGCGTCTCCATGATCGCTGCCCTGGTGCTTCTGGCGAAGATGATGCTGGTTCCAGAAACCCATGTGCTGTTTGCCGACCGCGAGAACTCCGAGGAATCCAAACTGAACGTGTTTGGCCTATGGCCAACGCTGGCCTGGTTCGCGTTTCTGCTACTTCTCACATCGGTCACAGGGTTCATCATTGCACTGGGCGTGTTCCTTTTGAGCTTCCTGCGGTTCCGGGCGGGCTTGAGTTGGGTCAACACCCTGCTGTACGCCGCCGCTGGCCTCGTCTTCATGCTTGGCATGGCGTGGCTCCTGAACCGGGATTTCCCGCCCGGCCTATTGCAAACCTATACCGACCTGCCCTGGCCGTTGCGCTAGGCGAGGGCTCTCAAGAAAGGCGAAAGCCATGGTTCAACGCGACGCACCTTGCATTCTCATGCGCGGCGGCACGTCCAAGGGCCCGTACTTCAATGCGGCGGACCTGCCGTCGGACCGTGAAGAACTCGCCGAGTTCCTGATCCGAGCCGTCGGGGCTGGCCATTCTCTCAACATTGACGGCATTGGCGGTGGCAACGCTGTGGCGACCAAAGTCGCCATGCTGTCGCCCTCTGAAGATGAGTGGGCCGACATCGACTATTTCTTTGCCCAAGTGGCGGTTGAGAAACGCTCAGTCGATTTCTCTCCGACCTGTGGCAACATTCTCGCGGGCGTTGGTCCAGCCGCGCTGGAAATGGGTCTTCTGCCGATTGCGGGTGACACCACCGATGTGAAAATCCTGAGTGTCAACACGGGCGCGCGTGTCGAGGCGGTTGTGCAGACGCCCAACGGTCAAGTCAGCTATGAAGGTGATACGGCCATCAATGGAGTGCCGGGCACCTCTGCGCCGGTGGTCCTGAACTTCATGGATGTTATCGGTTCTAAAACAGGCTCGCTCCTGCCCACCGGCAACGCCTTGGACGTCATAGACGGGCTGGATGTCACATGCATCGATGTGGCCATGCCCATGGTCATCGGCCGGGCTGCAGACTTTGGAATCACCGGCTATGAAAGCCGCGAAGAACTGGATGCCAACGAGGCGCTGTTCAAGCGGATTGAGGCGGTGCGCCTAGAGGCCGGGCAGATGATGGGGCTGGGCGATGTCACAGAATCGGTTGTACCAAAGTTTGGTCTCCTGGCTAAGCCGCGGGAAGGCGGTTCCATCGCCGCCCGTTACTTCATGCCTTGGAGTGCACATCCGGCCTATGCCGTGACGGGTTCGATCTGCACCGGATCATGCCTTCTTGTGCCTGGTACGGTGGCCGAGGGGCTCGCGAATGTCGGCACCGAGCGGCCACTGCCGATACAGATAGAACATCCGACGGGCGCTATCGATGTGGTCTTCGACTTTGAGGCATCGAGCGGCGCGTTCCACCTGCATAAGGCCGGGCTCCTCAGGACTGCCCGGAAACTCTTTTCAGGACGTGTGCACACCTAGCGGAAACCCGTGTTCGAGCGATTGCTCGGACCGCCAAGGGCAGAACGCCTGCGAACTGCGCAGCAACACAAGTGACGAAACGAAAGCGTCGTTCTTGTCTAATAATTAGGCGCGCCTAGCAATGTGCGCGAAAATTAATCGAGTCCTACGACGATAATTCTGGGTGACTACTGATGGTCTGGATGATAAGTTAACAATATCAATATTTTATGAGATATTTTCCTTCGCAGCGTCGTTCTGGCACGAGTGCTGCAAAAGGTTTGGCGGCTACAATAAGGAGGCGCCAAATGTTCTCAATCACACGCCGTGCTGCGTTTATCGGTGCGACAGCGCTCGCTTCACTCTCCCTGGGTTTCGCGGCCCACGCTCAGGACGACACCATCAAAATCGGTGTTCTGCATTCGCTGTCTGGAACGATGGCGATTTCCGAAACCACCCTCAAAGACACCATCGAGATGCTGGTGGATCAGCAGAACGAGAAGGGCGGCCTTCTTGGCAAACAGCTCGAAGCCGTCGTGGTTGATCCGGCTTCTGACTGGCCGCTGTTTGCTGAAAAGGCACGCGAGCTGCTGACGGTCTCGAATGTTGACGTCATCTTCGGTTCCTGGACCTCAGTGTCCCGCAAGTCCGCTCTGCCTGTGCTTGAAGAGCTCAACGGTCTGATGTTCTACCCCGTCCAGTATGAGGGTGAGGAAAGCTCGAAGAACGTCTTTTACACCGGTGCCGCTCCGAACCAGCAGGCTATCCCAGCCACTGACTACTTCCTGGAAGAGTTGGGCGTTGAGAAGTTTGCCCTGCTCGGCACCGACTATGTCTATCCACGCACGACCAACAACATCCTTGAAGCCTACCTCAAGGATAAGGGCATCGCGGAAGAAGACATTTTCGTGAACTACACGCCTTTTGGTCATTCGGACTGGTCGAAGATCGTGGCCGACGTTGTCGCCCTCGGCGCTGACGGCAAGAAGGTCGGCGTGATCTCGACGATCAATGGCGATGCAAACATCGGCTTCTACAAAGAGCTGGCTGCTGCCAACGTCTCTGCGGACGATATCCCTGTTGTTGCTTTCTCGGTTGGCGAGGAAGAGCTTTCGGGCCTGGATACGACCAATCTGGTCGGCCACCTCGCAGCCTGGAATTACTTCCAATCAGCGGACACTGAAGCCAACGCCGGGTTCATCGAAACCTGGAAGGCTCGTATGGGTGACGAGCGCGTCACGAACGACCCGATGGAAGCTCACTATATCGGCTTCAACATGTGGGTGAATGCCGTTGAAGCTGCAGGCACCACAGATGTGGATGCTGTGCGTGAAGCTATGTACGGCCAGGAGTTTCCGAACCTGACTGGCGGGACTGCGGTCATGCTGCCCAATCACCACCTGGCCAAGCCTGTTCTCATTGGCGAAATCCAGGAAGATGGCCAGTTTGACATCATCTCGCAAACCGAGCCGGTGCCAGGCGACGCATGGACGGATTTCCTTCCCGAGTCAGCCGTTCTGAAGTCTGACTGGCAGGAGCTTGGTTGCGGCATGTACAACACCGAGACCTCCACCTGCGTGCAGCTCAAGTCCAACTACTAGTCGGGCGAACCTGCCAACGCCCCACTCGGGGCGCGCTGACGCGCGCCCCGTTTCTATCTTCGGTGCGTGCCTCCGGGCTCACCAACCTTATGCCCTGGTCTCCCATGCGTTTCATTTTTGCCTTTGCCTTGCTCATTCTTCTGGCTCCTGTGTCAGGAGGCAGCGCTCTTGGTCAGGATTCGGTTTCCTCGGCACCGCTGCAGGAACTTCTGCAGGCCAACAGCAAGCAGGTTGAGCGACCCTCACGCAAGAATGTGCAGGGCTTCATCGATACGCTTCTGTCTTCCGATGTTCCACAGTCAACAGATTTTTTGACCCGCTGGCAGGCAAAGCAGGTTTGGCTGCGAAAGGACGATGGTCTGTTCTTCTACGGCCCCGACGCCCGGGGTGAAATCGAGCTGACCGACATAGACAGTGGCGAAGTGGTGGGAACATTTGTTTCCCGAGACCTCAAACAGGTCAAACCCAACTCTGGTGTGAGAGGGGTTATCGCCACCGCATTGGTTCAGTTTCAGCTGTCAGACCCTGATCTGGCCAAGCGTCAGGCGGCGATCAGATCCATCGAGCGGAACTCCGACGAGAGTCAGTTGCAACCTCTTCGGGCGTCCATTGCCGACGAACCGGACGCTGCCCTCAAATTCCGCAAGGAGCGGCTCGAACGGCTCCTCACGATCCGTTTTGGCGAAACCGATGCTGAGAGGATCACAGCCATTGAGGGCTTTGAAGGCGATACTCGGATTGATGTGCGCGCGGCTCTCAACCCTTTGCTGACAACCCGCAGGCAAGTCGCCGCGGAATTGCCCGACGATATCAACCTCGCACAGAGACTGCGTGTCGGCGCTGATATTGAAGCCGGAGCAGCCTATACAATGCTGGTTTCCGCCGATCTGGCACCTGAGCGCATTTCCGACGATGCACGCGATGCGACCTTGGTGGCACAGGCAAATGACGGTGCAGTCGAGGGAGTCCCGCTTTCCACGCTCGACAGCAATCAGGCGCGTGATGAGGCTTACCAACTGCTGGTGGATGCCGGGAAAGCTGTTCCGTTTGTCACGGCGCAGGAGCGGGAGACGCTCCTCAACGAACACGTATTCTATGAAGCCTATTTGGAACCATCGAGTGCGGTGACATCGGCGGCTGTGTCCACGCTCAACTCCATCAATCGTTCCGTTGGAGTGGCCCAGACCGCCGACCTTGCGCTCGATGCACTGTCTCTGGCGTCGATCTACTTTCTGGCCGCGATTGGTCTTGCCATCACCTTTGGAGTGATGGGCGTCATCAACATGGCCCATGGCGAATTCATCATGATGGGCGCCTATACCGGCTATGTCGTGCAGCTTTTCATCACCGACTACACAGCTTCCCTCGTGGTTGCGCTGCCGCTGGCCTTTGCCGTCACATTCGCTGCGGGTGTGGCCATGGAGCGGCTGGTTATTCGCCATCTGATGCACCGGCCACTGGAAACCCTGCTGGCGACCTTCGGCATTTCAATTGCGCTGCAGCAACTCGCCAAGAACATCTTTGGAACTCAGGCGAGACCGCTCACAGCACCCGGTTGGCTGGACGGCTCTCTGGTGTTCAACGATATCGTGTCGATCTCATACATTCGCATCGCCATCTTTGTGCTTGCAGTCGTGTTCTTCCTTGTCCTGCTGTTCATCCTCAACCGAACCAGGCTCGGGCTTGAGGTGAGGGCGGTGACGCAGAATCCGTCCATGGCTTCGTCCATGGGCATCAATCCCGACCGCATCAACATGCTCACTTTCGGGCTCGGTTCGGGCATTGCCGGCATTGCCGGTGTGGCCATCGGACTTTTCGCGCAGGTCACATCCGAATTGGGATCAAACTACATCGTGCAATCCTTCATGACCGTTGTGGTAGGTGGTGTGGGCAACATTTTCGGCACGCTGGCCGGAGCGGGAATGATCGGGTCCCTTCAGAAGGTGATCGAGTTCTTCAACCCGTCCAACACGCTGGCGGCGCAGACCTATATGATCATCTTCATCATCATCTTCATTCAATTCAGGCCGAAGGGCATCATCGCCCTGCGTGGTCGCGCGGCGGGAGATTGATCCATGGCTGACGCAACACTCCAAGCCCGGGCGGTGGAACGCACGTTCCTGGTACGACAGCCTTCCGTGATGGTCTTTATTGGTCTGCTGGCGTTGCTCACTCTGGGCGCGACCTTTCTGTCAGAGGGAATGGGTATCGGCGTTCTGTCGACGAGCTTTATCAAGACGTTGGGCAAGACGCTCTGCCTTTGCCTCATCGCCATCGCGATGGACCTCGTCTGGGGCTATTGCGGTATCCTCAGCCTCGGCCATTTCGCGTTCTTCGGGCTCGGTGGCTACATGATTGGCATGTGGTTGATGTATGAGCGGACGAAAGACATCGTCCTCGCATCCTTCGCCAATCAGCCCCTGCCGCCCACACCAGAAGAACTTGTCGACGCCATCGGTACGCAGATTTTCGGCGTCGTCGGCGGGTCCGAGATACCGGCGATCTGGTTCTTCGCGGACAGTCTCATCGCGCAGTTGGCACTGGTGGTTCTTGTGCCTGGTTTGCTGGCGCTGGTCTTCGGCTGGCTCGCCTTCCGGAGCCGGGTGACTGGCGTCTATCTGTCGATCCTCACCCAGGCGATGACGCTCGCCCTGGCGCTCTATCTGTTCCAGAATGATTCCGGCCTGCGCGGCAACAATGGGCTTTCGGGCTTGCAGAACATTCCTGGTCTCACCAGCGTACCGCAATCGACACTGTCGATCTGGTTCATGTGGGGCTCGGCCCTTGCGCTCGGGTTGGCCTATCTCTTCGCCGCGTGGATGGTGTCCGGCAAATTCGGCAATGTCATCAAGGGCATCCGGGACGACGAAGCGCGTGTGCGCTTCTTGGGCTACCCCGTGGAGGGCTACAAGCTCTTCGTCTTCACCGTCACCGCCGTTATGGCTGGCATTGCCGGTGCGCTCTACTACCCTCAGGCTGGCATCATCAACCCGGCCGAAGTGGCCCCTATCGCGTCCATCTATCTCGCCGTTTGGGTAGCGATTGGCGGACGCGGACGGCTTTATGGTGCTGTGATTGGAGCCGCGCTCGTGTCGCTTCTGTCGTCTGCATTCACGGGCGGTCAGGTGCCCAACCTCAACCTGGGCTTCTACACCCTTCAATGGGTGGATTGGTGGACGGTTCTGTTGGGGCTTGGTTTCGTTCTCGTGACCCTTTTTGCGCCCCAGGGTATTGGGGGTCTCTTCGATGTCTTTGTGCGCCCCAAAGCCGACAAGAGAGCCGATCAATGAGTGCCTTGTTGGAAGTCTCCGGTGTTTCTGTGGCGTTTGATGGCTTCAAGGCCATCAACGATCTGTCCTTTGAGATCGGACCAGTTGAACTGCGGGCCATTATTGGACCTAACGGTGCGGGAAAAACGACCTTCATGGACATCGTTACCGGCAAGACCCGGCCAGATGAAGGCCGAGTTCTCTGGGGCGAGGCGGCTCGCAACCTGCTGCGTATGTCCGAAAGTGCAATCGCTCGGCTGGGCATTGGTCGCAAGTTTCAGCGCCCGACAGTGTTCGAAGCGCAAACGGTCTTCGAAAATCTGATGATGGCATTGAAGAAAGATCGCGGACCACTGGCGGTGCTGGGTTTCAAACCCAATGAGAGCGATCGCGCGAAGGTTCGCGACCTCGCGGACGAGATTGGCCTGCTTGGTGAACTGAGCAGAATCTCCGGCCAGCTTTCACACGGTCAGAAGCAGTGGCTTGAGATCGGAATGCTGCTTGCTCAGGATCCCAAGCTCTTGCTTGTGGACGAACCGGCGGCGGGCATGACGCCTCAGGAGCGGGAGCACACAACGGATCTGCTCAAGCGCGCAGCTGAGACCCGTGCCGTCATCGTGGTGGAGCACGATATGGAGTTTGTCAGACGGCTCGAATGTCGGGTCACGGTCCTCCACGAGGGATCCGTCCTTGCTGAAGGAACCCTCGACCATGTGACCAGCGATCAGCAGGTCATCGACGTGTATCTGGGACGGTGACAATGAGTGCGATGCTGGAAATCGAAAAACTCTGCCTGCACTACAAGCAGTCACAAATTCTCTACGATGTCGATCTGACCGCGCGGGTGGGTGAAGTGACGTGCGTCATGGGCACCAATGGCGTTGGCAAGACCAGTCTGCTCAAGGCGATTTCAGGCACCCATCACCGTTCAAGCGGCGTCATGCGGTTTGACGGCCATGAGATCGCCAACCCTCCGGCCCACCGACTGGCGGCTGCCGGTATTGGCTATGTTCCCCAGGGTCGGATGATCTTCCCGTTGCTGACTGTGCGCGAGAACCTGGAGACCGGCTTTGCCTGTCTACCAAAGTCCGACCGCCAGGTTCCCGACAAGATTTACGAGCTGTTTCCCGTCCTCAAGGAAATGCGCAATCGGCGAGGTGGCGACCTGTCCGGCGGGCAACAACAGCAACTCGCCATCGGCAGGGCGCTCGTAACCAACCCAAAGCTGATCCTGTTTGACGAACCGACCGAAGGCATTCAGCCCAACATCATTCAGCAAATCGGTCGGGTGATCGAATATCTGAGGGATCAGGGAGAGATCGCCATTGTGCTCGTCGAGCAATATTTCGACTTCGCCTATGATCTGGCCGACAGATTTGTTGCGCTCGAACGCGGACAGGTAACGCTCTCCGCCGCAAAGCCCGATGTCAGCCGCGACGCCATTCTGGCAAAAGTCTCGGTGTGATCAAAACAGCTTTCCGGTCGGCAGGGGAACGCTCAGCAATTGGTCAAATCCGTATGTAAAGGCGAGGCAGAGCAAAGCGACCGAGGCCAGCAGCACGGCCCAATAGCGTCCTGAGGAGCTTCCGTGCTTCGCCGGAAAAACGAGAGCCAGTGCCATCAGCAGGCCTGTGATGGCAAAGCCGAGCGTCCCCAAAACGGCTACGGCTGACAGCATTATGACCGGAACCGCCACGCGGCGGACAATCGATCCTTCCACTGTCTCCTCCGTCACCTGACGCGTCCACAGGAGCTTCACGACAGCGAGTCCGATTACCACCAACATGCCGATCGCAATGGTGCGCGGGAAAACCGCGGCTTCGGCGTTGAGGGTTGCCGACTGAACGATCACGACCACTCCCACGGCGGCGAAGACGGTAAAGGAAACCAGGTCACGCAGCACGGCGCCTGTCGGGGCCATGGGCTTGGTCCGTGCCGCGCTGTTGCCACGCCTGCTGAAGGCGCTCCGTATCTGGGGCATGAATGGATACAAGAAACTCACCAGCGTTATTGCAATGATCGCCATTGAGAGCGGACGGCCAAAGAACTGCCCCGGCAGGTCTCCAATGGCGTCGCCAATGGTCCAGCTCTGCACGAAGCCCTGTTCTGCAATCCGCCCCAAAATAAGGCCCAAAACGATGGGGGAAACGGAGAAGCCGCGCTTGGTCACTATCCAGCCGATGACCCCAAGGACGATCATGATGCCGACATCAGAGATAGAGTTTCTAATGGCAAACGATCCGATGACCGTCATGAAGGCGACGATTGGAACCAGCGCCGCCTTAGGAGCCTGCACGATGGCTCGATAGGCGAACCGGCCAATCAGCAAGCCGACCGGCAGCATCAGCACCGTGGCCAGCAAAAGGCCGAATATGAAGGTGTAGACGATGTTGCCGCCATCGCTGAAAAGAGTCGGCCCGGTGCGAACGCCCTGCACAAGCAGTGCTCCGAGGATAACAGCATCGGGCGGAGTACCGGGGATGCCGAGTACAAGAGTTGGAATGAATCCGCCGCCCACGGTGGCGTTGTTGGCAGATTCGGTCGCCACAATGCCGCTGGGGTTTCCCTCGCCAAACCGGCCGTCGGGATTGCCCTCGCCATCACTCGAGCGCCGTGCTTCCGAATAGGCCACAAGCCCTGCAATCGACCCGCCGGCTCCCGGCAAAGCCCCGACCAGCGTCCCGATAACGGAGCTACGCAGAACGTTGAACTTGTTGCGGGCGAGGGCGGCGGTGGCTTCAAGCAGCCGGAAGCCCCGCGTTTGCACCGCCTCCTTGAGGTGTCTGGCGGGCGTTGCCACCAGGTCTATCAGCACGGGAATGCAGTAGAGGCCGATGAGTGCTGAAACGGTTTCAATGCCACCTAGAAGAGTCGACGAGCCGAAGGTAAACCGCACTTCAGCGCTTGTTTCGGAGATGCCAATGGAAGCGAGCAAAAGCCCGAAGCAGGCTGCAATGATGCCTTTGAGAAAGTCTCCGGTGGACAAGGCGGAGATGAGCGACAAGCCGAAGATCGCCAGCCAGAAATACTCCACTGGTCCGAATGCCAGGGCTGCTTCAGCCAAAGGCGGCGCGAGGAGCAACAGCGCGACTGCACCAACCAGCCCACCAATGACGGAAGCCAGACAGGCGACCGAGATGGCCAAATCACCATCGCCGCGCTTGGCCATGGGATAGCCGTCAAACGTCGTTGCAATAGCGGATGGTGTGCCCGGTGTGTTGAGAAGCACTGCGGCGTAAGCGCCGCCATAGATGGCTCCGGTGTAGATTGCTCCCATCAGAATGAGCGCGCTGTCCGGGGACATTGAGAAAGTTACGGGTACAAGAACCGCGACGGCCATCGTGGCGGTCAGGCCCGGTATCGAACCGATGATCGTGCCCGCGGCCACTCCGCCGAGCGCGAGAAGCAGGTTGAGCGGAGTCAGTGCCGAAAACAGATAGTCGAGCATGACAACTCTCCCCAAAGCGGTGGCGCCAAGTCCATGACGCCGAAAAAAGAGCGCGCGCCGATGGTGCGGCGCGCGCTGCGTTCTTGAGGTTTCCGACGCTTACTCGATCACGCCGGCTGACTTGGCGGCTTCAATGTAGCCTTCACCGAGCTCTGAAATGAAAGCGTCCATCTCTTCGCCATAGGCTACATCCACCAGCGCAAAGCCGCCATCCAGCATCTGCTTCTGGAAGTCAGGGTCTTGGTTGATGGAGGCAATGGCATCCGAGACTGCTTGCCGGGTCTCTTCGGAAGCGGACGACGGCACGGCAATGCCGCGATATGCACCGGAAACAATGTCATAGCCCAGTTCGGTGAACGTTGGCACGTCGGGGAACGCAGGATGGCGCTTCTCCATGGCGACGGCCAGCATGCGCACCTTTTCGCCCTGCTTTGCGCCCACGGTGGTGTAGCCCCACTCCGCCTTCACTTGGTTGCCCAAGAGCGCGGTCACCGCAGCGCCGGTACCTTTGAAGGACACATAGGTCGTCTCGATCCCTGCCATCTTGTCGAACTTGACCTGCGCCAGATGGTTTGCGGTGCCTTTGCCAGAGCCCGAGAAGGTCACCTGACGCGGATTATCCTTTGCAAAAGCCACCAGATCCTCGAGAGTTTGGAACTCGCTGTCCGCGTTCACCACGATGGCGTCAGGCGTGTAGTGGAACATGTAGACGGCCGTGATGTCGTCGGTCTTGAAGCCGACATCGCCCTGCTCGGGCTTGATGACGATATGTGGCAGGTTGATGCCCATGATGGTCGAACCATCGCCAGTCATGCTGTTCAGCTGCGACCAGCCTACTGCACCACCACCGCCAGGCTTGTAGGAAACCACCAGATCTTCGCCGAAGAGCTTTTTGAAAAAGGGTTGTTGGAACCGTGCGGTCACGTCGGATTCCCCGCCCGGACCGAATGGGATCACATAGTCGACGGAGCCAGATGGAAAGTCAGCAGCGTTGGCGTGCATGGCGCCGAACGAAACGGTAGCAAGCGCCGCAGCGGCGGCACCAAAGATACGAAGTGTCTTTTTCATAGCATGTCCTCCCAGATCATGAGCCGCAATTGGAGGGGCACTCTTAGGTCATGTCAAATCGTTCAGTGCAAATTGGTCCCATCAAGAGCTGGTTCTGATGAGCCTTCGATATGAAGCAGGCCCAGAAACGCGGGCTCCATGAGACATAAAACCCGCCGGTTCTTTGCGACCCATGGGTCGTTTTGAGAATAGCGAATGCCGCTCTCAGATGGCAGAAGACGAGGCTGTGGAGGAGCCTGCCATGCAGTTTGGTTTGAGTAGCGAGCAGGAGATGATTGTCTCGACGGTCCGTGATTTCGTCGAGCGTGAAATCTATCCTCATGAGGCGGAAGTCGAGCGGACGGGCCAGGTGCCGGAGGAACTCGCCGAAGCGCTCAAGCGCAAGGTCATCGATCTTGGATTCTACGCGTGCAACTTCCCAGAAG
>JBCBXA010000003.1:0-58719 GCA_039816825.1 Pseudomonadota bacterium | reverse complement strand
GGCCGTGGCTCCATGGCTTTGACACACTTTTTCGGACGACCACAGAACATTCTCATGGCGTGCGAGGGCGATCAGCGGGAGCGCTATCTTCTACCCGCTGTCCGTGGCGAACGGATGGACGCATTGGCCATGACCGAGCCTGATGCGGGCTCAGATGTGCGGGGCATGAAGTGTCAGGCGGTCCGCGACGGTGGCGACTGGGTTGTGAACGGTACCAAGCATTTCATCTCTGGAGCCGAGCATGCCGACTTTTTCATCGTCTTCGTCGCCACCGGCGTTGATGACACACCCAAAGGTCCCAAGAAGCGTATCACCTGCTTTCTGGTGGATCGTGGTCATCCGGGCTTTGAAGTTCGCGACGGTTACAACTCGGTCAGTCATCGTGGCTACAAGAACTGCGTTCTCTACTTCGACAATTGCCGCCTGCCCGATGCCCAGGTCTTGGGGGAGGTCGATGGCGGCTTCGCCGTGATGAATGACTGGCTTTACGCCACACGCCTCACCGTGGCGGCCTTCAGCGTCGGCCGGGCACGGCGCTGTTTTGACTATGCCGTCGACTATGCGGCGCAACGAAAACAGTTCGGCCAGCAGATCGCCAAGTTCCAGGGCGTCAGTTTTCAGGTGGCTGACATGATCACCGAGATCGATGCTGCAGATTGGCTGACACTGGCTGCGGCATGGCGGCTCGATCAGGGCCTGCCGGCCAATCGCGAGATCGCCAGCGCCAAGCTTTACGCCTCTGAGATGCTGGCTCGCGTCACCGACACCACTCTGCAGATTTTTGGCGGGATGGGCCTGATGGACGATTTCCCGATTGAGCGTTTTTGGCGTGACGCTCGAGTGGAGCGCATCTGGGATGGAACCTCTGAGATCCAGCGTCACATTATCAGCCGAGACCTGTTCCGCCCCCTGGGGGCCTGAGCGCCAAGCGGGCGTTCATGGGAGGTGTAGTGATGACCCGTTCCCTGAAGCGATTGTTGCACCCGAAGAGCATCGCCGTGATTGGTGGCGGTGTGTGGTGCGAAAGGGCCATTGCTGGCAGCCGTTCCATCGGCTTTGCCGGTCCCATATGGCCCGTGCACCCCACGCGCGATCACGTCGCTGGCGAGAAGGCTTTTGCCTCAGTGGCGGATCTGCCGGGCGTGCCTGATGCGGTCTTCATTGCCGTGAACCGGACCGCTTCGATTGAGCTGGTTGCGGAACTGTCCCAGCTGGGGGCAGGGGCTGCCGTCTGCCTTGCGTCCGGCTTTGCCGAGGTAGAAGCGGAGGATCCCCAGGGGCCTGTGCTTCAGCGCAAGCTTGTTGAAGCGGCTGGCGAAATGGTTCTCATCGGTCCCAATTGCTACGGGCTCATCAACTATCTTGATGGAGCCATGCTCTGGCCTGACCAGCATGGTGGTGAGCGCGTTGACAGTGGCGTGGCGGTGCTTACCCAATCGTCCAACGTGGCGTTGAATATGACCATGCAGACGCGGGGTCTTCCCATTGCTTACATGGGGACGCTGGGCAATCAGGCGCAGACCAATCTGGCGCAGGTGGGTGCAGCCATGCTCCGCGACAAACGCGTGACCGCATTGGGCCTCCACATTGAGGGCTTTGGCGATCTGCGGGCGTTCGAAGCTCTTGCCCATGCCTCGGTCACCACCGGCAAGCCCATTGTCGTTCTCAAGTCCGGCCTGTCCGAGGCGGCGCAGGCTGCAACCGTTTCTCACACGGCTTCTCTGGCGGGGTCCGGGGCGGGGGCCAAGGCACTGCTCGCGCGCCTTGGTATGGCGCAGGTCACAACATTGCCCGAGATGATGGAGACCTTGAAGCTGTTGCACGTGGCGGGCCCGCTGACGTCCAACCGCATCGCCTCCATGAGCTGTTCTGGCGGCGAGGCCAGCCTGGTGGCGGACGCGTGCGAGGGTCGCAACGTCACTCTGCCCGCCCTCACGGACGCCCAGCGCGAACGCCTGCGCGACGCGCTCGGCCCCATGGTCGCGCTGTCCAATCCGCTCGACTACCACACCTATATCTGGGGCGACGAAGCCAAGATGAGCAATGCCTTCTCGGCCATGCTCGAGCCTTCCCTCGGCCTGGCCTGCGTTGTGATCGACTATCCGCGCGAAGACCGCTGCTCTGCCCAGGAGTGGAACATCGCGGCGGCTGCGCTGGAAGATGCCGCTGCCAATTCGGACATTCCCATGGCCGCTATCGCCACCATGCCGGAATGTCAGCCGGAGGCTGTGTCCAAGGAACTGATCAAGAAGGGCATCGCCCCGCTCGCTGGACTGACAGACGCGCTCTCCGCCATTGAGCACGCTTCCAATTTGGGTCGCTTGCGAGGCATTGCGCCTCCATTGTTGTTACCGGAAGAGCCGGGCGAGACCGTCACCCTGACTGAGAACGAGGCCAAGGCCCGGTTGGCCGCATATGGTGTGCCGGTGCCCCGTCGCCAGCGGGCTGAGACGCCGGAAGAAGCCATGGATGCCGCGATGGAGATCGGTTTTCCGGTCGTGCTGAAGGGCGAGGGTATCGCCCACAAATCCGAAGCCGGGGCGGTTATCCTGAACCTTATGGAACCTGAAGAAGTCTTTGCTGCCGCTGAAACCATGCCCGCCGAGAGCTTCCTGGTGGAAGAGATGATCCCCAAGGCCACCGCCGAGCTGTTGGTGGGTGTCACGCTCGATCCTGCCCACGGATATGTGTTGACCCTTGCGGCCGGCGGCACGCTCACCGAACTGCTCGGAGATCGCGCGAGCCTTCTGATACCGGCATCTGAAACGACGGTCCTTGAGGCGCTGACCAGCCTGCGTGTCGGAACGTTGCTCAACGGTTTCCGGGGTGCCGAGCAGGTTGATATGAACGCCGTCATTGCTGCTATCAGCTCACTGCAGAGTTTTGTGGTGCACACTGCTGGTTGCGTTTCTGAAGTTGAGATCAATCCAATCATCTGCACGCCCAATGGCGCGGTGGCAGCCGACGCCCTGGTATCGATGAACACATCGAAGAACGAAGCCGACAATGAGGATGAGACGGATGAGTGATAGTTTAATCCGCACCCACTCCGATCGTGGCGTCTTTGAGCTTGTCTTGGACCGACCCAAGGCCAATGCCATTGATCTGGCCACCAGCCGATTGATGGGTGAAGCGTTCCAAGCATTCAGAGACGATCCAGAGCTGCGCGTTGCGCTCATCACCGGCGCGGGCGACAGGTTTTTCTGCCCGGGATGGGATCTCAAGGCCGCCGCCGATGGGGATGCTGTCGATGGCGACTATGGCGTTGGCGGTTTCGGCGGTCTTCAAGAATTGCGCGGCCTGAACAAACCCGTGATCGCTGCCGTCAATGGCATTTGCTGCGGTGGTGGGCTGGAGCTGGCGCTTTCGGCAGACATTATATTAGCCGCTGACCATGCAACCTTTGCTTTGCCCGAGATCCGCTCCGGAACCGTGGCGGACGCGGCGTCGATCAAACTGCCCAAGCGCATTCCCTATCACATCGCCATGGAGATGCTGCTGACCGGCCGCTGGCTTGATGCGGAAGAGGCGGCGCGGTGGGGGCTGATCAATCAGGTCCATCCGGCAGAGGACCTGATGGTCAAAGCCCGCGAGATGGCAGCCCTCATAGCCTCCGGCCCACCCCTGGTGAATGCGGCCATCAAAGAGATTGTACGCGAAGCGGAAGACATGAAATTTCAGGACGCGATGAACCGCATTACAAGAAGCCAGTTCGAGACCGTTGAGCGCCTCTATAACTCCGAAGACCAGTTGGAGGGGGCGCGTGCTTTCGCCGAGAAGCGTGATCCTGTTTGGAAGGGAAAATAGAAATGCCCCTGGCAATGAACCGCGACGTCTTCATCACCTGCGCTGTCACCGGTTCCGGCAGCACGCAGGATCGCAGTCGGCATGTGCCCCGCTCGCCCCAGCAGATCGCAGACAGTGCGATTGATGCCGCCAAAGCGGGTGCCGCCATCGTCCACTGTCATGTCCGCGATCCGCAGACCGGCGTGCCGTCCCGCGATCTGGCGCTTTATCGCGAAGTCACCGAGCGCATTCGTGATGCCCAGATTGATGTTGTGCTGAACCTCACGGCGGGCATGGGCGGTGACATGGTGTTTGGTTCAGCCGAGGCGCCGCTTCCGCTCAATGAACAATCGACGGATATGATCGGTGCTGAGGCGCGGGTTGCCCACGTGGCCGAGTGTCTGCCGGAGATCTGTACCCTCGACTGTGGCACCATGAACTTTGCCGAAGCCGACTACGTCATGACCAACACACCGGGCATGCTGCGCGCCATGGGCGCCAGAATGACGGAACTGGGCGTCAAGCCGGAGATAGAGGCCTTCGACACCGGCCACCTCTGGTTCGCTAAGGAACTGGTGCGAGAAGGCACCCTGGCCGAGGACGCCTTGGTGCAGCTTTGTATGGGGGTGCCGTGGGGCGCGCCGAACGATCTCAATACGTTCATGGCCATGGTCAACAATATCCCGAGCAACTGGACCTGGTCCGCCTTCTCGCTGGGCCGCGATCAGATGGCTTACGTGGCGGCTGCCGTGCTGGCTGGCGGTAATGTGCGCGTCGGGCTGGAAGACAATCTCATGCTCGACAAGGGCGTTCTGGCGACCAATGCTCAACTGGTCGAACGGGCAGCGACAATTGTCGAGAAACTGGGCGCGCGGGTAATAGGTCCGGAGGAAGTTCGCAAGAAGCTCGGTCTCACCAAGCGGACTCCCGCATGAAGGCGGCCATCATTGGGGGCGGAGTCATCGGTGGCGGCTGGGCCGCCCGATTTCTTCTCAACGGTTGGGATGTCGGCGTTTTTGATCCCGATCCGGAGGCCGAGCGCAAAATCGGTGAGGTGCTGGCCAATGCGCGCCGCGCTCTGCCTGAGCTCTACGATTGCGATTTGCCAAGGGAAGGAAGCCTTACCTTCCACGACGATCTGCAGGAAGCGGTTGCCGGGGTCCAGTGGGTGCAGGAAAGTGTTCCCGAACGCCTTGAGTTGAAGCACGCTGTGTACGGTCAGCTGGCGGATTGCGCTCCCGAAGACGCCATCGTTGGATCCTCGACATCCGGTTTCAAACCGTCAGAGCTGAATGCGCAGGGCGGTCGGGCTATCGTCGCCCACCCATTCAACCCCGTCTATCTGCTGCCGCTCGTGGAGCTTGTCGGAGATGTGGAGATCTGCCGTAAAGCGCAATCTGTTTTGAGCAGTATTGGCATGTTCCCGCTAACGGTTCGCAAGGAGATCGACGCCCATATTGCGGACCGGCTTTTGGAAGCGGTGTGGCGCGAGAGTCTCTGGATGGTGAAGGACGGCGTGGCCACCACAGAAGAGATCGATGACGCGATCCGCATGGGCTTTGGTCTGCGGTGGGCGCAGATGGGCCTGTTTGAAACCTATCGTATTGCCGGTGGTGAGGCCGGTATGAGGCATTTTCTCGCCCAGTTTGGCCCTGCCCTTCAATGGCCGTGGACAAAGCTGATGGATGTCCCGGAGCTCGACGATGCACTGGTCGATACCATTGCCAGCCAGTCGGATGCGCAATCTGGGCACAGGAGTATCCGTGAGCTGGAGCGCCTGCGCGATGACAATCTGGTCGGCATCATCCGAGCGCTCAAGAACAGTGGCAGCGGTGCAGGCGGAGTGATTCAGTCCCACGAAAAACACCTTTCTCGGAACTCCTAGCGCTCACAACCATTTGGCCAAGGCGTTGCTGCTGGTTTCCGCTCCAAGTGCGACATGATGCGTCCGGTCAATCAGGCTCACCGGGGTTTCAACGCCGCCGTCAGCGCAATAGAACACGGCGCCTCCCTGATATTGCCAGATTTGTTATCGCAAAGTCCGGGGCGGCAACGCCTGTACCCTTGATTTTGCTCAAGCGAGCATAAGTTCTAGCGGGCGCTAATTTGTACGTAGGACGTTGTAATTTGGTGGATTTATGCCATTTCAAGGGGGAATGTCCTGACGCGCTGTTTGGATCCAGAGGAGCAACTATAAAATGACAACCCAAATCGACCGCAGAACCTTCGTGATTTCCGTGGCTGCATTGGCTGCAGCAAGCGGAACTGCCGCCTTTGCGCAGGAAGCTGCCGAAACAAACATGATTGAGATGCTCAATCAGGATCCGGACAATCGGCGCCGCCGCATGGTCTACAAGCCGCTTGTGACCGTCGTGAACGCCGGTGACACCGTGAAATGGATGCCAACCGATCGCGGCCACAACACTGTCAGCATCGAAGGCATGCTCCCAGAGGGTGCTGAAGAGTGGAAGAGCAAGCTCAACGACGAGTTTGAGTACACCTTCGCCCAGCCTGGCGTTTACGGCTACCTCTGCCAGCCGCACTCTTCGCTTGGCATGGTCGGTCTCGTGATCGTGCGCGGTGAAGGCATGATGGACAATGTTGAGGCTGCCCGCGCAGTCAAGCATCGCGGTCGCACGGCCAAAGTGTTCGAAGAGATCTGGGCACTGGTGGACGAAGAGAACCTGCTTGAGCAGTCTGCCTAAGCTTCCCAATCAAGATATCTCATCAGCCCTCAGGGCTGATGCGGGTCATGTGTATGCAGCAGGCGTAAGCCAAGCGCTGTCGAAGCCTATCTTGCTGGCTGTCGCCGCAGCTCTATTTTTTGCGCTGCTTTCTGCCCTAAGCGGCTTTGCGTCGGTCGGCAGTGAGGCCCGCAGCCAGAAGGCGCGTCTGATCGTGTCTCGCTCCAACGGATATGTCGAAGTTTACTTGTTAGCTACGGGACAGGACGTCTTCGGGCTCTTCCAGGTCGATCCTGCAGACTTTTCTCTCGCGGATGGGGCTTTCGACTTTGAAGCGGTCCAGCAACACACGTCTGGGGCAGCTGATGCGTTTGCGGCACAGGCGACACTGATCTCTGGCGATCAGTCTGTTGTCGCCGAAGGCATCTCGTTCGCGGCTCACCCGCCTGACAGGGTGATGCCCTTCGACGACCCGTATGAGGCCCTCGGCGTCATCGGGTTCTGCTCCGTCGAAGTCCGTGACCTCCGCATAGCCACCAACGACATAGGCGCCTATCTGGGGATCATCGCCAAGGTTGGCACGGACGGTCCAACTGTTCTGCGTCTGCCGGGCACGCTGGCCAAGCCTTGGACGCTGGAGATCGTTGAGTATGACGACGCCGTCCTCTCGGCCTCCTACACAACCATCTTGCCTGCCGGTGCGGTGGCCACGTTTGCGTTCTTCGAAGAAACAGGACCTGCCGGCTAACTGACCCTGCCGAGTTGAGGCATCGCCAGTTTGGAAACTCTGTAAAGTGGAGTTTCTCTATCTTCTAAAGCGCGCGTTGGCGGCCTAGTTACAGGACTAGTAGACTCCTGGACGCTGTGATGGCCGAGCAAGCGATACGAAACAACCAGCCCGATCAGTTTAGCAACGTCATCCATGCAACATGCTTCGGACAGGCGGTGCGGCAAACAAGCTTCTCGATCAATGATCAGGAAGCCATGACCCTTGATCGCCTTCGCTGGCTGGCCATGCGTGCGAGCCTGAAGGGCAAACCTCAGGATGGCGCGGTTTACTGGGCTCCGGCTAGGATGCTGGCTCTTTCGCTCACGGAACTGGGTGAAATGTTCTTCAGTGCGTTGTCACGCCATGCCCGACATCGCATGGTGATGTACAGGCCCGGGGCAGCTGAGCTCTCGAACGACGAAATCTGGCTCATGCGCCTGTTGCGCACGTTTCGTCATGGCGACCTTGTACAGGCGCGCCGCATGATTGCCTGGTACATAGGGGGCGATATGAAGCCACAGGTTCAGGCGCTCGCAGAAAATCTGGCGCGGCGCTTGCAAACCGAAGTGAAAGCGACACATACAGTTTAGAAGAATTCCAAACTAGAGAAAGGTTATTGCCATGAGCCTTGTCGCCGCAAAAATTGAACCCTCTGCAAAAGCCGAGATCGTGGAAGGCCTGACGCAGGCGCTTGCCGAAACTGCCGTGGAGACGCTCAAATCTCAGAACTTCCACTGGAATGTGACTGGCATGGCCTTTGGCCCGTTGCATGCCCTGTTCCAGGAGATCTATGAGGACCATTTTGCCGGGCAGGACGTGCTAGCCGAGCGCATAAAGGCGCTCGACGCCCATGCCGAAGGCACCATGGCGGCTTACCTCGAGCGGTCTGCAGTGAAGGAGCATGATGGTCATGCCAGCGATCGTGAGATGATCCAGATGCTGGCCGAGGATCAGGAGCAGCTCTCTGCCACCCTCTCAGCAGTGTGCGCCGTTTCAGAGAAACATGGCGATTGGGCGACGAACGATCTTGCAACCAATCGTGTCGACGTACACGACAAGTTTGCCTGGATGTTGCGGTCTCACCTCAAATAGGCCTAGGCCTCAAACTGGGTTTCGCGAAGGCGTCGGTTGTCCGGCGCCTTTTGCTTTCTGTCCACCTTAAGCGCGTCGTTCTGGGCGAAAGGGCTGACGGCTGTCAGCCAGACCGAGGGATGGTTCGAGGGCGTCGAGCACACATACCGAACCCTTCTTCTGACAGCGGTTTCTATAGGCCCGGGCCCATTTCGGATATCGGCCTCGACTGACAAGGCGCCCCATCAACTCCTGCACGAAAGCCGCACGAACCTTCTTGCCCTTCAGCTTCTTGAAGGCCTTCTTCTCCGGCTTTGTCATCGTACAGCCGCGGCACAGTTTGCCATCGGTATATTTGCACACGCCAATGCATGGCGAAGTCACTTTGGACTTCAGCTTCCGGTCGGGCTTGGTGTCAAAATTGATGGCGTCCATGGCTTTTGGCTACGGCACAATCTGGGCGGCATAAAGCCGCCCAATCTCATCTTGGCTTAGTAGTGAACGGATGCTGAGCGCGTTGCGGTCTGCGTTGGTGGCGCGAACTTGGTCAGATCAATTCCATCCACTGCGGTCTTGTACTCCTCAACCGTTGGCGTGCGGCCCAGGATGGCCGAGAGCACGACCACTGGCGTCGAGGCCAGGAGTGACTCGCCCTTCTTCTCAGCGGAGTCAGCTACAACGCGGCCCTGGAACAGGCGGGTCGAAGTCGCAAGAACCGTGTCGCCCTTGGCCGCCTTTTCCTGATTGCCCATGCAGAGGTTACAGCCCGGGCGTTCGAGGTAGAGAATGTTCTCATACTCGGTGCGCGCTTCGCTCTTTGGAGCCGAGTCATCGAACTCAAAGCCGGAATACTTCTGGAGGATGGCCCAATCGCCTTCTTCCTTCAGTTCGTCGATGATGTTGTAGGTCGGCGCCGCCAGGACCAGCGGCGCGTTGAACTCGACCTCGCCCTGTTCGGCTTCCAGATTGCGGAGCATTTGCGCGACAATCTTCACGTCGCCCTTGTGCACCATGCAGGAGCCGACAAAGCCCAGATCGACCTTTTTCTCTGCGCCATAATATGAGATCGGGCGGATGGTATCGTGGGTATAGCGCTTGGACACGTCGATATTGTTGACGTCCGGATCGGCGATCATCGGCTCATCAATCGCATCCAGATCCACTTCCACCTCTGCAAAATATTTCGCATTGGCGTCCGGGGTGAGGGCTGGCTTCTCTCCGGAACGGATTTCGCCGATCCGCTTTTCGGCAAGATCGATGAGCCGCTGCAGCATGCCGCTTTCATGCTCCATGCCCTTGTCGATCATGATCTGAATGCGGCTCTTCGCCAACTCCAGCGATTGGATCATGGTCTCATCTTGAGAGATGCAGATCGCCGCTTTGGCCTTCATCTCGGCAGTCCAGTCCGTGAAGGTGAAGGCCTGGTCTGCCAGCAGCGTGCCCAGATGTACCTC
Organism: Pseudomonadota bacterium; assembly: GCA_039816825.1. Taxonomy (GTDB): domain Bacteria; phylum Pseudomonadota; class Alphaproteobacteria; order Rhizobiales; family Rhizobiaceae; genus JBCBXA01. The sequence goes on along the minus strand of JBCBXA010000003.1, from coordinate 48,955 downwards.
GATGATACGGCCCTGGAAAACGTTGTCGCCGAACTGCTGGAGCATCTGCGCCTGGGTGGCATGCACCACGTCGCGGAAGTCCATATGGTCGCCCATGGTGCCTTTGAACGTCACCTTCACCGATTCCGGGATCGGCATGGTCGCTTCACCAGTGGCGAGGGCCAAGGCAACTGTGCCTGAGTCCGCGCCAAACGCCACGCCCTTGGACATGCGCGTGTGGCTGTCGCCACCGATGATGATCGCCCAGTCGTCCACGGTGATGTCGTTCAGCACCTTATGGATGACGTCTGTCATCGAATGGTACTCGCCCTTCGGGTCGCGCCCGGTGACGAGGCCGAACTTATTCATGAAGGCCATCAGTTTTGGCGTGTTGGCCTGAGCCTTCAGGTCCCAAACCGATGCCGTGTGACAGCCCGACTGATAGGCGCCATCCACTGTGGGCGAGATGATCGTTGCCGCCATGGCTTCCAGTTCCTGGGCCGTCATCAGGCCGGTGGTGTCCTGGGAGCCAACAATGTTGACCTTAACGCGAACGTCAGACCCGGCGTGCAAGGTCTTGCCGCTGGTGACCCCGACCGCATTTTTGTTGAAAATCTTCTCCACGGCCGTGAGGCCTTGGCCTTCGTGGGAGACTTCCTTGGAAGCGGCAAACACGGGTGTGGGTTCAACGCCCAGCGTCTCAGCGGCCATGGCCTGAAGCTTCTCGCCAAACACGATGGCGTAGGAACCACCCGCCTTCATGAATTCCATCTTCTGAGGCGTGAAGGAGGCGGTGATGTCCGCCAGTTCCTCATCGCCACCTTCGCTGAAGAGCTTCTTGGCCTTGGTGTCGATGGTCAGCACCGTGCCTGTTTCGACCGAATATTTCTGCTCCAGGACAGGGTTGCCATCATTGTTGAGGATAGGCTTGCCATCGCCGTCCAGCTTCTTGACCCAGTTTTTGAGGTCGATGCCAATTCCACCGGTCACCCCAACTGTTGTCAGAAAGATGGGCGAGATGCCGTTGGTCCCCGCAACGACGGGTGCGATGTTGACGAATGGCACATAGGGGCTGGCCTGCTTGCCGGTCCAAAGCGCCACATTGTTGACGCCGGACATGCGCGACGATCCCACGCCCATGGTGCCTTTTTCGGCGATCAGCATCACGCGCTTGCCGGGATGCTGCAGCTTTAGCGCTTCGATCTCAGCCTGAGCCTCTGCCGAGATCATGCATTTGCCGTGCAATTCCCGGTCGGAACGCGAGTGGGCCTGATTGCCGGGTGAGAGCAGGTCGGTGGAGATGTCGCCTTCCGCCGCGATGTAGGTGACGACCTGAATCTCGTCTTCCAGATCCGGCAGTTCGGTGAAGAACTCTGCCTTGGCGTAGCTTTCGAGAATGTCTTTGGCGATTTCGTTTCCGGCCTCATACGCCGTCTTCAAGCGGTCTGTATCCGCGTCGTACAGGAAAACCTGCGTCTTCAGCACTTCCGCAGCGTCGGCCGCGATGGTTTCGTCCGCGCCTAGCGCGAGGTCCAGCAGCACTTCGACCGAAGGTCCACCCTTCATGTGCGACAGCAGTTCAAGCGCGAAGGCCGGCGTGATTTCATCGACCGTTTCTGCGCAAGTGATGATCTGCTTGAGAAACTTTGCCTTCACGCCCGCCGCGCTCGTCGTGCCCGGAAGCACATTGTAGATGAAGAAGTGCAGCGAGTCCTTGCGGTGCTGGTGGTCTTTGTCTTTGATCTGCTCGACAATCTCGGCAATCAGCGCGCCGTCATCAATCGGCTTCGGGCTGAGGCCCTGCTCTTTGCGGGTTTCGATTTCAGCGAGATAGTTGGAATAGAGGCTCATGGTCACCACGGTCATATGCTTTGAGTAGCAATCGGCGGCTGGACGATGAATGCCCGGCCAGCATGCCGAGAGCGTTGCCCTGCGAGTACGCCAACCCGCGGCCACTGGCAAGCAGACGCGCCTCAGACCTTGGGGTTAAGGCGAAAGGCAAATTGATCGCTGATGAGAGGGTGCGTGCCCCTCGCTGTGGGCGCACAGCGGCGGTTGAAGCAAGCATTGTTTAACCAGACTTGGCGAGCGGTGGGGAGTGTTATCGTCAGTTTAACGACCCACGCTCCACTCATTTGCATCGACACTAGAAAACTGGGCGGGCAGGGAGGCAGTGTTGCAATATCAATACGCTTTGGCGTTGCTGACGCCTGCTGTCGCCTATTTCTTCTCGTTCATCTTCCTGCGCCTGTGGAACAGGCAGCGCCAGGAGTGGCATATTCTCGGTTTCGGCACGGCGTTTTTCACGCCATTTGCAGCGTGGGCATGATCCAGTTGAACTGGAGCATCGCAAAGCGCATAGGCTTTCGCGCGCCCATCGGCAGCATGGTATCACTCGCCTTTTTAAGTGCGCTCATTCTGGTCGGTGTGTCGCTGGCGAGCCAAGACGCATTCCTCCGCATTTTCGTTGTGGAGACGGCGGCCGGCCTACAGTTTGCCATGGGCATGGCGACGACACGAACCGCTCGCCAGACCGACAAGCGTGCAGCCGCCATTCTGCCATCACACCATCTGCCAATGCTTCTTCTACTGCTCACTCCCATCGCGATATATGCCTATGAGGGTCCCGTTGATCCGACGGCCTACCACGAGTCCATCCACTGGCTGGCTGTGATCTTCTTCGCGCCTCTGAGCATCATGATCATGGCGACCAGTACTTTGCTCGCGCTTTCTGAAGATTTGACCCGCCGCGTGAAAGAGGCACACCAAACTGACTTCCTGACGGGGTTGCCCACCCGACAGGCTTTTGAAGAACGGGTGGCCGAATTGCTTGCAGAGGCCGACATCTCCAACGAGCCAGTCACTATGGTGCTGGCAGACATTGATGATTTCAAACGCGTCAATGATGAGTTGGGCCACCAGGCCGGCGACGCCGTCATAGCAGCCTTTGGCGCGCTGCTGCGCGATCATGTTGAAGAGCCTCACCTTGTTGGTCGGGTGGGCGGCGAAGAGTTTTGCATTGTGCTACGGCATGCTGATGAAAGGGCAGCCAGGCTTCTCGCCCTACAATTGTGTGCCCAGTTCAACTCCGTCTCGGTCAAGAGCTGTTGCCCTGAACGCCGCTTCTCAGCGAGCTTCGGTGTCGCCAAGCGTCGTGTGCAAGAACCACAAGCATCGGTTTACCGACGCGCCGACATGGCCCTTTATGCCGCTAAGTCTGCGGGCAAAAACCGGGTGGTGGTCGCCGGCGAAAAGGATCGAGCACCCGCGAATGCAATTGCCAGCAGCGCCGCCTGACGCTGCATATGAGCCCTTGTGAAGGGCTTTGAAGTCTAGGCGGCGACGGCTTGGCGACGGTTCATCTGAAGCAGAATTATCGGCGCCAGTGCGGCCAGTCCGATGGCCATGGTTGTTATCCCCGGTGCAATGAACAGGAGCGACGCCGCGGCCACGTACCAGCGCTCCCATTGCTTGAGCGGCGCGACCAGATAGCCCGAGAAAGCGACGCCCAGCGCGCCGATACCCAGCATCGCGCCGGTGAGCGTGATGGCAAAGGCTGTCCATGTGAAGCCCTCGGCCACGAGCAGAAGCGCTGGCGAGTAGACGAAGACAAACGGCACGAGCGCCTTGGCGATGCCGAGACGGAAAGCCGTGTTGCCTGTCTTGAACGGGTTCGACCCCGCAATCCCCGCCGCTGCATAAGCCGCCAACGCCACCGGCGGCGTGATGTCTGCCAGCACGCCGTAATAGAAGACGAAGAAGTGCGCGACCAGTGGCTCAACATTGAGGATTTGGAACGCTCCTCCAGTCACCGACACCAGAATGATGTAGGTCGCTGTGGTGGGCACGCCCGCGCCCATGACGATGCATGCCATGGCCACCAGCACGAGCGAGAAGAACAGAGCCCATTGCTGCAACTCGAAGAAGTTGAAGGGCCAGATGTTGGCGAACACTGCAGCGAAATCATTGGCCGTCTGAATGACGATGGCGCCGATCCGAAAGCCGGTACCGGTCAGGGTGATGACGCCAACGATGATACCGACGCAGGCTGCTGCCGAACCGATGGCAATCGTACCTCTCGCGCCCGCTGCCAGTGCATCCCACAGGCCGGGCAGAGTCATGCGGTCATTGGGTTTGATGAAGCCGACCACCACGCAGGCGATGATCGCGTAGACCGCCGCGAAGTCCGGCGTGCGCCCGCTCAAAATCATGTAAACTAGGATGATCAAAGGGGCGGCGGACAGCCAGTTCAGCCGCAGCACCTGCCACAGCTTGGGCAGTTCTTCGGCGGACAGGCCGCGAAGGCCGAGCTTCTTGGCTTCGAGGTGCACCATGATGAAGATGCCGAAATAGTGTAGGAAGGCCGGGAACAGGGCCGCCGCCAACACGTCGCGCAGCGGGATGCCTAGAAAGTCCACCATGATGAACGCGGCTGCACCCATCACCGGTGGTGTGATCTGGCCACCCGTAGACGCTGTGGCTTCTGTGGCTCCGGCAAAGTGGGGTGGATAGCCCACCTTCTTCATGGCCGGGATCGTCAGTGCGCCAGTGGTCACCGTGTTGGCAATCGACGAGCCGGAGATCGACCCCATAAAGGCCGACGAGCAGATTGCTACCTTGGCGGGGCCACCCGAGAAGCGCCCCGCAGCGACCGTAGCCAGATCGATGAACAACTGGCCAAGCCCGATGCGCGCGGCCAGCACGCCAAACAGAATGAACAGGAACACATATTTGGCCATCGCGCCGATGGCGATGCCATAGATGCCCTGGGTGCCGTAAATGCCGTCGACAAAGCCTTCCCAGGCAACGCCGCCATGCTTCAGAAGGCCCGGCGCGAAGTTGCCGTAGATGGCATAGATGATGAAGATGCCGGCGATGAGCGGCAGGGTGTAGCCGATGGAACGGCGCGCTGCCTCCAGCGTGAAGAGCAGAACCACCGACCCCATGAATGTGTCTGTGAAATTGGGATTGCCCGCTCGAGCGGCTGCTTCAGCCGGGGGTAGGAGAGGCAGGTAGAGCGCCGCCGCCACGGCCAAAACCGCGAGTGCGATGTCGATGAGATTGACGCCATCGAAATACATCCAGCCTTTGGGCGGTTCGCCCACCACTGCGTCCTTCTTCCACGAGAAGAGCAGAAAGGTGAGGCCAAGAACAAAGGCCAGATGAATGCCGAAGTGCAGCAACTCGCGTACGATGATGAAACCGGCTGCTGTGAAGTGGTAGACCGACATGGCCACCAAAGCGATGGAGACGACCATCGCCATCTTGCCACCCATGTGGCGAAAGGCGCTCTCGCTGTCGTATTTGCGCTCAAGTTGCGCAAGTTCTTCAGCGCTGAGTTCTTTCGTGTCGCTCATATCGTCATCCCCCCGGACGGCAGAAAGTAAAAGCCCGGGCACTGTGCGTACCCGGGCTTCGTTGTCTTACTGGATCAGGCCAGCTTCTTTGTAGAAGCGCTCCGCACCGGCATGGAGCGGAACGCCCAGGCCGTTGAGGGCCGTATCAGGCGTGATCGACGCGCCCTTGGCGTGGCCAACATCCAGCAGCTTGCGGCTTTCATCGTTCCACAGCGCCTTGGTGATGTTGTAGATGAGTTCTTCATCTTCATTGGCACTGGTGAGCCACTGGGCACCAACGGCCACCGTGGTCACACCGTCCACACCTTCATAGGTGCCAGCTGGAATGTCCGACGCGGAGAAGAAGCCGTAGTTTTCGGTCAGAGCGGCTGCCACATCGCCATCAATGGGCACGATCTTCGCGTCAGCAGCGGCAGCGAGTTCCACCACGGCACCCGTTGGGTAGCCGGCGACGACGAACAGCGCATCAATGCGACCGTTGCGGAGAGCTTCGGTGGCGGCTGCGCCCTTTAGGTTTTCTTCGGTGATGTCGTCAAACGACAGGCCTGCAGCCTCGAGGATCAGGCCTGCATCCACATAGGTGCCAGAGCCTGGCTCATCGACGGAGACGCGCTTGCCCTTGAGATCGGCAACCGAGTTGATGCCGGTGCTTTCCAGCGTGACGAGGTGAATGTGCTCGTCATACAGGGCTGCAATGGAACGCAGATCGGAGGCTGGCTCCTTGCCTTCCATGGTACCGGTGCCGGTGTAAGCCCAGTAAGCCACGTCAGACTGCGCGAAGCCGGAATTGCGAAGGCCAGAGATGATGGCGTTCACATTGTCCACCGAACCGCGCGAAGACACGGCGGAGGCAATCAGGCCTTCCACGCCGCACGAGCCGCCTTCGCCACACTCGCGTGATCCGGGAGGCTTGGAGATCGCGTTGGCGATCACACCGCCCACCGGGTAGTAGGTGAAGGCGGTTCCGCCGGTGCCGATTGTGAAGAACTTTATGTCCTGCGCGACCACTTGAGTGGCCAGCGCCAGACTGGCGACGGCTGCCAGCGCGACCGTCTTCATAGCTTTAATCATGGATGTCTCCCTTTCATCACCACCCGCGTGCACGGGTTGGATCAGCCACCTTAGGCATATTGCGTCCTCTGGCTAGCGGTAAATTCCCAAACGTCACTCAGCCGAAGTGGCGCCCCATCTGATCAGGACTGACACCGACCGTTAACCACGCCTTTTGAGGGGCACTTAAGATTAATGCGGCAAGAAGGCCGATGGGACATTTTGAACTATGGCGGGGCAGGCCGGGCATGAAGCGAGCGAAGACGCAAGGCACAACCATGTTGCTGCAGAAGTGCCTGTGGTTGGTGCTGGCGCTCCTTATGTGTGCCATTGCGGCCCAGCCTGTGGGCCTTCAGTCGCAAGCGATGCTTGGTGTGGTTGGTCTGACGGCCATGTTCTGCATCTATTTGCTCAAGCTCGGCGGCACGTTCCGCCTCATCATGGTGTCTATCGGCGGGCTGCTGATCTTTCGGTACATTTGGTGGCGCGCGACGTCGACATTGCCGCCCACGGACGAGCTGGCGAATTTCATACCCGGCGTCATGCTGCTGGCTGCCGAGATCTACTCGGTGTCCATGCTGGCCATCAACCTGTTCATCGTTAGCGACCCTATTGACCGCAAAGCCGCGCCTTTGCCGAAAGACAAGGGTCAGTGGCCTTCAATCGATGTCTATGTGCCGACATACAATGAGCCGACTGATCTACTTTCGGCCACATTGGCTGCCGCAGCCAACATGGAGTATCCGGATGACAAGATAGAGATTTATCTCCTTGATGACGGTGGCACACACGAAAAGCGGACCGCTTCAGATCCGCGGGCCCGGGCTGCCGCCCTGGCTCGGCACGAGGAACTGAAAGCTCTTTGTGCGGACTTTGGGGTGCAATATCTCACCCGTGCGGAGAACAAGTCGGCCAAGGCCGGCAACCTCAATGCCGCGTTTCCGCGCACCAAAGGCGACCTCATTCTCGTGCTGGATGCCGACCACGCGCCGGTACAGGATTTCCTGCTTCAGACGGCCGGCTTTTTCTTCCAGAACGACCGCCTGTTTCTGGTTCAGACACCTCATTCGTTTGTGAACCCGGATCCGCTTGAACGGAACCTGGATACGTTTGAGCGCATGCCCGCCGAGAACGAGATGTTCTACTCGATGGTCCAGCGTGGTCTCGACAAGTGGAACGCAAGCTTCTTCTGCGGTTCAGCGGCCCTGTTGTCGCGAAAGGCCCTCGCGTCTGTGGGCGGCTTCAGCGGAAAAAGCATCACCGAAGATTGCGAAACCGCCCTCAATCTCCATGCAAAGGGATGGGAGTCGGTTTACCTCGACCAGCCGCTTATTGCGGGTCTTCAGCCTGAGACCTTTGCCAGTTTCATCGGTCAGCGCACCCGCTGGTGCCAGGGCATGCTGCAGATATTCCTTTTTGAGCGCCCCCTGCTCAAGCGTGGCCTGACTTTGGGCCAGCGCATCGGCTACACGTCGAGCGGCCTGTTCTGGCTGTTCCCTTTCGCGCGCCTGACATTCATGCTCGCGCCGGTGCTCTACATCCTGTTTGGCCTACAGATTTTTGAGGCCAACCTGCAGGAGTTTCTGGCCTTCACCACCGTGTTCATGGCCGCCAATGTCATCCTGCAGAACCACCTGTACGGCACGCTGCGCTGGCCCTGGATCTCCGAGATCTACGAGTACATCCAGTCGATACATCTGCTGGGCGCCATTGGCTCTGTCCTGCTGAGACCGGGCGCACCCAGTTTCAAGGTGACTGACAAAGGCCTCAGTGTTGAGCGCGAACACCTGTCGAACCTGGCATGGCCGTTCATCGCCTTCTTTGGTCTGATTGCCGTGACGACGGGCTTTGCCTTCTGGCGCCTGTTCACCGGTGGGCCTGTTGATGAGCTTCTTGCGGTGGTCGCTGTCTGGGCCACATTCAACCTCGTCATCGCCGGTGTTGCATTGGGTGTCGTGGTGGAGCGGCCCGAGCTTCGGTCCGGTTATCGATTACCCAGTGAAAGGCCGGCGCTTGTTCGTCTCGGTGACACCAAGGCGAAGGCTCATATCGAAGATTGCGGGCTTGGCGGCCTGTCCATCCGTGTCCCGCAGGTGGGTGAGATCAGTTTGCCTGAGAAGGGTGATCTGATCCCCGTCGCGTTCGCAATGCACCGTGCAGGGACGCAGGCCGCTTCGCTTCAGTTGCGCCTCACTCATGTAGACTGCAGCGCAAAGGGCCTCACTCTGGCTGGCTCTTTCGAGCAGCTGTCGGCAGCAGACTACCGCGCCATGGCTGACCTGATGTACCCGACAGCGGCGCGCTTCAACGCTATGCGCAACGCGCGGCGGGCAGGGCGCTCAATCACCTTTGGTTCGGCATTGGTGTTTCGGTGGTTCATTATCCATCCCTTGCGGGCCCTCCGCGCCATCCTGCAATGGCGCCCGTCGGAAAAGGCTGTTGAGCCCACGTTTCTTCGTCCGCAAGCGGGTCCGTCTAGAGCTGACTTCTCCACCCATGATTTCAACGCGCTCGTGGCGGAGCTGCACAATGGCTGATCGGCACGTGCAGACCCCGACACGCTTCTTGCTCTCAACCGCCACGGCGGCATGCCTGCTGCTGCCGGGGGCGGCCTCGGCCGGTTCCGACCCGGCGGATGCGACGCTCGCCTTTGTTGAGAGCCTGTCCAGAAAGGATCGTGCACCGGAAGGTGCTGATATTGATCCGACCGTCGTCAGTTCCATCGTGCCGTCATCCATCGGAAATTTCCGAGCTCTGGGCTTTCATGCCGACGGGCACCGATTTTCTGGCGAGATCGATCAGCGTCTGTGGACGCTCCACCTCACGGCGCAACAGTCCGATCAGCCCACCGTTTTCAGGCTTGCATTCCTGAATTCGATCGCCGTTATGCCTGAGCGTTCGACCGTGGCCATTGTGATCAACGGTCATCAGATCGGTGCTTCGGCCCTGCGCCATGTCGGTGGCTATGGGGAGCTGGAGTTTGCCTTGCCCGAGGGCCTTCTGCGCCCCGGCGGCAATCTGGTCTCCATGATTGTGGATCAGCGTCATCGGATCAACTGTTCTGTGGCTGGTGTTTACGAACTTTGGACAGATGTCGATCTGGCAAGAACGGGCTTTGAGGTCAGCGCGGGTGAGGGTCTTCCCGCGCGCGCACCCAAGGTTGGCTCCACCGGCGATCTTTCGCAGCTTATGGGTTTGCCAACCGATCTAGAGGGCGCGCTGCCCATAAGAGTTCACGCCGCCGAAGCGGCCATGCTCTCGGAACAGAGTTTTGGTGTGTTGCATGAACTGCTGGCGCAAATCGTTCTAGCCGGCGGCTATCAGCAACCCAAGGTCGCCTTCCTTGATCCGTCTTCGACCAAAGCGCAGGCCGAAGCCGATGCCGGATTTGATGTCTTTATCGGCTCATCCGCTGAATTGAGTTCAGCCTTTCCGGATTTGGTGCCCGCCACTGATCTCGGCGTGTCAAAGCCCGTCGTGATTTCACGTGGCGATGGCGCGCGACCACTTCTTTTCGTCCCCCGGGGCACGGCTACCAACACGGCTTCTCCGGCAAAAATAGTCCGGACGCATTTGGCGCGCCCAAGGGTCAAAAGCTATTCGTCCTTCACGCTTGCCGAGGCCGGCTCGGTCACACGTCCGTTCAATGGGCGGCAGTTTCGGACAGAAGCAACCTTCGACATGCCGACCGACTTTTATTCGGCAGACTATGGTGTTGCCACACTGTCGATCAACGCAGCCCATGCTGGCGGTCTGTCACCGGATGCGCAGCTGCGCGTCCGCGTCAACGACCAGCCCGTTGCATCGCTGAAGCTTGCGTCGGCAGTGCCAAAGACGCTGCGCAACAAGGAAGTTGAGCTGCCCTTGCGCTTCTTCCGACCTGGTGAAAACCGTATCGAACTGGAAGCTGCCGTCGCCGCGCCGCACGATGTGACATGCGATCCACGGCAGAGGATCGATCCACCGGCTCGCTTTGCTCTGTCGGGCACGACATCGCTCAGTTTTGGGCGGTTGGCCGAGGCCAAAACACTTCCAAATCTGGCGCTGACCCTGCGCACTGGCTTTCCCTATGCCGACCGCAGTGTGGCGGGCGGCCCGATCAGCCTTGTGGTGCCTGTGCCAACCGCCGGATCATTGACGGCCGCGATGGCCACCGCGCTGCATCTTAGCCTGCAGGCGGGGGACGTGCTTTCATTGCGCCCGCGTTTCGCCACTGCAGACATGACCATGACCAACGCCATCATCGTTGGCACTTTGTCGGTTCTGTCCTCTCAGACGTCGGCCTATCTCGGTCTACAACTGCCCGCTGAACACACCGTGCCGGGCGCGGAGAATACGACCGATCACGCAGCGCTTCCGCGAACCGACGCGCCAGCGGTCGATGTGACCTTCGCTCCTCTGGCCGGGGCGCCGACACAGGACTCGACCACTCTTCTGGACGCCATTATTGGCTCGGCTTCCGCGAGCCCTTCTGAAGGTGAGGCCGGCGGCTTTTCCGGCGCGATCTCCTCATTGTGGGAAGACCGTTCGCAGCCATCGACGAACTATCAGTCCCAGACCATCGGCGGTCAGCATCTGACCGTTCGCCAGATCGCATCCCCTAATGGCCAATCAGGCGCATGGACAATTGTGACGGCGCCTGAGGATCGGCAGCTGGCCGGTGGGTCTGTTGGACTGATCAACAAGATGCGCAGCGACCGTCTGCTGGGCGTTTCGAATGTCGAGACGCTTGCATTCAACAATCTCGACCAGACGGTCACCGCCTCGGTCGCCCCGACCACCAGCCGGATCATGTCTTCGCAGTTCTCGGTCCGCAATGAGGTGCTTTTGGCTGCCGGATGGATGTCGCGCAATCCGTTTTCCTATGCCCTCGGATTCGTCCTGATCATGGTCGTATTCGGCGCGCTGACACAGGGCATATTGCGGGTCTCCGGGCGATCCCACGGCACGGTCGAAAGTTCCGGAGAAGAGGCGCAGTCATGATCCGGTGTTCACAGCTTCTTCTGGCGTCCATTGCCACCGCCACCATCGTGTCCGGGGTCGCCTTCGCTCAGGTTTCACAGCAGGGTGCCGGCGCTTTGCCAACGCCTCTCGTTCTCCATGAAGGCGTTGGGGCACATGCGCCGGATCTGGCAGCTCTGCGGTACTATGCGTCGCGCGGTGAGATGCAAAACTACCAGAAAGAGATCGCGCGCCTCCGTGCCTTTCACCCTGGTTGGAGCGCACCGCTGTCTCCCGAAGCTCTTGTTCAGTCCGGCGACGAAAAACAGCTTTGGGCACTCTATGCTGACGACGATCTGGACGGCATCAACCGCGCAATGCGTGAGCGGGTTACGCGACAGCCCGGTTGGCGCCCAAGCGCCGAACTGCGCGAGAAAGTGGCCAACAAGGCAGCTAGACTTCGCATCGTGGCCGCCGATGAGGCCGATCGGTGGACAGATGTTCTGAGCCTTTCCAGAACCCTTTCCGGCAATGTGCTGCAAAGTGACATTGATCTTCGCTGGAGGGTTGCTCGCGCTCAGGCCCTTACCGGGCAGAGCGGCCAAGCGATTGAGGACTATACCTCCTTGCTGATGGACTTCCCGGACCGCGAACTTCAGCGCTCCACGCTGTCCAAGGGCCTGGAAATTCTCGGTGTCGGTCCGATTACAACTCTGATCGACGACCATGGAGCGCACATTGATCCAAACGTGGCCAAGATTTTTCGGCTTGAGATCGTTCGAAGACGATTGGTTGCGAGTGCCGCAGGCACGCCGGATCCGGAACTGCGCGCCGCAGATCTGGAGCGTTTTGAGAGTGCAGCCCTGGCAGACGGAGAAGAGACTTCGTCGCCACAGCGGGCAGACGATGCCGCCCTGCTGGGTTGGTTCTATATAGCCAAGTCAGAACCAGTGGCAGCGCAGCGCTGGTTCAATCGGGCGCGGTCGCTGGGAAAGACCGATCTCAAGACTGTTGAAGGTCTGGTGCTCGCGCTCACTTCCATGGACGCGACCATGCGGCTCGCCAGCAGAGACCTGCCCAGACAGGCCGCGCTGACACTCGTGAAGCCGCTATGGACCCAAAACGATGATCTCGGTCATCGCTTCATCGACCTGGTGGGCGACGAACTTTACGGCGAACCGCCCCGCGTGATCGCTTCTGATCTGCTGCAGGCCGTGAGTGAAGCCACCACCGGGCTTCGCTCCGCCGTCGGGGCTGAGGCCCTGGCCTGGTACGCCTACAATGTGCGCCAATACCCGGCGGCCAAAGTTTGGTTCGCAAAGGCCAATCAGTGGGAGCCGAGCGACAGCCGTCTATTCGGGCACATGCTTGCTCACTTTGCGACCAATGATGAGGCAGCGGCAGAAGCCATTGCGGCTCGGTACGGCTCGCAACACCCCCGCCTGGCGCAGTTGCTCAGGGAGCATCAAGCGGCGTCCAAGGTCGAGACCACCGGTAGTGTGAAATCAACGGCAGCAACCCGCCGCCGCGTCACTTCGCGCGGCAGGATCAATCCCATCGTCGCCGCCCATGACCGGGGGGATCACGCCACATGCCTGCGTCTGATCGCAAAGCGCCAGAAACTCAGTGCTGACCTGTTGCAGATGAAGGGTTGGTGCCTTCTGCTGGCCGAACGCCCGGCAGAAGCCGCCATTGCGTTTGAGGCTTCCGGTCGGGCGCAGGCCGGTCGCAATCGCCGGGATTCGGCCTATGGGACTGCGCTGGCCGCACTTCGCTCCGGCCACACGGAGCAGGCGCTCAACGCGGCTCGGAACGAAGGCCTCACCGCCGATCAAAGACGCACGATATCCGTCGAAGCTCTCACCCAGCGCGCCCGGGCGGCATTCAACCGCCGCGACTACGCAGCTTCACTCTACTCCCTAAATCTGCGCCGCCAGATGGTGTCCGAGCCTCGTGATCTCTCAATGCTGCGTGGATGGTCGCACTACCATCTTGGGCGCAAGTCGCAGGCAAGAACGATCTTCGCAACGCTCGATCAACATCTCTCCACGCGCGACACCAGACGCGCTCTGTCACAGTTCCGGAGATGACATGATGTCTCTTCCAACCCGTCTTTCTGCGATCATATTGCCTCTGTGCGGTGTGCTGGCCGGTTGTACCGGCAGTTCCAACGGTGTCGATGACCTTTTGACCACCAGCTCCGTTGGCAAGCTCAATCTGGAGGCCCCAGCTCCGCACATTTCAAACTACTCCATCGCTCGCCGAGTGAGAGCGTCGGACGCTTTGGTTCAGCCGTCGGTTGGCTTTGGAGATGTTGTCGAGGTCTCTGAGACCCGCTTCGTCAACGGCATATCGCAACGCATTGGCCTTGAGGGGCAACCGGGTCAGTTTGGTGAGAATTGGGTCAGTATCCAGATTTCCGATGGCCGCAAGCAAGCAAACAGGCCAAACATTCTGGCGGTGCGGAAACCAACCGCGCGTTCCGTTTCTGCGCGGCTGAAGCGGCATTTCCCGAAGCGGGCCATGGCCATCAACAGCGCGACACACACCAATTCCTACGGCGTGTTTGGGACAGCTCACGCGAGGGGAACCAATTCCAGCGGGTGTCACTACGCATGGCAGTATCTCCAGCCGCACAAGGCGCGTACCGCGATTTCATGGCCAAGTTTGCGAACCGCTCCAAAGGCCGTGTTGTTGGAAACACGGATATGCCGCGCGGGTATGTCTGCGGGTCATTTCGCAGCGCTCATGCGCGAGATTGAGCTCGACATCCCTGCTGATGTTCTGACTGCCAAGCGCGGGACGATGTGGTCCAGCGGCACACCCCTGGCCGGTTCAACAGCGTCCGATTTGGTGGGGCCGGATGTTCCTATCGTGACGCAAGGCCCGATCAATGAGCCAGTACAGACCAGCCAACTGTCGAAGCTGCCAGCACCAACACGTCAGAAGGCACCAAAGCTATCGCCGAAAGTCACGTCCCGCGCTCAGCCAGTGACGAAAGCACCGGCTCTCGCGACGGCGCCCAAGCCTGTTGCGGTGGCAAGCGTGCCACTGCCGGACAGCGAGGCGCCGATTGTCCGACCGTCCAATCGGATTGACGCGGCGGCCGTCGCCAAGTTTCCCACCGTCCCCCTCCCTGAATAGACGCTCGGTCTGTCTGGAGTGCAGGGCGGCCATCCCTGAATGATCGCCAAGCCCTCTTGCGTGTTACTGAGTTAGGGCTCATGTACGCGCAAACAGGCATCAGGATTTAATTTGTCCACTTTATCGAAGGCCGGCACGGCCGTCGCCTTTGACAATGTCTGCAAGGCGTACCAGGGCACAACGGAAGTCGTTTCCAACCTCAACCTCGCGGTGGGGACCGGAGAATTCTTTACGATGCTTGGACCTTCGGGCTCCGGCAAAACCACCAGCCTGATGATGCTGGCCGGTTTTGAAACGCCCACAAAAGGTGACATTCGGCTGGACGGCAAAAGTGTGGCCCACGTCCCGCCGCACGAAAGAGACATCGGAATGGTGTTTCAGAATTACGCTCTGTTTCCGCACATGAGCGTGTCTGAGAATTTGGCCTTCCCCCTGACCGTTCGCAAGCTGGATCGCTCAACAGTTCGGGCACGCGTGGCAGACATTATGAAGGTCGTGCATCTGGAGGGTCTTGAAGACAGACGCCCCTCGCAGCTGTCGGGCGGACAGCAGCAGCGCGTCGCCCTGGCACGTTCGCTGGTGTTCCATCCCAAGATTGTTTTGATGGACGAGCCCTTGGGTGCGCTCGACAAGCAGCTCAGAGAAACGCTTCAACTCGAGATCAAGCGCATTGCCCGCACGACCGGCATCACGGTTGTGTACGTGACCCATGATCAGTCCGAGGCGCTGACCGTTTCGGACACGATTGCGGTGTTCAACAAAGGCCGAGTGGAGCAGGTGGCTTCTCCAACGGAGTTATACGAATGGCCGGCCAACAGTTTCGTGGCGAGCTTTATCGGCGACAACAACTCACTGATGGGCACCGTGACAGCTATTGAGGCCGACTGGGCCACGGTTCAGCTTGCTGACGGCTCACATATCAAGGCGCAGAAGAGCAAGTTCTCGAAAGTGGGCAGTAAAACCCGTGTCTCCATCCGGCCCGAACGGGTGCGCCTCGGAGCGTTTCTCAACGACAACAGTCTTCTGGTTCGCAAGGCGCCGGTCCTAGAGTCGCGCTTCATGGGTGACGTTATTCACACGCGGGTTCGGCTTGCGGACAATGAGGACTTTCTCATCAAGACGCACAACACACCGGGCCTGCAAAGGCCCGGGCCAGGCCAGGAAGTCGAACTGGGTTGGTTGCCGGCGGATGGGCTTTCGCTGGACGCCTGAAGAGGGTGATCTCTGGGTGGCCGTTCAAGTCGTCATCGCCCAGATGAGAAACAATCTAATCTTCTGCCGATCTTCGTTGAGCGCCGCGCCCGAGTTTAATAGGACCGCTCCTGTCCACTTTAAACGCTGGCCTTTGACCCAGCCCAATGGAGCCTGACATGACCAAGTCCCCCACGCACGTACTCGCCTTGACGGCGCTGATGGCAAGCACCGCTTTTGCCACGCCTGCTTTCGCCGAAGGTGAGCTGAACCTGTACTCCTCGCGTCACTACGACACCGATGAGCGCCTGTACTCGGATTTCACCGAGCAAACCGGCATCACCATCAACCGCATTGAAGGTAAGGCCGATGAACTGATCGAGCGTATGGCCGCGGAAGGCGCCAACAGCCCGGCTGACGTGCTGCTGACGGTCGACACCACTCGCCTTGAGCGCGCCAAGAATGCGGGTGTTCTCCAATCCATCGATTCCGCTGTTCTGGAAGAGCGCATTCCCGCAAACCTTCAGGATGCCGACAACCAGTGGTTCGGCTTTTCCCAGCGCGCGCGCATCTTCTTTTACGACAAGAACGATGTTTCCGAGCCGCCCATGACCTACGCCGATCTGGCTGACCCGAAATACAAAGGCCAAGTCTGCCACCGTTCGTCTACGAACGTGTACTCCCAAACGCTTCTTTCTGCTGTGATCGAGAACTTGGGTGAAGAAGCCGCCACCGGTTGGGCCAAGGGCGTTGTCGCCAACTTTGCCCGTGACCCACAGGGCGGTGACACCGATCAGCTACGCGGCATCGTCTCTGGCGAGTGCGATATCTCCGTGTCCAACACCTATTATTTCGCCCGCGCCATCCGCAAGGCCGTAGACGGCCTGCCCGCCGACGCGCGTGAGAACATCGGTTGGGTGTTTCCAAGCATGACCGAAACCGCAGGTGCCCACGTGAACCTTTCTGGCGGTGGTGTTGCAGCCAATTCTCCAAACAAGGAGAATGCGATGAAGTTCCTTGAGTATCTGGCATCCGACAGCGCTCAGCAGTACTTCTCTTCCGGCAATGACGAGTACCCTGTTGTCGCAAGCGTCGATGTCAGCGAGTCGGTTGAAGCACTCGGTACTTTCGAAGCTGACCCTGTTGACCTCTCCGCAGTCGCTAAAAACCTGGAAACCGCTCAGAAGATCTTCGCGGAAGCCGGCTGGGAGTAGAACCAACCTCCAAATGGCGCCAACCCCCAAAAGGCGTATGGAAAGGGCGTTGCTTCGGCAGCGCCCTTTTCCTTTACCGGTTCGTAGATTGATCGCTGGAGCGAAGGCCTCGACAGACGAGGATCACTGGAAGGAGCCCAAGAGCGACGATGATGAGGCTGGGAATGGCGGCTCCTGCCAGACGTTCGTCTGCCGCTAACCGGTAGGCCTGAACGGCCAGCGTATCCCAGCCAAAAGGTCGGATGATCAGGGTCGCAGGGAGTTCCTTGATCGTGTCGACAAAGACCAAGAGCAGAGCCGTCAGCAATGCGGGGCTGAGCATCGGTATGTGAATGCGCCGAAGAATGGTCGATGTTCCGGCACCCAAGGTCGCTGCCGCCCGATCCAGATCCCGGGTGACCGTCACTTCGCCGGCGCGCCAGGCGCCAAGCGCCGCTGCGAGAAAGCGGATCATGTACGCCATCACAAGAAGCGCGATGGAGCCCGACAAAAACAGGCCTGTGGAGATACCGTAATTGGCCCGCATCCATGCATCGATGGAGTTTTCAGCAAAGGCGATGGGAACAAACAGGCCCACCGCAATCACGCCGCCCGGCACCGCATATCCCATACGCGCCAAACCCACCGCAGTTTCCGAAGGGCGGCTGGCGCGGGCCCGGCGGTTGTAGCTCAGCGCAATGGCAGCTGCGACGGTTGCCACAGCCGCCACACTCGCGATGGTGAGGGAGTTCGTGATGAAACCGAGATAGCGTGCGCTCAGCCAGTTTTGCTCCGAGCGTTGGGCGAGAGAGAGCAGCATCAGCACTGGCACGATGGCACCGAAGAGCACTGGCAGAAAGCAGGCGAGGGCTGCTCCCATTCCTGCGGTTCCCTTCAACTCGATGCGGGGCCACTTGCCCCGATTTGGGCTTTGAGCCAGTGCCGCTTCGCCTCGGGCGCGGTACCATTCGAGCCCGAGCAGCAGCAGAGCAATCACCAGCAGGCTCAGCGCCATCTGCGCAGACGCCACCCTGTCACCGAGGGTGAACCAGGTCGTGTAGATGCCGGTGGCAAGAGTTTGCACGCCGAAATGAGCGACCGTGCCGAAATCGGCAATCGTTTCCATCAGTGCCAGCAACACACCCGCCGATATGGCCGGTGCAACGAGAGGCAGGGACACTTTGCGGAAAGCCTCAAACGGTGGGCAGCCGACGCTGCGCGCCACCGTGAAGGGCGCGAGCCCCTGCAGCAGAAAGCCTGCACGCGCCAGCAGATAAACGTATGGGTAGAGCACCAGTGTGAGCATGATCGCTGCACCGCCGGTGGAACGGACCTCGGGAAACCAATAGTCGCGCGGGCCCCAACCAAACAGCGCGCGGAGCTGCGTCTGCACGAGGCCGGGATGATCCAGCAAATCGGTGTAGGCATAAGCCAGCACATAGGCCGGGAAGGCCAGGGGCAGGACCAATGCGATCTCGAGCCAGCGCCGCCCTGCGAACTCGCAGGCGGTGACCATCCAGGCGGTGCCGGTGCCGATCACAAAGGTTCCACACGCTACCAGGATCATCAGGATCAGGGTGGTAAGCGCATATCCCGGCAGGAGCGATGTGCCGAGCCGCGCTGTGGTTTCGAAGGAACCGGAGAGTGCCTCGAACAGAACGGCGATCAATGGCAGCGCGCAAATAGCGGCGGCGCCATAAGCCAGTATGGCCACAAGCCAGCGCCCGGCGCGTGCTGAGCCCGGCGTTCTTGCGGTATGTCCACCGTTCTCGTTTGTGTTGACTGCCCACGCCATCGATCGCGTTCCTGTCTGGCGGCGCGACATCATGGGTGAGCCGTGCGCCTAGGATTGGCGTTTTAGATTATGGAGCCCGCTTGTCCAGAATTGGCTGTCAGCTGCTGGCCTTACTCAGCTGCGATGAGCTGATTGGCCCCGATGATTTCTGCAATTTCGGACCGGCAAGAGCCACAATTTGTGCCAGCTCCACACGCGTGCCCAACCGCATCGACGGTAAAGGCGCCGTCTGTCACCGCGTCGGCAATCTGGATGGAGCCAACACCCATGCAGGAACAAATAATGGCTCCGACATCCGGCGCATCGGCAGCGGGGCGCCCGGCGAGCACGCGCCAGCGTGATTGGGTGTCCTCGAAGTCAGCGTTCATCAAAGACACCGCCCAGTTGCGAGACACCTCTAATGGGCCTCGCGAAAGCCAGACGGCGCTCCGCAGCGATTGCCGGTCAAATTCCGCGCCGCGCCAGAACCCTCTTGAATGGTCATTGGCGACCAGCCCGCCGGCGAGGTGCGATATGAAATCGTCGGGCGATGCTGGCTCCTCTGCAAGTGCGAATTCGGTCCGCCAGCCGCCCTCAATCGGTGTTGTCGCCCAGTAGGCCAAGCCATCTGTGGGCAGCCGCTCCTGGCTCACCGCAAAGCCATGGCATGCCATCACTGCTTTGGTGATGCTGACGGGTGCTGATTTTAGAGCGGGTTGGCCGGAGACCGGATCAGTGATGGGCGGGACCAGCTTGTCCACGCGGGCAGCGGACGCAAATTGATCGTTCCAGTGCATCGGCATAAAGACTTCGCCAACACTTGTGTCTTCACTCACCAGCACCCGGGCTAAAACTGCGTGGCCTCTCGCTTCCACCCGCACCAGGTCGGCATCGCTCACGCCAATCGTAGCAGCGTCTTTTGGATTGATCTCGCAATAAGGCTCCGCCAGATGCGCGTTCAGGCGAACCGACTTCGTCGTACGCGTCATGGTGTGCCACTGGTCACGTATGCGACCAGTGTTCAGACGGAAGAGCCGGTTGTCTTGAACCAGCTCTGGCTGTTTCACCGCGACGAAGCGCCCGCGTTTATTGGGTGTGTAGAACTGTCCATTGGCGAAAAAGCGGGTTTGCTTCTGCGGATCGAAGCGGTCGCGCTGCGGCCACTGGAATGTAGGCAGAGCGTCGTATTCTGCGTGGGTGATTTCTGAAACGGCACCAAGGTGTAGATCCCGGCGGGCATCTGGTCGGTCTTCGTTCTCAAAGGCCGTCAGGCCTGCATATTCGGCGAACACTTCAGCAGCGTTGGCCCAATCGAATGCATCCGCAAAGCCCATGCGTTGGCCGACTTGTGCAAATTGCCACCAGTCGGCCTTTGCTTCCCCCGGCGCTGGCAGGAAGCCTCGCTGACGTGAAATCCGGCGCTCGGAGTTAGTGACCGTTCCGTCCTTCTCACCCCATGCCAGCGCAGGCAGTTTCACATGGGCGTGGCGCAGCGTGTCGG
The DNA here is from genome assembly GCA_039816825.1 of Pseudomonadota bacterium. GTDB lineage: Bacteria > Pseudomonadota > Alphaproteobacteria > Rhizobiales > Rhizobiaceae > JBCBXA01. Next base: position 28,825 of record JBCBXA010000003.1, on the reverse strand, counting down.
TTTCCGAGACGACGTCGGAAACCACCACAAATGGGCAAGCGGCGATGGCCGCCTCGACGGCCCCGGCATCCGGCATGGAGACCGCCGGATTGGTGCCCATGATCCAGATCGCCTTAATCCGCCCGTCGCCCACCGCCTGGAACATGTCCACGGCCTTGAGCCCCGCGCCTTCGACCAGGTTGGGAGCGTGCCAGTAGCGCGCCACGCGGTCGCGGTGCTCGGGGTTCTCAAGATCCATGTGGCCTGCCAGCATGTTGGCCAAGCCACCGGTTTCCCTGCCTCCCATAGCGTTGGGTTGCCCCGTCAAGGAGAGCGGGCCACAGCCGGGCTTGCCAATACGACCCGTCGCAAGGTGGCAGTTTAGAATCGCATTGACCTTGTCAGTCCCGGCGAAGGACTGGTTCACGCCCTGGCTGTAGCAGGTCACCACCTTTGCTGTGCCGGACCAGAGTGCGAAGAACTCCTCGATCTGAGACGGCGGCAGGCCGGTGGCCTGGCTGACGGACTGGCGATCCAGCCCTTCAGCCAGCGCGGCATCAAACCCTGTTGTGTGTTGATCGATATACGCTTTGTCGACGCGCCCGTTATCGGCCAGGTACTTCAGCAAACCATTGAACAGCGCCGTGTCGCTATCGGGTGCCAAAGCAAGATGCATGTCGGCCAGATCAGCGGTCTTCGTGCGGCGAGGGTCCACCAGCACGACGCGCATCTCGGGCCGCTCCGCCTTGGCCGCGGCGATGCGCTGATAAAGCACCGGGTGGCACCAAAGCATGTTGGAGCCGACGAGCACGATGACGTCAGCGAGCTCAAGGTCTTCGTAGCATCCGGGTACTGTATCGGTGCCGAACGCCCGCCTATGGCCCGCCACCGATGAGGCCATGCAGAGCCGCGAATTGGTGTCGATGTTGGCGGAGCCAATGAAGCCCTTCATCAGCTTGTTGGCCACGTAATAATCCTCAGTCAGGATCTGGCCTGAGACGTAGAAGGCTACCGAGTCGGGCCCGTGCTGCGCGATGGTCGACGAGAAGCGCTCCGCCACAAGGTCAAGTGCATTGTCCCAGCTGGTCCGTTCGCCATTCACTTCCGGGTAAAGCAGGCGATCATCGAGGCCGAGGGTCTCGCCCAAGGCCGAACCCTTGGAGCACAGCCGACCGAAATTCGCCGGATGTTCATCGTCACCAACTATGGCCGCGCCGCCTTTACCATCCGGGTGGGCGATCACTCCGCACCCGACACCGCAATAGGGGCAGGTGGTGCGGATGCTTGCTTGCTCTGCCCCCTCGCTCATCTCAGAGCCCCAGCAGCACCGTGTCGCCGTCAAGCCGGATGGGGAAGGCGCGGGTTTCGCCTTCATCGGCCCCTTGGGCCCGGCCCGTTTCCAGCGAGATGACCCAATTGTGGAGCGGGCACGTCACGCAACCATCGTGTACGATGCCCTGGCTCAAGGGGCCATTCTTGTGTGGGCATTTGTCTTCGAGCGCGAACACTCTGTCGTCGGCAGTGCGGAAGATGGCGATGGTTGTTTCGCCATTCTTCACGCATCGCGCGCCCCGTGCGGGTATGTCCGTCAGCGAGCCGACAGCGACCCAATTGTGTGTTTGAGCGTTCATTCCGCTGCCTCGAGATTGAGGGTCGCAATGGGGTTGAACTCGTGCTTGTCCTTGCCGGACACGCGCTCATCCCATGGGTCCACCTGTGCGAACTTCTGGCTGAAGACGAAGCGGTCATAGTAGCCCTTGCGGGCCTCCGCATCGTCCATGATCTGTCGCTGGATCTCTTCAATGCCGATCCGCTTGGCCCATTTGTAGATACGCTCAAGATAGTGGCCTTGCTCGCGATACATCTGCGCCAGAGCGACGACGTGTTCCATCACTTCGTCTTCGGTTTTGACGTGGCCGAGTATCTCGGTGCCTTTGATGTCGAGTCCTGCGGCACCGGCGAAATGGATCTCGTAACCGGAGTCGACGCAGATCACGCCGATGTCTTTACAGGTCGCTTCCGCGCAGTTCCTTGGGCAGCCGGAGACGGCCATTTTCAGCTTGGCGGGCGTCCAAGACCCCCACATGAACTTTTCGAGCTTTATCCCGAGACCCGTAGAGTCCTGGGTGCCGAAGCGGCACCAGTTCGTGCCCACACAGGTTTTCACCGTACGCAGGCCCTTGGCATAGGCCTGACCGGAAACGAAGCCTGCTTCGCCCAGATCAGCCCACACGGCGGGCAGGTCTTCCTTCTTGATGCCCAGCATGTCGATGCGCTGGCCGCCAGTGACCTTGACGGCTGGGATTTCGAACTTGTCGACGACGTCGGCAATGGCACGCAATTCGCTGGACGAGGTCATGCCACCCCACATGCGTGGGACGACCGAGTAGGTGCCATCCTTCTGAATGTTGGCGTGCACGCGCTCATTGATGAAGCGGGACTGATAGTCGTCCGCATATTCATCCGGCCAGTCAGCCACCAGATAATAGTTGAGCGCCGGACGGCACTTCGCACAGCCGCAGGACGTCTTCCACTCCAGCTCCTGCATGACCTGAGGAATGGTCTTGAGGCCCTTTGCCTTGATCAGACGGCGCACATCGCTGTGTCCCAGATCTGTGCAGCCACACATTGGTGTAACCGCTGCCGGGTCGTATGCGTCGCCCAGAGTGAAGGAGAGCAGTTGCTCCACCAAGCCTGTGCATGTGCCACAGCTGGCGGAAGCCTTGGTGTGGGCGCGGACATCATCCAGCCCGGTCAGACCCTTTTCGTTGATGGCGCCCGTGATCGCCCCTTTACAAACACCGTTGCAGCCGCAGATCTCTGCGTCATCGGGCAATGCTGCAACGGCCGCCATAGGGTCCAGCGGCTCTCCACCCTGATAGGCCTGACCGAAGATGAGCGTGTCGCGCATCTCCGATACGTCAGTGCCTTTCTTCAGCAGATCGAAGAACCAAGGCCCATCGGACGTTTCGCCATACATGACGGCGCCGATGATCTTGTCGTCTTTCAGGACAAGCCGTTTGTAGACGCCTGCCGACGCGTCCCTGAGCACGATCTCTTCGCGGTCATCCGCTTCGGCAAAATCACCAGCCGAGTAGAGATCAATGCCTGTCACCTTCAGCTTTGTGGCTGTCACGGAGCCTTCATAGCTGGCATCGTTGGTGCCCGTGAGCTGCTCGGCGATCACCTTGGCCATCTCATAGAGAGGAGCGACCAGGCCGTAGCACATGCCACGGTGCTCAACGCACTCACCCAGGGCAAACACATCAGCGTCGTTGGTGACCATATGGTCGGAGACGACGATACCCCGATTGACGGCTAGCCCGGCTTTTTTGGCCAGATCGATGGATGGACGAATGCCCACAGCCATGACCACCATGCATGCGTCAAGGCGTGTGCCGTCGTCCAGCTCAACGCCGACCACTTGGCCATCATGACCGAGGATCTGTTTGGTGTTGGAGCCTGTCATCACCTTGATGCCGAGGTCTTCGAAGGCGCGCTCCAGGAGGTAGCCAGCCGCCGGATCGAGCTGGCGCTCCATCAGCGTGTCCATGAGGTGCAGGACGGTGACGTCCATACCCTGCGCCTTCAGGCCTGCCGCCGCTTCCAGCCCAAGCAGACCGCCGCCGATCACCACGGCAGCGCCCTTGCCGCTGGCCACTTCGATCATCTTCTCGACATCGTCGAGATCGCGATAAGTCAGCACACCCTCAAGGTCGTGGCCGGGGAGCGGGATGATGAAGGGGTTGGAACCGGTCGCAATGACGAGCTTGTCATATTCAGCCGTGATACCGGTCTCGGAGGTCACGGTTTTCGCGTCGCGATCGATCCCTGAGATGCGTGCTGATTTGTGCAGCGTCACGCCATGGGTGTCATACCAATCATCATCATGGGTGATGATGTCGCCATAGGCTTTCTCACCAGAAAGCACGGGCGAGAGCATCAGGCGATTGTAGTTCACCCGGGGCTCAGCGTTGAAGATCGTGACGTCATATGCGTCGGCATCAATTTCGAACAGATGCTCGAGCATTCTGCCCGGTGCCATACCGTTGCCGATGACGACCAGCTTGGATTTCGCGCTCATTCTGCGGCCTCCAGTTTTGCTTTTGTGTTTGCTGCCGACTGGCGGGCGATACGGGCTGCGCGCTTCTCGGAGATCTTGGCAAGTTGCTCTTCCGAAGGGTCGGCACCGCCTTCATAGGCTTCCAAAAACTCCAGAAGCTCTTCGCGGTATGCGTAGTAGTCCGGATGGTCGAGCAGCGCCTTTCGTGAGCGTGGGCGCGGCAGGTCCACATCCATGACGTTGCCGATCTTGGCGTTGGGACCGTTCGACATCATCACCACGCGGTCAGCCAGGAGAATGGCTTCGTCCACGTCATGGGTCACGCAGATGGCCGTCACCTGAGTGCGCTTCCAGACGTCCATCAGCACGTCTTGCAGCTCCCAGCGGGTCAGGCTGTCCAGCATGCCGAAGGGTTCGTCGAGCAGCAGCAGCTTGGGCGACAGAGCGAACGCCCGGGCGATGCCCACGCGCTGCTTCATGCCGTTGGAGAGATCTGCTGCGCTCTTATGCATGGCATCGGCCAGGCCAACGCGCTGGAGATAATACTCCACCACATCCTTGCGCTCTGCAGCTGTGGCGTCTGGGTAAACCCGGTCCACTCCTAGGGCGACGTTCTGATGTGCCGTGAGCCACGGCATCAGGCTTGGTGCCTGGAACACAACGGCGCGGTCGGGACCGGCTTCAGTGATGTGTTTGCCATCAAGGATGATCGCACCTTCGGTGATGGGGTTCAGGCCAGCGACCATGGACAGAACTGTGGACTTGCCGCAGCCCGAGTGACCGATGAGCGTTGTGAACTCGCCCTTCGCCATCTCAAATTCAAAGCCGTCGACAACCGTGAGGGGGCCTTTGGGTGTTGGGTAGACCTTCTTGAGCTGGCTGAACTGCAGGAAGCGACGGCTCGTCGCTGTTGCCGCTGCCTGTTCATAGGCTGCAGGCAGTTTCTCTCCGTCATCATTGGCGGTGAAGGGCACCACGTTGGGCAGTACGATCTCACGCTCAATATCGGCTCCGCGTTCGGCGCCCACTCCCATCAGATAGCTTGTGATTTCGCCACGCAGCCGAATGAAGGTCTCGTCGGAGTTCATCTCCGCACGGTCGCGCGGGCGTGGAATGTCGACTTTGAAGTCTTTCCCAAGCGTCGCGTTGGGTCCGGGAGTGAGCGGTATGATCCGGTCTGCCAGCAGAATGGCCTCATCCACATCATTGGTGATGAGGATGATGGTCTTCTTCTCTTTCTCGCAGATGTCAGCGAACTCATCTTGCAGTTTGGCGCGGGTGAGGGCGTCCAGTGCGGAAAGAGGCTCGTCCAGCAGCAGAACCTCGGGCTGCATGGCTAGGGCGCGGGCCACAGACACACGCTGGCGCATGCCGCCGGACAGTTCTGCCGGTTTGCGGTCGCGGGCTGGGGTCAGGCTCACCATATCGATGTAACGGTCGACAATGGCGGCTCGCTCGGTGCGGGACTTGTCGCCGTGCACGCTGTCCACGGCCAGGCTGACATTGCCTGCCACTGTCAGCCAAGGCATCAAAGAGTAGGATTGGAACACCAAGCCACGCTCCGGGCCGGGGCCGTCGATCTCTTTTCCTTTGAAGATCACACCGCCGGCGTCAGGTTCCAGCAGGCCGGCCAAAGCTGAGATCAGCGTTGTCTTGCCGGAGCCGGAGAAGCCCACAATGGCGATGAACTCGCCTTCTTCGACCTTGAGGTTGACGTTGGCCAGCACGTCAGTGCGGTCTGGCCCCTCGCCATAGCTCTTGGAGAGGTCTGAGATTTCAAGATAACTCACTGCCATCCCCTATCGATTGGCCGAGAAGGTGAAGGCGCGCTGCAGAGCGTACATCACACGGTCCAGCAGGAAGCCGATGATGCCGATGGTCAGCACGGCCACCATGATCTTGGCGAGGGAGGAGGAAGACCCGTTCTGGAACTCGTCCCACACGAATTTACCAAGGCCTGGGTTCTGGGCGAGCATCTCGGCTGCGATCAGCACCATCCAGCCAACACCGAGGCTGAGGCGAAGGCCGGTGAAGATCAGCGGCAGCGAGGACGGCAGAACGACTTTGGTGATGGTTTTGCGCGTCGGCAGCTGGAGTACGCGGCCCACATTCATGAGATCCTTGTCCACGGACGCAACACCAAGCGCGGTGTTGATGAGCGTCGGCCACATGGAGCAGAGCGTCACTGTGATGGCCGAGATGAGGAGCGACTTGGGCAGCCAGTCATATGGTGTTGCGTAGGTTGCGGAGACGATCATCGTCACGATCGGCAGCCAGGCCAGCGGCGAAACAGGCTTGAAGATCTGGATCAGCGGATTGATGGCACCATTAAAGCTCTTGGATAGACCCGACGCGATGCCGACGGGAACCGCTATGGCCGTGGCAATCAGGAAGCCAAGGCCGACTGTGAAGAGTGAGGTGACAATCTGATCGAGATAGGTCGGCTTACCGGTGTAGGTGCGTTCCTTCACGCGATCTTCGCGACCTTCTTCGATCAGTTTTGCGTTGCGCGCATCCTGCCGCTCGTAGAAGGCAGCGGCTTTTTCGCGCTCGCGCACATGGTCGTCCCAGAGCACGCCAGCCTGTTCCCAGACTTCAACGGGGCCAGGAACTGCACCAAGCGATGTCTGAACTTTCGGCGCGAGGACGCCCCAGGCCAGCACAAAGACCAGAATGCCGGTCAGTGGGATGAGAAGAACTTTGCGCAGCTCTTTGAACTGCTCGCGGGGGCTGTCACCGGCAGCAATTTTCAAAATGGGCGTGAGCCAGGAGAAACCAAGCGCGTCCAGCCAGCCGCTGGCTTTGTTGATGGCGGTAAAGGCGCGCTCCCGTGTGCTTGGAGTGGCGCCGGAGGAGGCAGGGGCTGTGTCGGCGGCGTTGGCCATGGAGTGAGCTCCGGAATGGATGTTGGGGATACCAAATAAGGTGTGCCGGGGCGGGCAGTGGTGCACACCGCCCCGGCGCTATCGCAGGCGTTGGATCAACCGCCTACAATGTCCTCGCCCTTCAGGCCGATCTCGAGGGACTTGAGATAAGCGTTGGGCTGTTTGCCGTCATAGGCGACGCCGTCGATGATATCTTCAGCTGGGGTTGGTGCCTTGTAGCCATCGCTGTCCCAAGGAAAGTCGGCTTCATCGACATAGCCTTCGTCAACCAGCATGCGGGCCGCCTGCAGATAGATATCCGGCAGGTAGACGGACTTGGCGACTTCATCGTACCAGGCATCGTCTTTGGGTTCGGCGATCTGGCCCCAGCGGCGCATTTGAGTGAGGTACCACACGGCGTCCGAGTAGAACGGGTAGGTCGCGTAATAGCGGTAGAAGACGTTGAAGTCCGGGATGTCGCGCTTGTCGCCTTTCTCGAACTCGAAGGTGCCGGTCATGGAGTTCGCGATCACTTCGGCGTCTGCACCCACATATTCCGAGCGGGCTAGGATCTCGACAGCTTCCATGCGGTTGGCATTGTCATTCTCATCAAGCCATTTGGCGGCGCGGATCAGGGCCTTGGTCAAGGCAAGGGTCGTGTTCGGGTTTTCCTCGGTGAACTCCTTGGTGAGGCCGAACACCTTCTCCGGATTGTTCTTCCAGATCTGGTAGTCCGTGATCACTGGAACGCCGATGCCTTTGAACACAGCTGCCTGGTTCCAGGGCTCGCCCACGCAATAGCCGTCGATTGTGCCGGCTTCGAGTGTGGCAGGCATTTGTGGCGGTGGCGTCACTGACAGAAGCGCATCAGCGTCAATCTGGCCCGACACGTCAGATGGTGAGTAGAAGCCCGGATGAATGCCCCCGGCGGCGAGCCAGTAACGCAGCTCGTAATTGTGGGTCGAGACCGGGAAGACCATGCCCATATTGAACGGGCGGCCCTCGTCCTTGAACTTCTCGACAACTGGCTTCAGCGCAGAAGCAGATATCGGGTGGATCGGCTTGCCATCCGCATCAGACGGAATGTGCTCGCGCATCACTTCCCAGACCTCGTTGGAGACGGTGATGCCGTTGCCGTTCAAATCCATGGAGAAAGGCGTCACGATGTGCGCCTTGGTACCAAAGCCGATGGTCGCTGCAAGCGGCTGGCCGGCGAGCATGTGCGCTCCATCCAGTTCGCCGGTGATCACGCGGTCGAGCAACACTTTCCAGTTCGCCTGCGGCTCAAGCGTGACGAACAGGCCTTCATCTTCAAAGTAGCCAAGCTCATAGGCTACTGCGAGAGGAGCCATATCGGTGAGTTTGATGAAGCCAAACTTCAACTCATCTTTCTCAACGTCGAGCATCTCGGCGTTGGCGGGCGTCAGGAACGTCGCTGCTGCGAGTGTTGCAGATGCCAATGCGATCAGCGCTCTGCGTGTTGTGCGAAACTTGGTCATTTTATCCCTTCTGCGCGCGTTTGGGAGGAAATCGCGCTCGGTCAAAAGAAAACGCCGCCGAACCTCGCATCGACGCCAATGGGAGGAAGGGCGTAGGATGCGCTGTTCAGCGGCGATGCTGTTTGGTTCGACCCGCCTTTGGGTCGAGGTGAGCCGTCCGGCTCGTTAACAGTTTAGCAATAGGTGTGCCAGTTTGCTGGTGATCTGAAAAGCGATTGAAATTCAAGTGCTTGGCCGGACAACGCTTCGGCAGCCAGTTTTGAGCGCATCTAAGCTGCGCTGCCTAATTGTGCATCAACTGTCCGAATGCTCATCAGATATGCAGATCAGCGCTTGGGGATGAGTTCGATTGAGCGCGCAGATAGTCTTCAAGGCGATCCGGGTCGAACTTGCGATTATCGAAGAAGCCATCCGGACCCATAAGAAGCGCGCTGTCTTGGCCGCCGGACTTTGCACCCACATGGGCCGACGACTGCAAAGCGCCCTCAACTTTGGCATTGGCGGTGGGCACAGGCACGTCTGTTGCCGCCAGGGCGGACCTGTAGATGTCCGGTCGATAGGTTGAAGCCGCAAGCTCAGCGTTCTCGGCGGAGTGTTCCGCCATCTGCCAGCGCACCATCTGGCTGTAGAGCCACAGCGCATGGCTCTGCCACGGGAATGTCGCTGCGCCGTGAAATGGCTCGTAGGCGGCTGGGCCCAACAAGGCGGATATGATGTCGCCCTTTGCCTTCGCCAGATAGTCAGCGCGGCTTAGAAGCTCTGCGAGAGCATCAGCATTGTCCGAAGCGGCGCACCATTGGGCGCTCTGCGTCAGCGCCCGTATAATCCGGTGCACCAGGTCCATATCGGTCCGCGCAATCTGATCCGAAACTGCCAGTACCTTCTCTGGGCTAGATGCCCAGATCGCGCTTTTCGTGGTGAGGATTTTTCCGGTTCCAGCCAGCACCGCCACAGTGTTCCACGGCTCGCCCACGCAGTAGCCCTCAATAGTCCTAGCCGCCAGCGCGTCCGGCACCAGCGCGGGTGGCAAGACAACGATGTCTACATCCTGGTCGGGGGATATGCCGCCCGCTGCCAGCCAGTAGCGGAGTTCGATGTTGTGCGCTGAGAAGGGGTGGACCACGGCAAAGCGGAGACGTGTTTCGCGATGGCTTTCGATATAGCGCGCCAACGCCTCTGCGCTCTCTGCAGGCTGTCCCTGAGGTGGTGAACCCAGGCTCGCGTGGAGATCGTTCGAAACCGTGATGGCATTGCCGCCGAGCCCAAGGGCCATGGGAACGATCAGCGTTTGGCCAATGGCTGTGAGGCCCAGATTGGCTGCAATCGGCATCGGCGCCAGAATATGTGCGGCATCAAAGTGGCCGACCGCCAGTCGGTCCCGCACATTGGCCCAGGACGTTTCGCGAACCAGCGACAGGTCTATCCCATGTTCTTCCGCAAACCCCATCTCGCGTGCAGCGATCAGAATGGCCGCGTCGATCAGGGGCAGGAAGCCGGCTCTGATTTGCGTGGTCATGACTCGGCTCCCCCATCGCCCAACAGGCTGGCTGACAGGAGCAGGCTCTCCGCAACCTCCACCATTCGCCGGTTCTGGTTCATCGCTGTGGTGCGTAGCAATTTGTAAGCCGAGTCCTCGTCGAGGCTTCGGCTTGTCATGATCAGGCGTTTGGCCCGATCAATGGTTTTGCGCTCCGTCAGGGCGGACTTGGCGTTCTCCAACTCTCGCTCGAGGCGAGAGAACGCGTTGAAGCGGCTGATCGCCATTTCCATGATGGACCGCACGCGCTCCTTGCGGAGCCCATCAACCACGTAGGCAGACACACCCGCCTCAATGGCCTGCTCCATGCTTTGCTTGTCCGACTGGTCCACGAACATGGCGACAGGGCGCCGAACAGCCCGCGTGATGCTGAGCATGTTTTCCAACGTATCACGCCCGGGGTTGCCCAGGTCCATCACGATTACGTCTGGTTCGCTCGCCTCGATGCGCTGTGCGATGCCGTTGAAATCAGTGATGATATCAACCCGCTCATAGCCCGCAGCCCTCAAACCCTCTTCAATGATCGCAGCGCGCGCAGGCTGAGTGTCGATCACCAGTACAGAGGGGGACTTTTCCGGCATGCCCGCACAATAGGCGTGCCGCTTTTTTGTTCAACGCCAAAGATTAGGCATTAGCTGCCTGCGACTGAGACTTTCGTTCCTGATGCCGTAGATCGGTATATGGCTTCAACAAGCTCCATGGACTTGAGATAGTCGAAGGCCTGATTTTCGAGAGCACTTCCGTGCAGCAGGTGCTCAACAACATGCGCCTGCAGGGCGGGCACACAACCACCTCCGAACCGGGTGGGGTGTGACGCGACTTCAACCGCCGTCATGCTTTCCTGCCCGTGCTCGCGGATCGTCAGTTGCCCATATCCATTCAGTTCCATCGTGGCGGCGCTTCCCTCGAGCAGGGCTTCCCCCATGGTGCGCCTTGGGTCTTTGGCAGCATGATCGGCCAGCCGGTTACCATCGAAGACGGCACGTCGCCCATCTTCAAAGCCGAAGACGATCAGTCCTGCATCTTCGCCGGTTATGACAGGGTTCAGCGTGCGCAGGTCCGCCCATACCCAACTCGGCTCCCCCATCAGATAGCGGAACACATCAACGAAATGGACCGCTGTTTCATGGACCAGGAAGCGGGGCATGGTTTGGAAGTAGGGTTGCCGCGCAAGATAAGCGTGCGGCCCCTGGCCATCTCCGGGGCGCAAGCGAAACGTCATCTGGTAGACATCGCCAACACGATTGTTGACCAGCAGATCTGCCATGGCCCGATACCAGGGCTGGAAGCGGAAGTTCTCGTGCACGATCAGCTTCGTGCCAGCTTGCTCAACAATGTCAGCCGCCCGCTGCGCGTCCCGAAGGTTCCCGCAGAGCGGCTTCTGGCAAATGGCGGGAAGCCCGGCTGCGGCGACTTGCGAGATCAGATCGAGATGTGTCGGTGGCGGAGTGATAATGTCCACCAGATCGGGGGACGTTGCGTCGAGCGCGATCTGTAGGTCAGTGAAGCTTGGTGGGTTGCCAAACCGTTCGGCCATGGAGCGCGCTGTTTCAATATCGCGGTCCACGATACCAATGAGCTCTACATTCTCATTTTCCTGCCAGGCCTCGTAGTGAAACTGACTGAAGTAGCCAGCGCCAACTCCAAGCACTTTGATTGTCATGTTGTCGCTCCCCGCTGATCCGCTATCACCAGTAACCAAAGGACTGTCTCTATCCGATGTGTCCAAACACTGACATTTCGCTCTTTGCAACTCGGCCTGCTATCTGCAAGCTTGGGTAGGGAGGTCACCATGAGTTATTGCGTCAGCGTGCGGATCGAGGTTTCGGCACCACAGGTGGAGGCCTTTCGTGAGGCCATCATCGAAAACGCCACCAGAAGCGTAGAGGAGACGACCTGCTCTAGGTTCGATGTCTGGAGCGATCCTGCGGAGCCAACGGTGTTTTACCTCTATGAAGTCTACCATGATGAGTCCGGCCACGCGGCGCACCTTGAGACGGCGCACTTTGCCCGTTTCGACGCAGCGGTTTCAGACATGGTTCTCTCGCGCCGATTGGAAACTTTCAGCACTTCAATCGTGTTAGGCTAAGCCGTGTTCTCATGTGAGGAAGTGAAAAGCCGTAGATGGTCTACCGAACACTGGTCAGACCAGCAATGGGAAGTCTACGCCCTTCGTTATGCTGATCGCCCGGGTCGCACACGAGCGGACAGCTTCATCTTTGATGACGACCATGCCAGCCCGCACGATATGGACTATTTCGTTTGGGCGCTCCGCTCCGGTGAGCGCACCATCGTCGTCGACACTGGTTACGATCAGGAGGAGGCGCAGAGGCGAAACCGGCCCATCCTGCGCGATCCGGCCACACAGCTGGCGCAGTTTGGCATTGACCCCGCCGAGGTGACGGATCTCATCATCACCCATTTGCACTACGACCATGCGGGCTGTCTTTCCGCTTTTCCGAAAGCCATGATCCACATGCAGGAGGCCGAAATGGCCTACGCAACCGGGTCCTGCATGTGCCACCCAGTTTTGCAGATGCCGTTCACGGCAGAGCATGTGTGCGAGATGGTGCGGCGGGTCTATTCGGGTCGAGTTCGATTTCACGATGGCGACGGTGAAATTGTGCCCGGCGTGACCGTGCACCGGACCGGCGGGCACTCACGCGGATTGCAGGCTGTGCGCGTGTCCACCAGACGCGGTTCGTTGGTTTTGGCTTCGGATACCGCCCATTACTATGAAAACTGGGTGCGCAAGAAACCGTTTCCCATCGTCGTCGACATGCAGGACATGCTGGATGGTTTCGAAACCATCCAGCGCCTCGCATCAGCCCCCGAACTGGTTGTGCCTGGCCACGACCCGCTCGTTCGACAACTTTTCCCGGCAGTCGATGGTGCGCCGGACGTGTTTCGCCTCGACGCGGACCCGCTCAAGCAGCTTGGTTAGCGATGCGACTGGCCCACTCCTAAGCCGGGCCCTTAAGCAGGGAATGTAAAGACGGCTCCATTCTTGATGCCGTCGGGCCAGCGTTGGGTGATCGTCTTCAGGCGCGTGTAAAAGCGGATGCCTTCGGGGCCATAAATGTCGTGGTCACCGAACAGGCTGCGCTTCCAGCCGCCGAACGAGTGGTAGGCCACGGGCACAGGGATCGGCACATTGATGCCGACCATGCCTACCGCGATCCGGTCAGCAAAGTCGCGCGCCGTGTCGCCATCGCGGGTGAAGATCGCTGTGCCATTGCCGTATTCGTGGGCATCGATCATATCGACGGCCTCATTGTACGTCTTGGCGCGAACGACGCTCAGAACCGGGCCAAAGATCTCGTCGGTGTAGATGCTCATATCGGTGGTGACGCGGTCAAACAGTGTGCCGCCGACGAAGTAGCCATCTTCATAGCCCTGCAGTGAAAAGCCGCGGCCATCCACGACAAGGTCTGCCCCCTCCTTCTCGCCAGCATCAATGTAACCAAGAACGCGGTCCTGGGCATCCTTGGTGACAAGCGGCCCCATTTCAGCTTCAGGGTCGGTGGCGGGCCCGATCTTCAGGCTCTCCACCCGTGGTTTGAGCGCGGCCACCAGCTTGTCGGCGGTTTCTTCTCCTACAGGCACAGCCACAGAGATGGCCATGCAGCGCTCGCCCGCAGAACCATAGCCCGCGCCCATGAGCGCGTCGGCTGCCTTTTCCATGTCTGCATCTGGCATCACCACCATGTGGTTCTTCGCTCCGCCCAGGGCCTGAACGCGTTTGCCGGCAGCGGTTCCGGTTGAGTACACATATTCGGCGATGGGGGTAGAGCCCACAAAGCTGACCGCTTTGATATCGGGGTGTTTGAGAATGGCATCCACGCATTCTTTGTCGCCGTGAACGACGTTCAGCACCCCATCAGGAAACCCTGCTTTCTTAAAGAGATCGAACACCACCATCACAGCCGATGGATCCCGCTCCGACGGCTTGAGAATGAAAGTGTTTCCGCAGGCAATCGCCATTGGGTACATCCACAGCGGAACCATGGCCGGGAAGTTGAACGGCGTGATGCCAGCGACCACACCCAGCGGTTGGCGGTCGCCAATCGTGTCGATGCCTGGGCCCACATTGCGGGAAAACTCGCCCTTGAGCAGGCTGGGAATGCCACAGGCGAACTCCACAACTTCGATGCCGCGCGCCACTTCGCCCTTCGCATCCTCAAAGGTTTTTCCGTGCTCTTCGGATATGGCGCGGGCGATATCGTCGATGTTTTCGTTGAGCAGTTCGTTGAAGCGGAACATGTAGCGCGCCCGCTTCAGCGGCGGCATGTTGGCCCACCCAGGTAGCGCGGCCTTGGCGGCGGCCACGGCGGCATCCATTTCGGCCGTTGTTGACAGCGGCAAGGTGGCGACGGCCTCGCCGGTGGCCGGATTGAACACGTTCTGGCTGCGGTCTGAGCCGGATTGAACAAGCTGGCCGCCAATGGCGTTCTGAATGGTCTTCATATTGATATCTCTGGATGGGCTAAGCGAAGCTGCTGACAGCGGGTGATGACCGTCGGATCGGTCGATGTAGATTGTGTTCGCATCGCCGATTTTGTTGGCTTTGCCGATGTGCCCGAACCTATGAGAGCCCCAATTGGGGGTCAAGAAGCCGTGACCACGGTTGCAACCTTTAACCGCCTCGCTTGTTTCATGAGTGCAGTCCAACCATTTGGCGGCTATGATCGCGCTACCCCGGCAAGCAGTGTAGAAAGAGTTTCGAGATAAGCCCGATTGTCCTGCAAAGAGCGTTTGCGGTCTTGTTTGCGCTGGTGCTTGCCGCACCGGTAGCGACAACGCATGCCTATGGCTTTGAGTTGTTCGGGCGTTGTTTGTGGGGCGACTGCCCGGATCCCATTGATCGTGCACTGGCCGATGGAGTTATTGATCCCAAGCCATACTCCGTAAGTCTTGTCGTCACCGACGATGATGAAGAGCTTGAGAAGCTGGTCAAAGGCGCTTCCGAGCTTTGGCGCGATCGTGGAGCGCCGGCTTCGGGATCGGCTGGCCTGCTTAACAAGGCCAAGTCGGATTACCGCAACATTCTCGCTTCGCTCTACAATGATGGGAGATATGCCGGGGCAATCTCGATCACATGGCAAGGTCAGGAAGTGTCCGATCTGCCGCTCACCACTGAACTGCCGGACGATGCAGAACTGTTCGTGCGTGTCACTCCATCTGTTCAGTATCGTTTTGGGGAGGCGACGGTCGAAAATGCGCCTGATGTGAGCGCCGAAGGTCGCAGCTTTAGTGATGCCTTGTTGCGGGAAGGCTACGCGCCGGGCGAAATCGCAAGGGCCACCTCCGCCAACCGGGCCGAACGTCTGGCAGTGGATGGTTGGCGATCACAGGGGTACGCCAAGGCGCGTATTTCTGATCGGCAGTTCGTTGCTAGACATGCAGAAGACGAGCTGGACGCGCGCATTCAAGTCGAGCTCGGTCGCCTTGCGCGATATGGCCCGACAGAGGTGACCGGTACTGAGCGAATGAACGCTGCCTTTGTCGCTCGGCAGGCGGCGTTGCGGCCCGGGGATCGCTATGATCCTGAGGATTTTCGGCGGGCTCAGGCCCGGCTTCGGCGCCTGGGCGTCTTCGACTCGCATCGCATTGTTGAAGCCGATGAGATCGGCGCCGATGGCCAACTGCCGCTGA
This sequence comes from Pseudomonadota bacterium, assembly GCA_039816825.1. Lineage (GTDB taxonomy): Bacteria > Pseudomonadota > Alphaproteobacteria > Rhizobiales > Rhizobiaceae > JBCBXA01. The sequence continues at coordinate 13,228 of JBCBXA010000003.1, read as the reverse complement.
CCGTTCAAGTGAGCGAGCGCAAGCTGCGCCGGTTCGGGGTAGGTGCTACCATATCCACGATTGACGGGTTGAGCGCCGAGGCATTCTGGCTCCATCGCAATTTGTGGGGTCGTGCCGAGCGTCTTCGTGTCGATGGCCAGGTTTCGGGCATCGGAGCCACGTTCGACCCCACCAGGCTCGATTATCTCCTGTCGACCGAACTCACGCTGCCAGGGCGCTTTCATCCCGATCTCGACCTCACAATCGAGGCGCTGGCGGAGCGCGAAGTGTTGAGCGCCTACACGGCTACAAAGGCCGAAACCTCGTTGACCGCTGACTATTTTGCAACCGAACGGTGGACCCTAAACGGTTCGGCCTTTGCCAGTTATGGTCGTTACAACGACGCCTTTGGCATTCGAAACCTGGGCTTGATCGGTGTGAGTGCTGGTGCTGAATATGACAGCCGGGACAATGAGTTGGATCCCACATCCGGCATTTTCGCCACGGCCAGCATCAAGCCCTTTTATGAGTGGACGTTCGACAATTTCGTTTTCAAGGCCGAAGGCGAAAGCCGCGCATTTTCAAGTCTGGGAGAAGACGATCGCACAGTTCTGGCGGGCCGCCTCAAGCTGGGCGTTATCGGTGGTGCGCCCCTGTCCCAGCTGCCGTCGGACGCAAGTTTCCTGGCTGGCGGTGGCGCGTCGGTGCGAGGGTTTGGCTATCGTTCCATTGGGGTTACGGGTCCGGGAGGACGCACGGTGGGTGGTCGTTCGCTGTTTGAGGCGTCTGCCGAAGTTCGCCAAAGCATCACCGAGAACATCGGGCTGGTCGGCTTTATTGATGCCGGCGCAGTCGGGTCCGGATCGCTGCCCAACTTCGATCAGAACTTGCGTGTCGGCGCAGGCTTCGGCCTCCGGTACAAGACCGGGCTCGGCCCCATCCGGCTGGACGTGGCCGTTCCGGTTGTCCGGAAGGCCGGTGACAGCCGATTTGGCATCTATGCTGGCATAGGGCAGGCGTTCTGATGCGGTACATCTTCATCAGTGTCTGTATCGTCGCCCAGTTGCTCTGGGCTGTCCCTTTGGCCTTTGCCCAGGATCAGGAGGCTGAGGAAAAGAGCCGTCTCGTTCGATTCGTCGAGGAGCAGATCTCGACCCCCACCATGCAGATCCGGCTCAACGGCCTGGAGGGCGCGCTCTCCTCGGACATCAGTTTGAGTTCCATCACCATCGCCGATCAAGAAGGTGTCTGGTTGACGCTCACGGACCCGAGGCTGGTTTGGAACCGATCCGCACTTTTCTCGGGCCGGTTAGAGGTGGAAAGCCTTACAGCGGCGGCGCTTTCGTGGACCCGGCAGCCTCTTGCCGATGAAAGCCTGCCCCCGGCGGAGGCGGGCGGTCTCGCCATTCCAGAGTTGCCAGTCGCGGTCGAGGTTCAGAGCCTTCAACTAAAGGAAGCCAGCTTTGCCGAAGCAGTTTTCGGATTGGCCGCAAGACTGTCCTTGGATGGGCGCTTAACGCTGGCCGAGGGCAATCTCGACACCGAGTTGTCCGTTGAGCGATTGGACGGTCCCGGCGGGTCGCTGCAACTGTTGGCGTCCTACGATGCGCAAAGCACTGAACTTGATACAAGCGTGACGTTGCGCGAACCGCCCGACGGCGTTCTCTCCAATCTTCTATCCATACATGACAGACCGGCGGTTGCGCTCACCATCTTCGGTGGCGGTCCCGTTTCCGATCTCGATCTCACCTTGGCGTTTGAGGCGAACGGACAGCGTGTGCTGGACGGAAGCCTGGAGGTGAATGACGGTCTGCTATCCTCCGACTTGAGCGGCCGATTTGCATTGGCCGGCCAATTGTCAGAACTGCTGGCGCCGGAGCAAAGAGCGTTCTTTGGTACAAGTTCCAGCCTGGAAGCGGACTTCACAGTGCCATCAGAAGGTGGCCTTGAACTGAAGTCATTTTCTCTCGAGAGCGGCGCCGTTGAGGCTGAAGGCCGTCTGGTTCGCCGCGCCGATGGGTTCATACCGCTGGTCAATTTGCGCGCTGCCCTCCGTTTGCCCGATGGCGCGCCTGTTCAACTGCCGGGTGAGGGCTCTCAGACGACTTTGACCGATGCCGCCCTCATCGTCGGGTTTGATGCGGCGCGCAGTGATCAATGGCGAATGGCGCTTGCCGTACAGGATCTTCGCACGGAACAACTGTCCCTGCCCAAAGTCTCGTTGTCGGGCGGCGGAGAGGCTTTGGCACCCGAAGGCGAAGTTGGCACCCGTGTGACCTTCGACCTGCGCGCTGCCGCAGATGACGTGTCTGCTTCAGAAGCGGCACTCCAGCAGGCTCTGGGCGGCGCTGTTGCCGCCTCTTTTGTTGGATCCTGGGCGGACGGCTCAGCTGTGTTTGAGATGTTCGACGTGGCGAGCGACACCGCCAAGATAACGGGCGGGGGCAAGCTCAGTGGCCTGACATTTGACGGTCAGATGAACGCGGCAGTGCCGGATCTTTCCCGGTTTGCGGGACTTGCAAATCGTGCCCTTGCTGGCAGGGCGGATCTGGCGCTTGAGGGTGAGGTTCAGCTTGTGGGCGGCGGCTTTGACCTCGCCGCAGATGGACGCCTTGCCAACGCCGGTACCGGCATTGAAGCCCTCGACAATCTGCTTTCCGGCACGACCCGCCTAACGGGTGGCGCAAGGCGTGACGAGAATGGATTGTTGTTCCGTCAACTGGTCTTGCTCAGTCCGCAAGGTCGTATCGAACTCGATGGTTCCTACGCATCTTATCGCGCCGATCTTTCAGCCATCGCACAGATCGACGATTTGGGAGATGTCGATCCGCGCGCCAATGGCAGCCTGCAGCTTCTGGCCAGTTTGAACCAGTCACCTCCGTCGGACCCGAATAGGCCGGTACAGCCATTGGCGATTGCTGCAAGTGCAGGCATCGCGGATGCTTCTCTCCTGGGGCGACCCGTGCCCAAGCTGGACATCCAACTGGATGGTCAGCTGGTGGACGGCATGCTGGCCGGTGAACTCTCGGGTGACGGGACCGTAAACAGTTCAGACTTTGACCTGACATCCATCATCCGATCCGGCGATGAAGCGGCCAGTCTTCAGCAATTGAACCTGTCCTTGGGGCCGACAAGTATTGAAGGAGACATCACCTATCAGGCTTCCCTGCTGGATGGCGGCGTCCGCATCAGTTCGACAGACATCTCCGATCTTCTCGCCCTTGCGCTGGTGGATGGTTCGGGTGCCATACAGGCAGACATCGAGTTTGACGGTGGAGAGAATGCTGCCGCTCGTCAGGACGTGGCCTTTGATGCGCGCGTCTCGGGGTTCCGGATCGAAGAAAATCGCATTGGCCTCGCCACGGCGGTGGGTTCGATCTCGGATGCCTTCGGCGAGCCCATGGTCACCGCAGCGATTTCGGGGCAGGACGGGTTGGTTGCCGGCACGATCCTAAACTCCGTCAATGCGACAGCGTCCACCACTGACAGGACGACCACGGTTGCCGGCACTGCGCGGCTGAACGGCTCGACGGACGTTTCTACTGAGGCCCAAATCACACCGGATGCGAATGGCCTGTCCGCGTGGATATCCCAGCTCTCCGTGGCGTCGCCCTTTGGCGATACGCAGCTACTGAACACCGCGCGCATCCGGGTGGAAGATGGAGTGACCTCCCTGGCGGATGTTGCGCTCAGCGTCGGTTCATCGGGACGTCTGGCCATTTCTGGTCAAGTGGGTGATCGGTTGGAGCTCCAGGGCACGCTCACATCCGTACCGTTGAACGTCGCGAATGCAGTCGATCCTTCCCTGGGGCTCGGAGGGTCACTGACCGGTCGTTTCTCCGTCGGCGGCACACCATCGGCCCCAACGGCCACTTTCGATGCAGATGTCGCCGGCCTGGAAGCGGCTGCACTGCGGCAGGCCGGGCTGGGCGTTCTCAATGCCTCAGCAAGTGGACGCTTTGCTGACAATGAGATCAGTCTCTCAGGCGCCTCCGTGCGGGGGGATGGTCTGGTCGCCAACGCGTCGGGGGCCATACCTCTTTCGGGTCCCGGACTGCGGGTTGATGTTCGCGCGGAAGCTCCACTGGCATTGGCCAACCGTTTTCTGGCGGATCGCGGCGCAACGCTTTCAGGGTCCGGAAGTGTCACCGCCAGCGTGACCGGCAGCCTGTCTGACCCCCGCGTAAACGGCCTTCTGTCGGTGGCCAGCGGCACCTTTGTCGATCCCTTGTCCAACTTGCGGCTAAATGGCTTGAACCTGCTCGCATCCCTCCAGGGTGATCGCATCTCCATCAATCGCGCCAACGCATCTCTGTCGGGAGGCGGGCAAGTCTCGATTTCTGGCGGCGTCGGATTGTCCGCCGGTCTGCCAGCTGACCTGTCCATCAATTTGTCTGAAGCCCAATACACTGACGGCGAGATATTCACTGTTCGACTGAGCGCTCAACTCGCTGTCACCGGACCGCTGGCCTCCAGCCCATTGGTGGGCGGGCAGATCAACATTGCGGAAGCCAATGTCACCATCCCCGGCAGCCTTGGCGGCGCTGGGGAGTTGCTGCCGGTCGTCCACGTCAATCCCAGCCAGCCCACCCTGCGCACGCTTGCACGCATCGAGAAGGTGACGCCTGACGGTGGTGGCAACTCAACGGGTGCCGGTCCAAGGCTGGACATTCAAATCAATGCGCCAAATCGAATCTTCCTGCGCGGTCGCGGCATTGATGCGGAACTCGGCGGCAGCGTGCGTATCCGTGGTCCGCTTCTGAACCTGTCGCCGGTTGGGTCTTTCGATCTGATCAGGGGCCGCCTCTCCATTCTGTCCAAGCGGATCGTGCTGGATGAGGGGTCTGTAAGACTCACCGGAACGCTCGACCCCCAGATCAATCTGCTGGCGCTGGTGCAGGAGGGCGAGGTCACCGCCTTCATCCGGCTGTTTGGTCTGGCATCCAATCTTGAGTTGAACCTCTCATCGTCGCCGGAACTGCCGGAAGACGAAATCCTGGCTCAGATTTTGTTTGGGGAGGGAATAGGCTCCTTGTCACCCCTGCAGATAGCCAGTCTGGCAACGGCTGCGGCATCGTTGACCAATGGTTCAAGCGGACCGGGCCTGGCCGATCAGATCAGGCAGGGGCTCGGGGTGGACGATCTGGACGTTGTGCAGGATGGCGATGGCAACACTGCTGTTCGTGCCGGTAAATACATTCAGGACAATGTCTATCTTGAAACGCAGGCCGGGGCGGGCGGCGGCGAGGCCAGCATCAACCTCGACATTACCCGCAATCTGAAGGCCAAAGGCAGCGTTGCCAGCGATGGCAACTCAAAGCTCGGCATCTTCTATGAGAGGGACTACTGACCCTTTCGAGCCCTCGGCTTTGATTTTGACGTCTTGGGCTTCGAGCCCGGTTTTGGCTTAAAGCGTGCCTTGTCGCCGCCTTTCGGCTTGGTCCTTGGCTTTGACCGTCCGGGCCTGGGTCCCCGAGCCTCTTTACTTTTCTCGCGGGCAGGCTTGCCGTTCGGTTCCTCTCCTTGGGTGTCCCGTGCTGCATTTTTTGCGGTTTGTTCGGGCGCCTTTCTCGCGGCTGCCGCATCCAGCACTTTCACTCTGATACTCTTCTCGAGTGTCAGGTCAGGGCCAACACGGTCTAGAAAGGCATCGGCAATGTTGCCGTCCAGCTCCACTCGTGTCTCATCGGTGTGCATCTTGATGGAGCCAATGGAGCGCTTGTGGATGCCGCCGCTCTTGCATAGAAGCGGGATCAGCCAACGTGGCTCCGCCCGTTGCTTGCGCCCGACTGACAGCGACAGCCAGACGCTCTGTTCGAACTGCTTGTGCACGCGCTCCGGCTTGTCCTTCCCGCCGCTTCGCTGTTCGCTGCGACGTCCGTCGAGGGGTAGCAGGTCTAGCTCTTCCGGCGCACAGCGGCCTTGGTTCCATTGTCTCAGATAGGCGGTTGCTAGCTGTTCTGCTGAGAACTTGCCTTGTAGCTGCGCGATGAAGCTTCGTTCTTCTTCAGTGGGCCCAGTTGCGCTGGCAGCTTGCGCTAGGATTCGCTCTTCATCTCGTTGCGCGACTGCGTGGGCGGTAGGCGGGTGCGCCCATCGATACTCGATCCTGGCGTGACGCAGCAGACGCTCGGCTTTGGGTCGCGCCCGCGGGTCCACCAGAACGGCGCTCACGCCTTTGCGCCCTGCGCGGCCGGTCCGGCCGCTTCTGTGGAGAAGTGTTTCAGCACCGGTTGGCAGATCGGCATGAATGACGAGGTCAAGATTGGGGAGATCAATGCCCCGCGCTGCGACATCGGTCGCCACGCAAACGCGTGACCGACCGTCGCGCAGGGCTTGCAGAGCGTTGTTGCGCTCCGCCTGGCTCAACTCGCCGGACAGTGCGGCAACGGAGAACCCGCGATTGGACAGTCGCGATGCCAGGCGCGCCACAGCCGCCCGGGTGTTGCAGAAGACAAGTGCCACGTCGGCTTCGTGGAACCGCAACAGGTTCGTGATGGCGTTGTCGCGGTCATAGCCGGCGACGGGCATGACTTCGTATGAAATGTCGGCGTGCGGCAGCTTCTCGCCATCCGCCACCACGCGCACGGCATCCTTCTGAAAGGTCTTGGCCAGTTTCTCGATGGGTTTCGAGACCGTGGCCGAGAAGAGCAGGGTCCGTCTGTTTTCTGGCGCTGCCTCAAGAATGAACTCCAGATCGTCACGGAAGCCCAGGTCCAGCATCTCGTCGGCTTCGTCCAGCACGACCACTTTCAGCTCGCTCAGGTCGAGGGCTCTGCGCGTGATGTGATCCCGAAGACGACCCGGAGTGCCAACCACTATGTGGGCTCCAGCCTCCAGCGTACGTCGTTCAGTTCTGGGATTCATACCGCCAACGCAGGAAGCGAATTGCGCTCCCGTTTTTGCGTAGAGCCATTCCAACTCAGCCATCACCTGCAATGCGAGTTCCCGCGTGGGCGTAATGATCAGCGCCAGCGGGCTGGCTGCGGGCTCCAGGCGATCCTGGCCATTCAGCAGTGTGGGGGCAGAGGCGATTCCAAAGGCCACCGTTTTGCCTGAGCCGGTGCGTGCCGAGACCAGAAGGTCCGAGCTGGCAAGGCTGGGTTCGGTGACAGCTTTTTGGACGGGCGTCGCCGTTTCATAGCCGCGAACGGCGAGGGCTTGCGCGAGGGGGCGCGCAACGCCGTCAAAGTCATTCATGATGGGTCTTTCCGCCGTGGGATCAGGCAGCAGTCTTGTTGGCCAAATCGGCTTTAGCGCTGTCTAGGCCCATCAGCCTGACCTGCATAGGGGGTGGGTGGCGAAATCGGCGTGGAGTGTGAGCCCAATAAGGCCCAGTTCAGGCGGATTGAGCAACAGGCGCAAGGCCGCCCTCGCGCTCAAGGAACGTTACCAGTTCCTCTGTTCCCTTACCCATCTTCAGATCGGTGAAGAGGTAAGGGCGGCCACTCCGTGCCTGCTCAGTGTCGCTCTGCATTGTTGCGAGATCGACCTCAACATGCGGAGCCAGATCGGCTTTGTTGACAATCAGCATGTCCGAGCGCGTGATCGCCAGCCCGCCTTTGCGCGGAATATCCCCGCCCTGGCAGACCGAGATGACGTAGAGTGTCAGGTCGGCCAGATCGGGAGAGAAGGTTGCTGCCAGATTGTCGCCACCGGACTCGATGAACACAATGTCCAGGTCCGGAAAGCGGCCGTTCAACTCATCAATCGCGCGAAGATTGATGGAAGCGTCCTCGCGTATGGCCGTGTGTGGGCAGCCGCCGGTCTCCACGCCGATGATGCGGTCCGACGACAGGACCTGCATGCGCACCAGCGCATCGGCGTCCTCTCGCGTGTAGATATCATTGGTCACAACGCCGACAGAGTAACGCTGGCCCATGGCGGCGCACAAAGCTGCCGTCAGAGTTGTCTTTCCAACGCCAACCGGTCCACCGATACCAACGCGAAGAGGGCCATGTTTGCTCATGAAAGAAAAAGCCTCGAATTGAGTGTGTCGTGTTGCGCGGCCAGCAGATCTGCCATGGGGGCTGCGCTGTGCAGGTCGTTTTCCGCAGTGTCGAGTGCCTGCTCCATGCATGTCACGATTGCGTTTTCCAGCCGGTCGAGCAAGCGGGCCGCCCCGGTCTGGCCCATCAGATTCAGCCTGATAGCCGCAGAAAGTTGCTGGCCGACAGCGCCTTGCAGGAAGCCAAGGATGGCCATGTTCCTTGGAATATCGGCATAGGCTGCCACGGCGCCGACTGCCACCGAAAGGGAACATGGCTCATCCGCTTCTCCAAGCCCCAGTGCGTTCTGCACATCGTGCTCAGAAAACTCCGCGCGTTCGGCAATGCCGGCCAAGAACGCTCGGCCTTGGCCAACGCTTTCCTGCCACCGAGGTGCGCTGGCGGCCAAGGCACTGGCAAGCGCCTGGACTGAAGCGAGCCTTTCTCCGCCCTTTGATTGATGGGCAAGGCTGAGCAGCTTGGCATCCAATTGCAGCCCGCCCTGTTCGAGTTGTGTTTCAAGCCAGAGGAACAGCTGCTCTTCGTTGGCAACCAAACCAGACTGCGCTGCCGCCTCCAGCCCTCCCGAATACGCAAACGCCCCGGTGGGAAAGGCCGGGGAAAGCCACGCCATGATGCGCACCAGCGCCAGCGCGTCCTGAGTTGCAGCGCTTTCAGCCATGGTGGTGGCCATGAGTATGGCTGTGACGATGAGAATGGGAGCGGGAATGCGAGTGAGAATGGGAGTGGGAGTGGTCGCCATAGGCTCCACCTTCGGGGTGGAAGGGTTCCTGAACCTCAGCAAGTTGAGCGCCCAGTCCCGAAAGCATATCGGCGATGACCCGGTCCCGTTCGATCAAGATCCGTTCCGCTTCGATCTGGGCTGTCAGGTGCCTGTTTCCAATCTGCCATGCCAGCGCATTCAGATGACGTGCATCGCGGCCACGGACTTCCAACAGCGGCTCGACTGCTGCGTGCACAGTCACAATCGAGCCATCAACCGCTTCCAACTGCTCCCCATCCACAAGCATGCGAGCTGACGGCAGATCCAGCATCACCACTGCGCCGTCGTCCGCGACCAGCCTCTTGCGCCGCAAATGACGTTCGGTGGCTGAGAGTGTTATGCAGCTCATAGCTGATGACTCAGAGTGCAAGGATACATTGAAAAATCCGCCGTTTTTTCATATATTAAGGTTGAGGAGCACTGCATGTCAGAACGCACATATATGAGATTTCAGAAGTCAGCGAACGTCTTGGGTGTCGTCTGCTTGCTTGGGTTTTTGGTGAGTTTTTTCATTTAATCCGTTTTCGTCGCGCTTCGCATTTTGGATGCTAAGCGCATAGAACACGGCACCGGCCAGCAAGCCGAGATGCAGATTTCCGATAAGCGCCTGAAAACTAGCCACCAGTCTCATGCTTTCAGCTGGGCGAAAGTCGCCAAACCCCAGTGTTGAGAACGTGACCGCGGAAAAATACAGAGCGTCCGTGCTTGCGACGGCTGCGGTGGCATCCAACGTGTCGACAATGCCCCATATCCGATAAGCAAGGCTGAATGCTGCAATGGCAAACAGTCCCGATATCAATATATCACTCACAAGCCTGATTGGATTGGGTGAGTAGTGTGGTTTGGAAACAAACAATAGCCAGATGCAAATCACACCAAAGTAGATCAGCGAACTTGCAATCGCGAATACGGCATGCCCCGCATTTGGCTCGAGGCTGGGGTACTTTCCCGCGATCAGCAGATTCTCCAGTAGGAGAATGCACAGCGACAAGCCGACAACTCGACTGAAAGCACGACGTGCATTGCTGCCAACCGTGCTTGTGGGCCTAATTCCTAAGGTTTTCCGTATCATCAGAACATGAAGTAGCGCTGCGCCATGGGCAGCACGTCTGCTGGCTCGCAGGTCAGCAGTTCGCCGTCGGCGCGTACTTCATAGGTCTCGGGGTTCACGTCGATGTCTGGTGTTGCATTGTTGTGGATCATGGAGCGCTTGCCGATGCCACCACGCGTGTTCTGAACCGCCAGCATCTGCTTTGCGGTACCCAGTTTCGCGGGCAAGCCGGCGTCGAGAGCCGCCTGGCTGACGAAGGTCACGGAGGAATTGGTCCGCGACTTGCCGAAGGCACCGAACATCGGCCGGTAATGCACCGGCTGCGGCGTCGGAATGGAGGCGTTTGGGTCTCCCATGGGCGCCGCCGCTATCGTGCCGCCGAGCAAGACCATGGCCGGTTTTACACCAAAAAAGGCCGGGTCCCACAGGCACAGATCAGCCCGTTTGCCCACTTCAATGGAGCCAATTTCGCCACTGATGCCGTGGGCGATTGCGGGGTTGATGGTGTATTTCGCCACGTAACGCCGAACGCGCATGTTGTCGTTGTCACCAGTCTCCTCGGGAAGAGGTCCGCGCTGGCGTTTCATCTTGTCGGCGGTTTGCCAAGTGCGGATGATCACTTCGCCCACGCGGCCCATGGCCTGGCTGTCCGACGCTATGATGGAGAAGGCACCCATATCGTGGAGGATGTCTTCTGCGGCGATCGTTTCCTTGCGAATGCGGCTTTCGGCAAATGCGATATCTTCGGGAATGGAGCTGTCGAGGTGATGGCAGACCATCAGCATGTCGAGATGCTCGGCGATTGTGTTCACCGTATAAGGGCGCGTTGGGTTTGTGGAGGAGGGAAGGACATGGTCCTCGCCACAGATCTTGATGATGTCAGGCGCGTGACCACCGCCGGCACCCTCGGTGTGGAAGGCGTGGATCGTGCGGCCTTTCATGGCGCCGACCGACGTTTCCACAAAGCCGCTTTCGTTCAGCGTGTCGGTGTGGATCATCACCTGGACGTCCATATCGTCTGCCACGGATAGGCAGCAATCGATAGCCGCTGGCGTTGTGCCCCAATCTTCGTGCAGCTTCAGCGCACAAGCACCGCCTTCAACCATCTCAACCAGAGCTGCCGGCTGGCTGGCATTGCCCTTGCCAGCGAAAGCCAGGTTCATTGGAAATGCGTCTGCCGCTTCAATCATGCGCGCAATGTGCCAAGGGCCCGGTGTGCACGTTGTGGCGAGGGTTCCGTGGGCTGGGCCGGTGCCGCCGCCCAGCATGGTGGTCAGGCCCGAATAAAGAGCATCGTCAATCTGCTGCGGGCAGATGTAGTGGATGTGGCTGTCAAAGCCGCCCGCAGTGAGAATTTTGCCTTCACCCGCAATCGCTTCAGTGCCCGGCCCGACAATTATATCTACGCCCGGCTGCGTGTCTGGGTTGCCAGCTTTGCCGATGGCGGCGATGCGCCCGTCTTTCAAGCCAATGTCGGCTTTGAAAATGCCCGTATGATCAATCACCAGCGCATTGGTGATAACCGTGTCCACCGCGCCATCGGCGCGCGTGACTTGGCTTTGACCCATGCCATCGCGGATCACTTTACCGCCGCCGAACTTCACCTCTTCGCCGTAGAGCAGTGCATTGGCACCGGCGCCGTCTGTGGCTGCCGCGCCAGCATGTTCCGCTGTCAAATCCCGCTCGACTTCAACAAAGAGTTCCGTATCCGCCAGCCGTACCTTGTCCCCCACCGTGGGGCCAAACATGGCGGCATATTCTGTGCGGGAGAGGGAGGTGGTCATCAGCGATATCTTTCCATCAGCAGCAATTCTTGGGTGCGGGCCTGCGTCATGCGAGTTCGGCATTGCGCCACGATGAAGGGTTCAAGGGAACCGCCTTCAAAGTGCAGACCTTCGGCATCGCATTGGCCGTCGCGATATCTGATCCATGCCCGTTGCGCCTGCAGCATCGGGTCCGAACCGTCGGACGCCTTCGTCGCCGTGGGGCGCAACAGCTTCCATGCCGCGTTCAGGGCGGCATCTGCGCGCTCAAACTCCTTGGCAGCGCAATAGTTCATGCCCTGCTGAGGCAGATTGCCGGGATCAGAACAATCAGGGTCAAACCCCAAGGCAGGGGCACTTGTGAAAAATATGCCGACAAGGGCGATGGAGGCGCGTTTTATCAATGCCCGTCCTCCTCGCATTTGAGGTAGGCATCAAACACATAGCCAACGGCATTGTCGCGCACATCACGATAGGCGAGTGCCCACACTTTACCGTTGTGGACCTCGTGGCCGTAGACGCGCACGATCTGATCGTTGCGCACCGAGCCCAGAAGCATTCCGTTGGGTGTGTCCCGCACATTGAGAGGTGTGCCAGTCGGGTCTGCAACCTTGCACAAAACGAGGTCATCATTGCTGGCTTCCGTAATCTCGCCTTGGCAGTCGAGATAGGCACCAAATAGGAAACCGCCGCCCATGTTCAGTTCGTCGGTCGCCGGATCGAAAGCCGCCACACGGGCCCAGGTTTTCCCCTCGTGCTCGATATGATCGATGAATTCCAGAACCGTCCCGTTGGGCGCGTTGCCGATAATGGTCTGGTTGGGTGCAACACGAATATTGAGGGGCGTGCCCGTGGGGTCAGCGACGGTGCAGGTTGGATTGCCGCCGCAGGCCAAGGCCGCGGCCACCGTGAGAGAAAGAAAGGACGTGGCGAGAGCGATGCGTGCCATCAGTCAAACAATCTCCGCAAGTCCTGCTCGCGCACGCGGGTCAGGCGTTCAAGGCATGCCAGAAAAGCCGCACTCGCTCCCGTTCCACCACCCCAGAATGCGGCCTCGGCATCACAAGCCTCATCGCGATAGGCGATCCAGCGACGCTGTGCGTCTCTCAGGATGACGGCCACCTTCGGCGCTGTCTCAGATGTATAGGTGTCCACCTCCCTCGCGGCAGTCATGGCAAGCTTGTAAGCCAGATTCAGATCGCCGTCCGCTGCTTCGTGTGCTTCGCCGTAGCAATTGGTGGTCTCCACCGTGCTGCCCATGGTCTCACAAGGATGGAGTGCCTCTTCCGCCAAGGCCGGCGCGGCAGCCAGTGTGCCCATGATCGCCAGCGGGGCCAGCATCCACCGCATCAATCAAGGCCACCCATGATTTTGGCATTGAAACCGAACACCGTGCGTCCGCCTGAGAGCGGGATCAGCGACACGTCGCGGGCCTGGCCCGGTTCGAACCGGACGGCTGTGCCAGCAGGAATGTTCAACCGCATGCCACGGGCGGCGTCCCGGTCGAATTCCAGCGCTGCGTTGGTTTCGAAGAAATGGTAGTGGCTACCTACCTGCACTGGCCGGTCTCCGGTATTGGCGACCTTTACGGTTGTGGCTTGGACACCGGCATTGAGCTCGATATCGCCCGGTGCAGTGATGACTTCTCCTGGGATCATTGGTC
>JBCBXA010000039.1:0-23604 GCA_039816825.1 Pseudomonadota bacterium | reverse complement strand
TCAACATGCGGCCACCCGTGCCAGAAACCTTACTAGAGAAACCGCAAATCACTGGCCCAGACATGGGGGGCTAGACACTGGGATACGACCCAGATGGCAGAACGCTCGCAGTAAACGAAGACGAGGCGCGCACAGTTCGAACGATCTACGACCTGTACGACCAACACGGCACTTTGCGCTTGGTCCATGAGAGCGCCCAACAGCTGCAGCTTCGCTCAAAGACCTGCAGGCTCGCCAACGGCAATATGCGCGGCGGCCACATCATGTCTCGAGGACTGCTGCATCACATCCTGACTAACCCTATCTATGCCGGTCGGATCCGGCACAAGGGCCAGGTCTTCAATGGCCAGCATCGAGCCATCATCGATCCAGACAGATGGGATGAGCTTCAGGATCGGCTCGCTGGCAGGAGCGCGAAGAAGCGCAGGACCAAACAACATCGCGATCCGGCGCCGCTCGCCGGCAAACTGTTTGACGAAGCGGGCGAGAAGCTCACGCCCAGTCATACCAAAAAGGGCAACCACCGCTATCGCTATTACATCTCAAAGAAGCTCGTAACCGGAGTGAGCCAAGCTAGCGAACGTCAACAGACTTGGCGCATACGAGCAGCCCAGTTGGAAGAGCCCATCGCGGACGCGGTGCAGAGCAGGGTCTGCAATTTGCAACGTCGGCACCATTCGAACCTCATCAATACAGACGGCCCAACGCCTATCGAGAAGTCCGTTGCATTTGATTTGATTGAACAGGTCATTCTCAAACCGGGACAGCTGACACTGACGCTGCTTAAACGACGTGTGAGGACCTTGTTGGCTGAAGAATATGAGCTAGCAGCCGCGGACCTACAGATTGCCCTGCCCTTCACCGAGCGCCGACGCGGTGTTGAAATGAAACTCATGGTCGGAGAGACGGCTACCGTCGATCAAAGGCTGCTTCGAAACCTCGCTAAAGCCAACCACTGGTATGCGCGGATCAAACAAGGTGCGACCTTCGAGGAGATCGCAGTTGAAGCAGGCACGTCAAAGCGGCGGGTTCAGCAGATGATCCATCTAGCCCTCCTCGCTCCCGATATCGTTCGGCGAATTCTCCAAGGCAGACAGCCGCTCGGCCTGACATCGAACTGGCTCCTGCGTCACGACATGCCCACCAACTGGGATGCGCAGCGAAAGCGCATCGCAAACCTCTGAAACCACCCCAAGTCGTATCGCGAAAATCGCAAACAGAGACGGATGCGCTCTGTGCGAAGAAAAACGAGACGTTCTAGCGTCTCCCGTCGGCACGCTATCGAGTAACCTACGGAAACTACGAAGCTATTCGCGCGGAGACGGTGTATCGGCGGTTTCGGGGGGAAGGCTGGCTGGGGTGGTAGGATTCGAACCTACGGTACACGATACCAAAAACCGTTGCCTTACCACTTGGCTACACCCCAGCAGCGGGGCGAGTGTTAGACTGTTCGACATGGCGCTTCAAGACCCTTGGGGCGCTTGTTTTGAGCCGCTTCACTTTGACGTTTGGGGGCGCGCAAAATTGCGGCGTTCTTGCTCGCAGGCTGCGCGGCAGATGCACCCTTCCAGGTGGTCGTTGACCATTCCGACGGACTGCATGAAAGCGTACATAGTTGTGGGCCCGACAAAGCGCCAACCGCGCTTCTTTAGATCCTTGGAAAGGGCGCGGGACGCGTCGGTTTCGGCCAGTTGCCCGACCGTTTCATAGGTGATCTCGCTCGGTCGGTCTGCCGGCGACGGTTCGAACGCCCAGATGTAGCCGGCCAGGGAACCGAACTCCGCCTGTATCTCCAGCGCCCGGGCAGCATTGTTCATGGTGGCTCTTATCTTGCCTTGGTGGCGGACGATGCCTTCGTTTGCCAAACATGCCTCAACCTCACGCTCGCCATACCCGGCGACGGTGGCAATGTGGAAATAGCTGAAGGCAGCGCGGAAGTTCTCGCGCTTTCGCAGAATGGTGAGCCAGGACAGGCCGGACTGGAACCCCTCGAGACAGAGCTTCTCAAACAGCTTGTTGTCATCGGAAATGGGTCGCCCCCACTCCTCATCGTGATAGGCTACATAGTCTTCCAACCCGCCGTGCCACCAGCAGCGGGGCCGGCCATCCGGTTCCGAAATCAGACCTTTGGGCAAATCCAAAATGACGTCCCCCCTCTCAAACCAATCAGCGCAATCGTTATGAAGTTGCTGCCGCGCGACCGCTCTGCCGTCAATGATCTTTCGATTGGTTGCGTTTCCACCGAAGGCACTGGTTGGCAAACGCGCAAGCTGCATAGCTTCGTTGGTGTGGCCGCCGCGTGCCTGATGGTTCTGGCCATGTCATTGATGACGCCCGCACTGGCCCAAACATCGCAAGCTCAGATCATTCGTGGCTTCAACGCGACGGTGTTCGGGTCTGAATATACGCCGGGACGAAGCCAGACATCTTACGTGCGCAAATTCACTCGGGAGGTCCGCGTTCACATCGACAATCGATCGACGAAGGACCGGCGCGGCCAGGCCCAGCGATTTCTACTGGGCCTTAACCGCGATATCCGGAACATGCGGCTTCGGATTGTGCGCAACCGGTTGTCAGCCAATTTCCGGCTCATCATCGTGGATCAGAGCCAATATGAGCGCACCGTGCAGCGCGATGTTTATGGCGACCGTGCTACACCGGTGCGTGGGCGCTGCATCGTCCGGTCGTTCTTCACCCGGCAGGGCATCCAACGAGCGGTCGCGGTGGTGGTGTCTGATCGGGGAGAGCGGCTTTTCCGGCGGTGCCTGATCGAAGAAACGCTCCAAGGGCTCGGGCCGCTTAACGAGGACAGACGATTGATGCAGTCGGTGTTCAACGATGCATCGCATCAGACAAGTTTCACCCGCTTTGATCGCCTGATCATGAACATGCTCTACGACCCGCTTTTGCCTGTGGGCACCATCCAGTCCCGGGCGCAGGCTCTGTTGCCGCAGCTTTATCGACGCGCCGTGGCCTATGTGGACCGCTAACGCATCCATCCTTCATTAACCGCCTTTCCCAACCGGCTGCTAACCGTGCCAACCGGAAGTGAGGTGGTAAACGCTTTCCTTCACGATTGACTCCCATTTGAACGCCATTCTTCCCAACAAATCTGGCGTCCATGGGCGGCGCTTTGTGCAGAGGAATGTTTGTTATGCGTCTTTCCCGTAAACGTCTCGGCTTCTCTAGCTCGATTATGTGTCTGACCGTTGTGGCAGCCAGCATGATTATGGCCGAACCTGCGAAGGCAGGCCGCTATGATCAGAATCCGCCGATCATGTTGAGCCCGGGGCTGACGCAGCCCTGGCTCCTACAACTGGGTCACCAAAGTGTGCAGCGAGCCGTTCCGCAAAGCAGATCAGTGCGGCAGACCTCGGTGCGGGCAGCGCAGCCGACGAGACAGGTGAAGCGAGCCGCCCCTCAGCATCAGGGGCTTGATCCCCAGTTTCTGCCCGTCACGGTCAACTATCAGACCTCACACAAACCAGGCACGATCATCATTGATACCGCGAGCAAGCATTTGCATCTGGTGTTGCCGGGTGGAAAGGCGCGTCGTTTTGGCGTGGGTGTGGGCAAGGCCGGCTTTGAGTGGTCGGGCACAGAGCGCATCACGCGGAAAGCGAAATGGCCGAGCTGGACTCCGCCCAAGGAAATGATCGCGCGGGAAGCGGCAAAAGGCCGTGTGATCCCGGACTTCATGCCAGGTGGTCATGACAACCCGATGGGCGCTCGCGCGCTCTATCTTGGATCAACACTCTACCGCATCCATGGCACCAACCAGCCTTGGACCATTGGCAAGGCGCTGTCGTCGGGTTGCATTCGCATGCGCAATCAGGATGTGACAGAGCTTTATGAACGGGCCACTGTCGGCGCCAAGGTCATAGTGCTCTAGGCGGTCGCCCGAGCAAAGCCCCTGCCCTTTTTGCAACACTGGGCCTGCCAAGCAGACTGTTCCGTAGGGTTAGGCAGGTCGCGCGTTTGACTTGCCTGCAACGACGCCAATAATTGCTGAAAAGAGTCTTGGCGGGACCACAATTATGAAGACCCTCTTGGTTGGCGCGTCGATGCTGCTGACTTCGACAACTGTTGCGGCTGCCGAGGCGCAAATATCGGTATATGGTGGCTATCAAACCGCGCCGCAGTCCAACGTAACGATATCGGGCGCGTTCAACCAGCGCTTCAACGCGGCATGGGAGGGCAAACCCTTTGCCATGCCGCCCTACTACGGCGTTCGCGGCACTTGGTGGCTCCCTCAACACGAAGCGTTTGGTGTCTCGCTCGATTTCACCCACGCCAAAGTGTACGGCACTGCGGCCACGCTGGCTGCAAATGGTCTCAGGGAATTTGAGTTCACCGACGGTCTGAACACGATCACACTCAATGGCCTCTACCGGTTCGACCAGAAGCTTGCTGGCTTCCGGCCCTATGTCGGTGCCGGTTTGGGCGTCAACGTCCCTTATGTGGAAGTGGATCGCATCGCGGCACCCGGAGCCACGAATGGGTATCAAGTCGGCGGCATCTCCGCGCAGGCGCTGGCTGGCCTTGAGTTCGACATCACGGAGCGCGTCTCCGCCTTCACCGAGTACAAGTTCAACTACAACCGTGTGAACGTGAATGTGGATGGCGGCGACAGGTTGAGCACGACGATTCTGACGAACGCGATCAATATTGGCCTGAGCTTCCGCTTCTAGTCGTCAGAGCCCGAACCTATTCGGCCGCTTCCAAAATCGGGTCAGGTGCCCGTTCCGGAAACGCACCGGCATTAAGGCCGACGGGTTCCTTGCCCCCATACATCCAGTTGAGCAATTCCAGCGTGTGCACAATCGGGATCTCAGTCCCGGACGCGATTTGCGTGATACAGCCGATGTTGCCCGTTGCGATGACATCAGGCCGCGTGGCTTCGATGTTGGCAACTTTGCGTGCCTTCAACTTCTGCGAAATGTCAGACTGCAGAATGTTGTAGGTGCCGGCTGAGCCGCAGCAAAGGTGCCCCTCTCGAGGCTCCTCTACTTTCAAACCCGCACGGCGCAGCAGCATCTTGGGTTGGTTGGTGATCTTCTGGCCGTGCTGCATGGAGCATGCGGAATGATAGGCCACAGTTATCGCCGGTCGGCGGGCAGGTTTCGGGAGCTCGATGGTCGCCAGATATTCCGTCACATCCATAGTCAGCGCCGAAACGCGGGCAGCGTTCTCGGCGTAGGTCGGATCAAGGCGCAGCATGTGACCGTAGTCCTTGATCGTCGTTCCGCATCCGGATGCCGTAATGATGATCGCATCGAGACCATCGCCCTCAATCTCACGCATCCACGCATCGACATTGCGGCGAGCCGCATCAAGACTGTCCGACTCGCGGCCCATATGCTGCACGAGGGCACCACAGCATGCTTCACCCTCGGGCCGGACCACCTCGACACCGATGCGCGTCAGCAGATCGATGGTTGCCTCGTTGATCTGAGGCTTCAGAACAGGCTGCGCGCACCCCGTCAGGATCGACACTCGCCTCCGCCTCTCACCACTGGCCCTGCTGGTTCCAGGCGCTGCCATAGGGGATTTCGAAGGCAGCTTGCCGGGCGCCAAAGACAGCATGGCCTTGAGCGGCTTGGTGGCTTCGGTCAGTCCGAAGATGGGCGCAAAAGGCTTGCCCAATCGCGCCAACCCCAATGCCGCGCGGAAGCGTGCAGGATAAGGCAGGACGGCAGCCAACACATTGCGAATGAGCCGGTCCATCACAGGTCTGCGGTAAGTTTCCTGAATGTGGGCGCGGGCGTGATCTACCAGATGCATGTAGTGAACGCCGGATGGACATGTCGACATGCAGCTCAGGCAACTGAGGCATCGATCGATGTGCGTCACAGTCTTCTCGTCGGCGGCCCGGTCGTTCTCAAGCATATCCTTGATCAGATAGATCCGGCCCCGCGGACTATCGAGCTCATCTCCAAGCGTTACATAGGTCGGGCAGGTGGCCGTGCAGAAGCCGCAGTGAACGCAGGTCCGAAGGATTTTTTCGGAGTGCGCAACGTGCGGGTCGGCCAGCTGAGCGGCATCGAAATTGGTTTGCATTCTGGAGCCCTAGTGCGGCGCGTCCGGCACCATCAGGCCCGGATTGAGGATATGGCTTGGGTCGAAGCTGGCCTTGATACCCGCGCTCAACCGCTCAACCGCTGCCTGTTGCGGCGGAAAAATCTGAGCGTGGGCTCGGACATCGTGGGGCGCCCGCACCAGCAGCGCGTGACCATGATGATTGGCTGCCAGCCTGTGTATGGCGTCCACATCAGCGTCCATGGGAGTCGAGAACCACACAAGGCCGCCGGACCAGTCGAAATAGTAGCTCAAAGCGCCGCTTCCGGCGACAAAGTCAGGGCCCTTGGTCGGTGGAAGCGATGCCCTCCAGACCCGACGATCTCTTGGCTCGGCCAACGGCCTTGCATCCCGGACACTCCGCCAAAGAGCATCACTTTCGTCTTCTTCAAGCGTGCCTGTGGCGCCATGGGCAGCCAGCGCATCCGACAGTTTAGCAGACCGATATGCGACCGACTCGGCCATGCCTTCTATGCGAAAGTATGTTCGCGAGCCTTCTGCGCCGTTTCCAGCGGCCGGCAGATGGCTGGCTCCGGTCACTTCGAAAGGTGTTCCCATAGCTGCGCACATGGCTTGTACGGCTGAACGATCATCAAGGTCGGACAGCGCCAGCGTGCGGACCAATTCGGGCTTGGGAAGGACCTTGAACGTGACCTCGGTCAAAACGCCCAAGGTACCCCATGCACCGCTTTGCAGTTTTACAAGGTCGAGCCCGGTGACGTTCTTCATCACACGCCCGCCGTTCTTAATCACTTCGCCTCGGCCGTTCACGAAACGCACGCCGATGACGCTGTCACGGGCAGCGCCACCATATACGCGGCGGGGACCGGAATTGTTCGAAGCAACCACCGAGCCAACGGTGGGCTCGCCTTCGGTGCCCAACAGCTCCCGCAAATCGTTCGGCTCGAAGGTCAGCATCTGGCCTTCGGCAGAGAGCGCTGCTTCCAGCTCCTTGAGAGGTGTGCCGGCCCATGCGGAGATGATCATCTCGGCAGGCTCGTAGAGCGTGATGCCGGAGAGACCCGATAGGTCGATCGTGTGGGTGTGGTTGCAGGGCCGCCCGATGTCGAGCCGGGTGCCGCCACCCGCAACGCGCAGGCGACCATCGTTCGCCCCAGCCATCATGACGGCCTCGCAAACGCCCTCTTCCGTGGTCGGTGACAGCCTGATCTCTTCGCTCATTCAGCTGCTTCCAATACCGGCTCAATGCGGCCTTCCAGCGGAAAAACCTTGGCCGGATTCATCAGCCACGTCGGATCAAAGACCGCGCGTACACGCATCTGCTGATGCAAATCCTGCTCATTGAATTGATGGGTCATGAGATCGCGCTTTTCGATCCCGACGCCGTGCTCTCCGGTCAGGCAGCCGCCAACATCCACGCAGAGCTTCAGGATTTCGTTGCCAGCCTCTTCAGCCTTCCGGCGTTCATCGGCATCATTGATATCGTACAGGATCAGCGGGTGCAGATTGCCATCGCCGGCATGGAAAACATTGGCCACGCGCAGACCGTAGCGCTCAATGATGTCGTCCATGCGGTTCAGCACTTCCGGCAGCTTGCCGGTGGGGATGGTGCCATCGATGCAGATATAGTCTGCGACCCGGCCCGTCGCTCCAAAGGCTGATTTACGGCCCTTCCAGATCGCGGCTGCCTCCATGGCAGACTGGCTCTCCTTAATGGAGGTCACATTGTGGCGACGGGCTATCTCGACGATCCTGGACAAAGTCGCATTCATCTCTTCGTCCGAGCCCTCAACCTCCACGATCAGAAGCGCGCCGACGTCCAGGGGGTAGCCCGCCTTTGCGAACGCTTCGCAGATTTCGACGGCCTGCTTGTCCATGAACTCCATGGCTACGGGAACAATGCCCGCAGCGATGATATCGGCAACGCATGCGCCAGCCGTCTCCGGTTTGTCGAAACCGAACAGAACGGGCCTCGCGCCTTCAGCCGAACGAAGGATGCGCACAGTGGCCTCCGTCACGATGCCCAATTGACCTTCAGACCCACAGACCAACCCCAGAAGATCATAGCCAGGCGCGTCCAGTGCCGAACCACCAAGGTCGATGATGGTGCCATCGAGCAGGACCATCTTTACGCCCATGAGGTTGTTGGTGGTCACGCCATACTTCAAGCAGTGCGCGCCGCCGGAATTCATGGCGATATTGCCGGCAATCGTGCATGCGAGTTGAGAGGATGGATCCGGCGCGTAGAAGAAGCCGTCACGCGCAACCTTGTCGGTGATGGCAATGTTGGTGACACCCGCCTGCACTTTTGCAGTTCGGTTGGCGTAGTCCACCTCAAGAATTCTCGACATTTTGGAGACGCCAATCACCACGGCATCCTCTTGCGGGATGGCCCCGCCAGCCAGAGACGTGCCTGCGCCGCGCGGCACCACGGGCACACCTTGCTGGTTGCAATATCTTAAAACCGCGGAGACCTGCTCGGTCGTTTCAGGCAAAACCACCGCCAATGGGACCCGGCGATAGGCGGTAAATGCATCTGTTTCGTAAGGGACGAGTTCACGATCAGCCGTGATGAGGCATTCGTCTGGCACGAGTTCCGCCAGACCGCGCTGGATTTCGGCGCGGCGATCCAGCACCAACACATCAGGTTCCGGGAAAGCGATTGCCGACATGCGGCCTCCTTCAACAGACGGATTTGATTGAGCCTTTAGCGTCTTATATGTCGTTCAAGGCGAGGGCGTCCATCCGCCAAGTGTCGCGTGCCGCCATTCCCTGCGGCCAACACTTTCGCCCTGAAGGAATAAATAAATCTCAGTTCGCTCTATGTACAACTTCGTGGAACATTTGTCGTTCTGCGGGTTTTCGATAAGGTGCGACAAGATATTTTCCCCTCAAGATGGAATTCAGCGCTATCTTTAGGGAATGACGAGACACCTCAACCGTCGCTGGCGGCCGGAGAAGTGATGACCCAGATTGCAGATCTCGAAATCTTCGCGAGGGTAGTGACCGCCGGATCCATGTCCGCTGCCGGTCGCGAACTTGGTCTTTCACCGGCTGTTGTTTCAAAGCGCCTGCGACGCCTGGAAGACCGCCTCGGAACGCGACTGCTGCAACGGACGACACGCCAGATTTCGCTAACCGAAGCCGGACAAGGCTTCTACGAACGCGTGGTGGCGATCCTTGCGGGCATTGAAGAGGCCGAAGCCTTTGTGGCGCGGCGATCAGCTTTAGCACGCGGAACTCTCAAGATTTCTGCGCCCACATCTTTTGGGCGCATGCACATCGCGCCGCATCTGCACAAATTCATGGCGGACAATCCGGATCTGACAATCAATCTGGTGCTCTCGGACGAGATGGTGGACATTGTTGGCGAGGGTTACGATCTTGCCATCCGCATTGCTGAACTTTCAGACTCATCTCTCGTCGCCCGCAAACTTGCGTCAGTGCAGCGCGTCCTATGCGCCACGCCGGGCTATCTTGATGCCCATGGCCGCCCGCAAAACCTCGACGACATTGAAAATCACACCTGTCTGACCATGGCTTCGCAAGATGTGTGGCGGATGGAAGGGCCGGAGGGTCAAGTGACGATCCGTCCGTCGGGACCTCTGATCACAAATTCAAATGATGTGGTGCGAACCTGCGTGATGGACGGGGTGGGCATCGCCCTGAGGTCCACGTGGGATATTGGCGAACATCTCAAAACCGGCGATCTGGAGATCGTTCTTCCAGAATATTCGGCGTCTCGGGACGTAGGCATCTTTGCCTTGTTCCCAAGCCGGCGCTTTCTGCCTGCCAAAGTCAGGCTGTTTATCGACTTTCTCGCCGGCCTTTACACGCCAACGCCCTATTGGGAGGCCGGTGTTGAAAGTCCGCTCAAGGAAAGGCCAGCCCCTATGGCGCGCCGCACGGTTGCCGGTGACAGAGAGATCCGTTTGGCGGATGAGGATGTGTCGGCTGATGCGCTGTCCAGCCCTCGGGCTATGCCAAACGGTACCAATGGCCGATCTAACGGCAATGGTCACGACATGGGCGAGCCTGCCGAGTAAGCAGAAGCGACCCGAGACTAATAGGCATATTCCGAAAAAACGCGGTCGATATCGCCCTGCCAGACCGAATGATACTTTTTCAGCATGGCCTCGGCTGAGGTTATGCCGGACACCACCGTTTCTTCCAGTGGCGGCACGAAAACGGTTTCATCCAGACCCGACGCGCTCCTGCGCGCTCTCGCTTTCAGTCCATCGCGGCAGATGTCCAGGATCTGGCGGGCCAAGCCACGCAAATCCCCATCCCGGAACGGCGTTTTGAGAGCATGATCGGCCGCCAGAGACCGCATTGCGCTCACCTCTTCCAACGTCCAGTCGCGCACGAGATCGGCGGTCCGGCTTTGGGCCTCTGCATCGTATAGGAGGCCAACCCAAAGAGCGGGCAATGCGCAGATGCGTCGCCACGGACCACCATCGGCGCCGCGCATCTCCATGTAGCGCTTGATGCGCACATCAGGGAAAAGGGTCGTCAGATGGTCATCCCAGTCGCCAAAAGTGGCGGTGTGCCGGACACCATCAACCGTCTTTCCATCCTGAAGGAACTGGCGAAACGTGACATCGGTCATCTCAATGTAGTGGCCATCGCGCACGATGAAGTACATGGGCACATCCTGCGCCCATTCGGCATAAGCTTCGAAACCAAAATCGGATGAAAAGACGAATGGCAGCAGGCCCGCACGCTGATTATCGACGTCCGACCAGATGTGGTATCGCCAAGTCAGATGCCCGTTCGGCCTGCCTTCGGTAAAAGGGGAGTTGGCGAACAGCGCCGCAGCTAAAGGCTGGAGCTTAAGAGCGATCTGGAACTTCTCACGCATATCAGCTTCGCTCTCGAAGTCGAGATTCACCTGAATGGTAGCCGTCCGATACATCATATCAAGGCCCATTGAGCCGACGGTCGGCATGTAGCGCGTCATGATATCGTAGCGGGATTTGGGCATGCGTGGCGTCTCGGCCAAAGACCATTTCGGGCTGGCGCCCAACCCCAGAAAACCAATGCCCAGCGGCGTCGCGCACTTTCTGAGAACGCTCAGATGAGCATTCGATTCCGTGCAAGTATCATGAATGCTGTCGAGGGGAGCGCCTGACAGCTCGAACTGACCGCCGGGCTCCAGCGAGATCGACGCACCCGTCTTTGGGTCGGACAGGGCAATCACTTTGCCTTCATCCAGATAGGGCTTCCAGCCTAGCGAGGTCTGTAGGGAGTCCAGCAGCGCACCAATGCCGTCGGGCCCCTCATACGGCACGGGGCCATGCCCGTTCAGGCGAAAGCCAAACTTCTCATGCTCGGTGCCAATCCGCCAGTCGTCGCGCGGTTTACAACCGGACAGCATCCAGCCTGCCAGTTGCTGCGGGTCGGTGATGGCGTCGCCGGTCTTGCCAATCTGCATCTGAGGTCTCCTCGCCCGCCGGAATATGGCTGGGGCTTGGCGCGTTCTTTGAGGGAAAAGCAAGAGGCTGCGCAAGCCAATTGTGTTGAACACAGGTTCAACAGCGCCAGTCCCCCCAAACCATCTGCACAGCTGCCAGCGCCGCCACCGCCGCCGTATCCGCACGCAGGATACGTGGGCCAATAGCGATCGGTACAGCGTTAGGCAGGTTCAGAAGCAGATCACGCTCGACCGCTGAAAACCCACCCTCCGGGCCGATGAGGACGGACACAGAACGCTCTCGGTCAAGTGAGGAAAGGGCTTTGTAGGGATCAGAGACGGGCGCTCGCTCATCGCAGAAGACCAGTGCGGTTGCACCACTGGACACAGCATCTACGACCTCCGGGCGCTTGAGAAGCGCCACCAGCGGTTCAGCGGCCGGGACGTTCAGCACTCCACACTGCTCGCAAGCTTCACGAATGTTGGATTGGATCCTGTCGTCGTTCACGCGCGAGACCTGGGTGTGGTCCGTTCTGACCGGGCAGAGCTGTGTCACGCCCATCTCAACAGCTTTTTGGACCATATAGTCCTGTCTGGCCTGCTTGATGGGCGCGAACAGATAGTTCAGTTCGGGCCGGTCTTTTGCCGGTTGCGGCCTCGTCTGCTCAACCAATTCGAGTGAGAGACGCGGCCGACGCGCATCGGGATTATCAGCACTGAGTTCCGCCAGCCATTCGCCATGGCGCCCGTTGAAGACCAGAACCTGATCACCGGGCCGCGCCCGCATGACGTTGCCCAGATAATTGGCTTGGGCCTTATCAAGATCGATGCGACCGGATGCAGACAGCTCGCTGGCGAGCAAAAGGCGAGGCAGATTGAACTGATAAGACGGCATGAGTGGCTATCGCACGGCTGGAAATGGCCCGCAATTGCCTGAAATGTTCCAAAATGAGACGGCTCGGCCCCTGATGGTAAATGAAGCGTTGCCTCGCAATTAACCTCATGCCCCGAACCAATACGGGTTACTAAAATGCCGCATAACTGAGCAAGGTCTGGGAAAGGTCCAACTGGCATCAAGGGATCAACAGACGGACAGCGCCTCCCCCGGCACTCCATCTCAGATCCTCATCGCCGGATCGTTCCGCAAGGCGCAGCAATTCACTAGGGAGCCACATGGCTCCCTTATTTTTTGGGCGTGAGAAACCTGAGCAAAACCGGAAGCCAGATCTTAGGTGCCGATCACACGCTCCGTGGGAAACGCCACGACTACCCAGGTCCCCTGACCGGGCTCGGAATGAATGGCAAACTCTGCGCCATTGGCTTCCACCATCGCCTTGGTCAAGGGAAGACCAAGCCCGGTCCCGCGACGGCCCTCTGCAATCGTCTCATTGCTGGACAGACCGTCGCGCGCGCCGAGCCCGTTGGAGAGCTGGCGATATGGCTTTAGAGCCTGCTCCAGTTCTTCCCGGCTCATGCCAACGCCGGTGTCACGGATCCGCAATTCCACTTCACCGGTTCGCATACGAGCGGTCGATATGATCACCTGCCCTCCCTCGCTGGTGAATTTCACAGCGTTGGAAAGAAGATTGAGCGCGATCTGTCGTAGGGATTTCGGGTCTGCGAGAACGCGGGGCACGGACGCCGATAGAGACGTGCGCATGATGACCCGTTCGGTGCTCGCTTCGGGCTGCATGAGCGACACGCAGGACGCCACAACCTCGTTCAGGTCCACTTCCTGCGGCTCGAGATCAAGGCCGCCGCTTTCGATCTTGGAGATGTCCAGAAGGTCATTGATCAGATCGAGAACATGTGTGCCCGACCGGTTTATGTCACGAAGATATTCGCCATAGCGAGCGCTGCCGAGGGGACCAAAACGTTCTTCCGCCATCACTTCGGAGAACCCGATGATGGCATTCAGGGGCGTACGGATTTCGTGGCTGATCTGCGCCAGAAACTGCGACTTCTTGCTGTTGGCCTCTTCAGCCTCCTGGCGCGCCTCAACCAGTTCGCGCTCAACCTTCTTCCATTGGGTGATGTCTCGCAGCACGGCACAAAAACCGCCAGCCACCCGTTCTCCGGTTCCCGCGAGCCGCCCCAAAGTGACGAACAGCGGAATGAGCCCCCCCGAGGCTTCAAAGCCGGTCAGTTCCCTGCCGTCATTCAGAACGGCTTCGACGCCGGAACTCATCATGGCCGAGAGATAAGACTCCGCATCGGGCTGGCTGTCGGGCGCAAAAAGAGTGGCAAAGCTGCGGCCGGCCAGACTCTCACTCTCAAAGCCAAACAAGGCTTCAGCCGATCCGTTGAGGGCGTGGATCTGACCTTCCGCATTCAGCACCACCACACCGTCCGTGGCTGTCGCCAGAACTTCATGAAGTTGAGGCACCGAGAGGCCGAGGCGCAGGGTTGCCGACAAATCATCTTCGACAGGCGCTGGAGCAGAAGCACCGTCGCTCTGGCCTTGCTCCAACTGGGGCGTGAGGCTGATGACCAACGCCTTGTTGGGCTCACCGTCAACCTCATCCCCTGTGTCTGGCCAGCGGATGGATTTGAGATGAGCCGAGACCGGAAGCTGCCGTCCGTCGGCGCAGGTCAATATCATCGCGTCGGATGCGTGGCCCTCGCCATCGAGCAGGGCTGACAGGCCGCCCGCAGCATCAATGGCTGCAGCGCTTTCATAACCGGTCATGGTCAGAAGCGTCTGGTTGGCAAACAGAATGCGCTCATTGCGGTAGCAAAGAACCGGCCCCTCGGCCTCTTCAAAGGTGTCAAAACGCTCCTGAAGTTCGGCGGGTATGGTGCGGTCGGCCTCGGAACCACTCGATGTCTGGAAGGCAAGAATCTCGGCCTCGAGCTCAGCATCCTGGGCTGCTTCCTCAAGCGTTCCACGCTGAGGGGACCCGGCGACCTCATTTGGGTCGGCCAGATGCGCAAGAGGCTCCGGCTCCGCAGCCTCAGCCAGATCGAATATCTCTTCGGCGGCCTCGGACAGGTCTTCAGCCTCCTCAGGCGTTAGACCCTCTGGTTGCGCCGAGACATCGGATATCTCTTCAACATCATCGGTTGCGGAACGCACAAACTCCACGACGCTGCTGCCCGCTTCACCCAGGCTCTTTGTTTGGGTCCCTGAGAAGACATCGGCCTCAATGTCCCGCATGGCGACCATGTCGAAATCAACATCTTCATCGTCTTGGTCTGTCGAGACCGCCTGTTCCTCAACCTCATCAATTGGGTGTTCGTCTTCGTCATCGAGCTCTGCAGGCCAGCTGATGGCGAGACCGCGTTCGTGAGGATCGACTCTCTCTTCGGACGTCTGCAAGACGCCAAAACCCCGAAAGCCGGTAAAGCCTTCCGCACGGGAGAAATTCGGCAAAGCGCCCAGCTCCACCGGAACCTGACGATCAGTCCCGGCGATGGGCCACGTGAGCTGCTTGCCGGACCAGGTATCGCGGGCCTCCAGCGCTGCCGCCACCCGGCCATCGTGATCAACACCGAGAGACTGACGCACCTGGGACCACGAATGCCCCTTGGGGTCGGCCTGCGCACCCACGATCGCTGCAAACTCCGGCGACGTCGATAGAATTCGACCCTCGGCATCGGCGGTGAAGGCAAATCGCACCAGTTCGACCGCACTGCGCGCCGGAACGCCTGTCTCGGGTTGATGCTCAGGTTCCGGCTTAGTCGGTTCGTCCTCCGACCCATCCTCTGGCCCATCCTCTGGCCCATTGTCTGGTTCGCTGCCCACTGCCGGTTCGGACCCGCCTTCCGCGTCACCAGCTGTGACCGGGACATCCGTAAGCTCCTCAGAAACCAAGTCAGGCTCGTATACCTCCTCAGCCTCCTCCCCTTGTGAAGAGCCTTCGAAGGCCGAAGTTTCTGCAACTGCTCGATCTGCCGATGGGGTTCGCTCGTCGTCAGGATCGATGCTCTGCGCATCTACAATCTGAGCCTCGTGCTCGGCTACGAGAGCCGCAACGGCGGCCATGTCATGGTCTTCGCGTGCTTCAGCATCCGGCTGGCTGGTATTGGGCTGGGTAATACTGGGCGCCCTCTCACCTCGGGGTTGCCTGAAATACCAATAGTCCAGACCGCCAAAGAAACTCTGTCCAGCATCCGGTGGTTGAGCATCGGCGGGCGCGCTGTTCTCGGCGCTCGGCGAAGGTGTATCCGCCGTTGCGGCCATTTCCTCGGCACGTTCGGTCTGAACCTTTTCGCCCTCGACACTCTCAGCTTCCACGTTCACTTCGAAATCGCCGTCTTGAGCTCCGTCGACGGGCTCATCTGACCGGCCGGTCAACGCGCGGCGAATGCGCTCCATATCGGCCAATTGAACGGTCTTCGGTGCGGAGCTGTCCTGAGGTTCTTTCGTTCGCCGCGCAAAGGCGCTGGGCTCGCGGTAGATGTTGATCTCCTGGTCGTCGTCCTCATCATCCGGCAGGAGGGTCGAGGGAACGTCCGGCAACACGTCTCCGGCAAGCAGGACAAGGGACTGGCCATTGTCCAACAGAGCGATGCCAGCCGGATGGGCACCGGCATCGGAGCGCACCACACGTTTGATCAGGCCGTCCTGTTCCACCTGAACGTCGCGGTGGAGCGCTGCCAGGTCGGACTGGCGGAAGCGCACCAGTTCCATGCCGCCACGATCCGCCACCAGGCTGCCATCCACGTCGAGAATGGCGGCACATCCCGGCTGATCCTCAAACAGGCTGAGAAGCGCCTCCGTGGCATCCGCCGGCTGATCTCCGGGTCTCACCAGCCCCAGGCGATGGCCACCCTCAAACACCATCAGCAGAGCGTCACCATCGCTGTCCAGTGATATACTCTGCGCATTGCCTTCGAGTGTGAAACGTACAAGACCATCGTTCTTGCGCAGGCCGAAGCTGAGCTGCTGCTCGGAACCCTCGGAAATGGCCCGCGCTGCCTGCGCCATCTGAGCCGCAAGCGCAGCGGCCGTCGATTGGCTTGCGCTTGCCGGAAACTCGAGGTCCAGAAGGTGCGAAATGCGTGCTTCGCCCATCAGGCGCGCGCCTTCAGCGTTGGCCCAGAGCAAGGCCGACATATCCCGCGACCAGACCAGCGCAGGATGGGATGCCACGACATGAGGCCGCACCATAGGATGCACCGAAATATCGATGAAGGTGACAGCCATAGACAGGCCTCGCTGGGTCGCTTCCGATTGGATGCCGGCAGTCAGCTGCGCAGGCGACCGGCATCACGTTAGTCTTTTGTTAATAATTCGCTCGCTCATGCGGGTCCAGCAAATCAACGCGTGCGGGCGCAGCTATGAGTTTGAGGGTTAACGGCGAAGACGCCTTGCCAGCGCCGCATCCACGCATTATGCGATGCGCTGCGTGCGCGCGTAGCTCAGTTGGTTAGAGCGCCAGATTGTGGCTCTGGAGGCCGGTGGTTCAATTCCTCCCGCGCGTACCATTTCGATCCTCGAATTCTGAAGTGCTAGAATAGATCGCCCTGCGCGGTGGTCTTTGTGGCAGCCTGTGTGGTGGTTTGGGCCTTTGGCGGCGATTTCGGATCCGGTTTTCCGGCTTTGCTCGTTTTGGGCGTGGCCGGGGCATCGCTGAGAACGGCGGTGCGTGTTGCATCAGACCATTCAATACTGATCCGTGAACCGGCCTTCAGCCCAGCGCCACCGGCAATCATCTTGCCATCTT
This sequence comes from Pseudomonadota bacterium, assembly GCA_039816825.1. GTDB lineage: Bacteria > Pseudomonadota > Alphaproteobacteria > Rhizobiales > Rhizobiaceae > JBCBXA01. Next base: position 6,483 of record JBCBXA010000039.1, on the reverse strand, counting down.
CATCACGAACAAGAGCGTATCCACGCCTGATGGCACTCTTGTAGGACAATGTGTGCAGCAGCCGATCCAGCGCATCGACCTGCGCTTGAGACCGTTGCAGTTTCGCGGTTCCGACTTCCCCAAGGTTTGACGCCAGGTGCGCGAAGCGAAAATGGGCTCCATCCACAACGCGCGCCGTCCCCCGCTGAAGAGTTGCTTCAAGCCGATCGAGATTGCGGCCTTGATCCCGGACGATCTGCTCGACACGAGATGGCGACAGTCGCCGAGTTGTCTGCTCAAGGCTCTGCTGCCAACGCTGCGCCTGAAGCGCCTGAGCCCTTGCAAGCCTAGAGCCGAGATGGTCCAGGCGCATGGATTGTTGCGCCAGTTGCTTACGGAGTTGGCCGGGGCGTAGGACAGCTGCCATTCGGTCAAAAGCCGCGCGCTTAGATGACAGGTTGGCCTTGAGCGCAAGCCCGTGTCGCGCCGTCGCCTGATCCAGCCGTTGACGGGGTACTTCGAGCACACGCTCTGGAGAGGCTATGGACCGCGCCAAAGGCCGAAGCGCATTGCGCCGAAGGTCAAGCGATCGAGATGTGGCACCCGCCAGACGTGCCGCCAGCTGACTCACGGTGGCGACCAAATCGGCTCGAACGGGCACTGCCATTTCGGCCGCCCCAGTTGGTGTCGGCGCACGCACATCGGCGGTGTAGTCGATCAGTGTCCAGTCAGTCTCATGCCCGACAGCAGAAATCAGGGGCAAATCGCTGGCTGCGGCCGCGCGCACAACCGCCTCCTCGTTGAAGCCCCAGAGGTCCTCAAGGCTGCCGCCACCGCGAGCGACGATGATCAGTTCGGGCCTGTCCGCCGGTGGCAGACTGTTGAGGCCCGCAATGCCATTGGCCACTTCCATTCCCGACGTCTCGCCCTGAACACGCACAGGCCATACGGTCACCCGCACAGGGAAACGGTCGGACAGACGGTGCAGAACATCACGGATCACCGCCCCCGTTGGCGAGGTGACCACACCGATGTGCTTTGGCATGTAGGGCAGGAGCTGTTTGCGCTCCTCCGCAAACAGACCTTCGGCGGCCAGTTTGCGCTTGCGCTCCTCCAGCAGCGCCATGAGGGCGCCGGCGCCCGCTGGCTCCAGGCTGTCGATGACAATCTGATATTTGGACTGGCCGGGAAATGTCGTGAGCTTGCCGGTCGCGACGACCTCAAGGCCCTGCTCCGGCTGCACTTTTAGACGCCCAGCCACACCCTTCCAAATCACCCCAGCGAGAACGGCACGATCATCCTTCAGATCGAGATAGACGTGCCCGGAGCCAGGCCGGGAGACCCGGCCCAATTCGCCCCGCACCCGCACATTGCCGAATGTGTCCTCGACGACGCGCCGAAGCGTTCCCGACAGTTCGGAAACTGTGAATTCTGGCGCGTTGGTTGCAGTGGATGATTCGGCCATACAGTTAGGTTAGAGCGTTCGGAGTCTCAACCCCAGAGCACGCAGCCAATCATATCAAACATCCTGGTCAGCCATTGAGCCGCTTGGGTCGGCGCCCTAGTCACGGACCTTGGCTTCGAGCCGTCGCTCGCGGCGTTTGCGCGCCTGCGCCTTGGCCACTTCGCGCATATCGGTGGCTTCGTCATACTCGTCGACGATCTCGGCACCAAGCAGGGTTTCCATGACATCTTCCATGGTGATGAGGCCGGCGACACCTCCGTGCTGGTCGCCGACGATCGCGATGTGGGCGTCCTGTTCCAGCAGGAGGTCGAAAAGCGTATCCAAGTCGGTCTGCTCGGGAATGCGGGGAAGCTCGCGCACGAAATCCGAAATCGGTTTGTCCTTGCCGCCGCGCAGTCCCGCCAGCAACAGCTCGCGGGTCAGTACAAATCCTCGCACGTCATCGATGGAGTCCCCGGTTACGATCAGGCGCGACAGGGGAAAGGTCTCCCTCGCATTGATCACCGAGCCGACCGACGCATCTACAGCCACATGGTCAATCACCGTGCGCGGGGTCATGACTTCGCTCGCTGCGATCTCCGGCAGTTTGAAGAGGTTGGCGACGACGCGCGTCTCGTCTTCTTCCACAACGCCTAGGCGCTGCCCGGCGGTTGTCAGAGCCGTGATTTCGTCACGGGAGACCTCTGTATCGACATTGCCGCGCGTGAGAAGCTTCGTGAGCAGTTGGCTCATCCACACAAGCGGCAATTGCGCGATGATGAGCCACGGCAAAACACGCACGGAGAAAGGCGCAAAACCGCGCCAGTAAGTGGCCCCGAGAGTCTTGGGAACAATCTCCGACAAAACGAGAATGCCGAGGGTGAGAAGCGCAGAGAAAAGGCCGACGCCAAAATCGTCAAACACCACGGCAGCTTGGGCGCCAGCGCCGGTGGCGCCGACGGTGTGGGCGATGGTGTTCAGGGACAGGATCGCGGCCAGAGGCCGTTCGATATCACCGCGCAGGCCGCGGAGTTTTTTCGCCAGAGCTGGCCGCTCGGCCTCGGCGCTCTCCACAAATGATGGCGTGATGGAAAGCAACACCGCTTCGAGGATGGAGCAGAGAAAAGACACCCCGATAGCAAGGATGACGAAGACAATAAGTAGGGTCATGGATGAGCCATTTTGACGGTCGTTCCCCAACAGATAGGCGTTCCCGGCCTTGAGAACAGTGCGCGACCGACCGGCCTCAGCAGGTTGGAGAATCAAATTCGCTGAGGCCAGGATCAGCACTTCGCAATAGACCGAAACGAAACGGCCACCTAGACCGGAAATATGGCAGAGGCAGTTCCTTTAAACGGCATCGAAACCAAGGCCCCACGCCCCGGCATGTCGCTGGCCGATTACGGCCTCTATGCAGCCGTGGTGCTCGCCTGGTCGTTCTCATGGTGGCCACTGAAGATTCAGGCCGAGAGCGGTGTTCCCGTGACCGCTTCGCTGGTGTGGCGCTTCATTGGAGCCGGTGCCCTGATGCTGATCTGGACGCTGATCAGCCGCAAATCCATGCGCTTTGGGTTGGGCGAACATGTTCGGTTCGCAGCGCTTGGCGTGTTCCTGTTCTCCACCAACTTTCTGCTCTTCTATCTTGCAGCAGACCGGCTCCCATCCGGCCTGCTTTCGGTCGTGTTCTCCCTTGCCTCCATTTTTAACTCGGTTCTGATGTTTGCGGTCTACCGGGAACGGCCGTCCGCCGTTCTTCTGCTGGCCGGCATCATGGGCTTTGTGGGTCTGGCGTTCCTTTTCTGGCCGCAGATCGCCGGGCAGGACTATTCGCTCGCCGTACTGGGCGCGCTTGGTCTTTGCATTGGCGGCACGCTTTGCTTCTGCACCGGCAATCTGATCTCCGCCGACACAAGGAAGCGCGGCGTGGCGCTGGTGCCGATGACCACTTGGGGCATGTTTTACGGCGCGTGCTGGGCGGCGTTTCTCACTTTGGTAACGGGCAGCGGCTTCGAGTTTCAGATGAACGCCAGCTATGTCGGCAGCCTGGTGTTCCTGATTGTCGTCTCGTCCTTCATCGCGTTTGCTGCCTATTTAACTTTGCTCAATCGCATCGGGCCGGCGCGGGCGGGATATGCCACGGTGCTGTTTCCCGTCCTCGCGCTCATTGTGTCCAGCGTGGTCGAGGACTACCGCTTCACCGCCCTGGGCCTCATGGGGCTGGGGCTGGTTCTGGCAGGCAACTGGCTGGTGCTGCGTGCAAAATAGCCGCGCCCAAAGCGGCAGCGTGGACTTGCCCAGCGCACGGCAGTAAACACGCTCCTGTTCTTTCAGGAGTGAGACATGTCTGCCATCACCTGCATCGAAGATCTTCGCGTTCTTGCCGAGCGGCGTGTGCCGCGGATGTTCTACGACTATGCGGATACCGGTTCCTGGACCCAAAGCACATATGTCGACAATGAGGCTGCATTCGCGCGGCAGAAGCTGCGCCAGCGCGTTGCCGTCAACATTGATGGCCGGTCGGTCAGCAGCCAGATGATCGGCGAAGATGTGGCCATGCCGGTGGCGCTCGCACCCGTCGGGCTTACGGGTATGCAGCATGCTGACGGGGAGATTCTGGCTGCCCAGGCGGCGGAGGAATTTGGTGTTCCCTACACGCTGACAACCATGAGTGTTTGCTCGATTGAAGACGTTGCGGAGAACACCACCAAACCGTTCTGGTTTCAGCTCTACGTGATGCGCGACCGGGGCTTCTCCAAAAGCCTTCTGGATCGGGCTAAGGCAGCTGGCTGCCCAGCGCTTGTGCTGACCCTTGATCTGCAGGTGCTTGGCCAGCGCCACAAGGACATCAAGAACGGCCTTTCAACGCCGCCCAAGCCCACCCTGCCCGTGCTCATGAACCTCGCCACCAAGCCGCGCTGGCTTTGGCACATGGCCCAAACCAAGCGCAGATCGTTTGGCAACATTGTTGGCCACGCACCAGGTGTGACCAACATGACGTCCCTTTCGGAATGGACGCACAGCCAGTTTGACCAGTCCCTCAACTGGGAAAGCGTCGAATGGATCAAGCAGAATTGGGATCGCAAGCTGATCCTCAAGGGCATCAACGACGTGGAAGACGCGAAGATCGCGGCGGATATTGGTGCCGATGCCATCATCGTTTCCAACCATGGTGGCCGCCAACTGGACGGCGCGCTGGCCAGCTATGACGTGCTTGGCGATATCGTCGATGCCGTGGGCGATCGCATCGAGGTCCATATGGATTCCGGCATTCGCTCCGGCCAAGACGTGTTCAAAGCAGTGGCCATGGGAGCGAAAGGCACCTTTATCGGGCGCAGCTACATTTATGGGTTGGGGGCCATGGGCAAAGCGGGCGTGACCAAGTCCCTCGAGATCATCCACAAAGAGCTCGACATCACCATGGGGCTGTGCGGCGAGACAGACATCGAGAATGTCGGCCGGCACAATCTGGTGCTGCCCGATCACGGGCGAAACAGCTGAAGCTCAGCGGCTTAAGACGTTCCGCTGCGACGCTGGCGGTTGTCGGCGGCAGCGTAGATAGCAGCAAGGCGCTTGGCTTCAGCCGCATCAAAGGCTTTCTGCGCCCTGTCATGCTTTTTCAGGATTGCCTTGACGGTACGCTCCACGCGCCGGTCGAGGGCCTTGCATGTGCTTGAAGGTGACAGCGCTTTCAGCGACCGCTCCATGTCGCGCGCGGCAGCTTCGGCAATGCGCACATGGGTCTGTTCGTGAACGCGTGCATAGCGCTGAAGCTCGTTAAAGGCCGCCCGAAGCTCGGGCTCTGAACCGAGCCGGTTTGTCCAACGCGGCAAGGTGATGTTCGCAATCACCTGAATGGCTGCCCGCGATACCCGGCAGCCACGATCGTCTTCACGGAAATCAATACCAACCGGCTTGAACCGAATGGCTGCGGAGGCCAACGCATGCCCCTGGGCCGGGCCCTTCAGCCGGATCTGCCGATCCAGCTCTTCGCCCGTCTGCCCCTCAAGGTCATAATAACCCGTTGTCACCTGTGTTGTGGTGCAGGCTGCCAGGATAAAGGTGGTGGCAATGACGAGAAGCAATCTCATGGAAAGCGCGTACTCCAGGAAAAGGCGCAAATGACTACAGGCAAACTGAACCCCGGCCAATTGTGAATGTCCACCGCTTGGCCTGGATTTGATGTCGCTGATGCAGCGCCGACACATTGGCCAGGGCATCGTCACAAGGTCCGGCCACTGCCTGTGAACGCAGTCGCGCCTGGTCTTTTTTCCCGACTTGTCTTGCGTTAGGTCAGAAAAATGATTCTGTCGTCGGCACATCGAAAGCAGGCTCCCGGCCACATGCTCGCGGGCACGCTGGCCATCGGTCTTGCGTTGGGTCAGCCCGACAAATTGTGGGCTCAGAGCGCAGAGACCATCGAGCCACCCTCTTCCTCTTCCGCGAGCTTCAGCGCCTGCAGCACGGCCTTTCACGGCGACCTGAAGCGCATCAACTTCGTGTTTGCAGAACCGTTGCGCGAGGCCGTTCTGTCGGGTCGCACGCGGGACAAGTCGCGTTCGCGGGACCTGACGCTGCCGGTTCCCAGAGTTCAGCGTTCCAATGATCTCAGCAAGGCCATCAACTTTGCGTCCCGCTCCTCGCGCGGACAGGGGTCTGACAGCTGGCTTCGGTCCGAGGGCGGGCGGTGGCTGACGGAATCCATCTCGGTCGGTTTGGTGCGCTACACCGGGCAGGACGAGAGCCCCTTCCTGTGCACCGGTATGGAGGGCTATCTGGGCTATCTCCAACCCCACCAGAAGAAGCTGACGCGTATCAACACAACACGGGAAGGCCACTTCGACGTGGCTCTGGCGGCAGTTGATCCTGCTTTCGAGGAAGCCTGGCTTTCCATGCGACCTATTCCGCTGCCGAAGTTTCGGCCCGCCCGGGCAGAAGACGAGATTCTCTCAGAAGAATTGTCGCCATTAGAAGGGGACGGTCTGAGGAGCGGCCTTGACGCCAGCCAACCCGTGCAGCGCTTGGACGAGACAACCACTGGCTCAACCGAGATTGCCGCTGAC
>JBCBXA010000038.1:0-24721 GCA_039816825.1 Pseudomonadota bacterium | reverse complement strand
TGGAACAGATTTTTGGACGCCGCGAAGTTCGCGATGACGGTCGGTCCACCCCGAAACGCAGAACAGCCGTGCCGCGGGGCCGCACATTCCGCACAATGTGCGTGAGAACATGTGACGGCTACTATTTCCCAATCAGCTTCTCGACGACCAGCAGCTACTTTGACAGCGACGCCGATGCCTGCAACCAGCGTTGTCCCGCGGCTCAGACAGAGTTGTTTTACCATGCCATGCCAGCCGGATCACCGGAGGAGATGGTCTCTCACCCCACCGGCGAGGGATACACCAGCAAGCCCTTTGCGTTCAAATATCGCGAAGAGAAGGTCGAAAACTGCTCCTGCACGGGCGGGCCTCGCAACTTTGAGACGATTGCCGGGGAGAGCCTGCGCCCCGATGACGGAATCAAGGACTTTCCAAATGGACAGTCCGCTGACGCCGATGGAAGCCTCTCATTTGTCCTTCCAGACTGGCGTCCGGAACCAGACGCAAGCCCGGAAAAGCAGCTGAATGCTGTTGGCAATCTGACCCTAGCGAAAGCACGAGCGTTGCTCGCGAAGCCCGATCCGCAGGGCGACACTGTCGCCGGGACCCAAGAACGGACTATCCGCCTAGTCGGGCCAAAATTCTTTCCCGACCAATAAGCGGAAGCAGCGGCCCCAGTTCAGGCCCATGGCTCTTGCCTGTAAGCGCCTTGCGGAGAGGCATGAAGAGGCCCCTTCCCTTGCGCCCGGTCTCAGCCTTCAAAGCCTTGGTCCAAGCGCCCCACGTGTCGGAATCAGGTTCGCCGGCCGGCAGGGCATTGTGAGCTTGAACGACAAACTCACGGTCCTCGTCCTCAATGACGGGTTCCAACTCTCCTGCCACAACACTCCACCAGTCTGCTGCCTGCGGAACACGGTCAAGATTGTCACGCACCGCCATCCAGAAGGCCTCAGCCTTTGGCCCATTAACACCCACCGCCGACAAGCGCCCTGACACCGCCTCAAAACTCAGCTCATGCACCAACCGGGCGTTGAGGGCGTCGAGCTCTTCTGTCGAAAACTTGGCCGCCGATTTCGTGCTGTTGGCGACCGAGAAGCGCGCAATCAAAGACGCCATCTCGTCAACCGTCTCCACAGCCTCGGATGTGCCGATCAAAGTGGCTAGGGACGCTACGGCCATCGCCTCATAGCCGTCTTGAGCAAGGCTCTCCAAGGACAGCGAGCCAAGGCGTTTCGAAAGGCCTTCTCCGCTGGCGGTTGTGAGCAGATTATGGTGCCCAAAACCGGGTGCCTCGCCGCCCAAAGCCTCAAACAGAGCGATCTGCGCCCCTGCGTTGGTCACGTGGTCATCACCGCGGATGATGGTAGTCACGCCCATCTCCAGATCATCGACGCAGCTTGGAAGCGTGTATAAATAGGTGCCATCGCCACGGATGAGAACCGGGTCTGACATGGATGCAAGATCGACGCTCTGCTCGCCTCGCACCAGGTCATTCCAGGTTACATCGGTGCGCTTGAGGGCATTCACATCACCCTCATCATGGTTTGGAAGTTTAAAGCGCCAGTGCGGCTTGCGACCCTCGGCCTCAAAGGCCGCCCGTTCTTCATCGGTTTGTGTCAAACCTTCACGGCCATAGATCGGCGGCAGACCCCGCGCCAGAAGGCGCTTTCGCTTGCGCTCGAGCTCATCCGCAGTTTCGTAGCAAGGATAGAGAAGACCGGCTTCCTTCAGCTTCTCCGCAGCTGCGTCATAGCTGGCAAAGCGCTCGGACTGGCGCTCTATGCGGTCAGGCTCGATGCCGAGCCAGTTCAGATCCACCAAAATCTGATCGGCAAACTCGCGGGTCGAACGAGCGGCATCCGTATCGTCGTAGCGAAGGATGAAGCTGCCGCCGTTCGACTTGGCATAAAGCCAGTTGAAGAGCGCGGTACGTGCGTTGCCGATGTGGATCTTGCCCGTTGGTGACGGTGCGAAACGGACGATGGGGGATGTGTTTTCTGTCATGATGGGGAGCTAGCGGAGCGCGGCGGAGCCTGCAAGCGCCGCGTCGCGCTGATGGGCCAATCGGTGCATCATGACGATGGAAATGCGGACCAAAAGGGAGGTGGCGAACAGGCAGTAGCCCGCCATGAACAGAAGCTGGGTCTCGAAGGTGATGCCAGCATCGATCAACGAACCGGTGAGGCCCGGACCAGCTGCCGTGAGCAACACCATGCTGGCCACCACCACAGCACGGATCGAACCCAGATGCTGCGTGCCGTAAATCTCTGGCAAGACAGCCCCCGTAATGGTCGAGGAGAAGCCATAGCTGACGCCCATGAGCACCATGAAGCCCATCACGCCCCATGCGGCATCCACCATGGAAAGCACGGCGCAGCCGGCACCCAGCGGCAGCAGATAGAAACGCGCGATCCGCACCGCCGTGAAGCGATCCACCAATGCGCCAGCAACAAGTGCAAACGTGAAGGTGACGATGGCCATGAGGCCCAAACCGGCGGCGAAGAGTTCTCGGGAAAGCCCCTTCATCTCCATCAGATGCGCTTGATGGAAGAAGACGGAGGTGCCGATGAATGCCGGAGACAGGAGGCCCGCCAGGAGAAGGTAGAATGGCGGGTCCCGCAAGACTTCACTGCGCGTCCAATGCCGAATGGGAGCGTCATCTTTCCGCGGCGGCTCGCTGGCCACAGGGTCGCGCTCCACGTGCAGAAGCCAGTAGAGGATTGGCGCAAAGGCAACCAAGACCAAGGCCGCCGTCACCCAACTGCCGCGCCACCCCACAAGGGCTGCCAGCCCCACGAAAGCGAGAGGAAAGATCAGTTCAGACCCTTGATGGCCAACGGCAGCAATGGATACCGCCCTGCCCCGATTGGCGACATACCAGCGCCCCATGGCCGTCATGGACGTGTGGGTCAGCATGCCCTGCCCGAACAGACGCAGCGCATAGACCGTCGCGATGAGCCAAATGACGGACCCTGCAATCTGGCTCATGGCAAAACTCGCCGCAGCGAGCGCCAAACAAACGGCCACGGCAACATGGGCGATGCGAGCGCTGTCCACAACGCGGCCAAGCTGCACAAGAGTGATGGCACTTCCCAGAGTGGCGATCATGTAAGCCCAGCCCCAGCTGCCATCGGTCAGACCGAAGGTTGCCTTGATCTCAGGCGCCCAGAGCGAAATGAAGAAGGTCTGACCGAAGCCAGACAGAACGGTGAGTAGAAATCCGCCGGCGAGCCATCGAGCGTTGGACCGCAGAAATGTCAGCACATCGCTCAAGAGGCGTCCGAACTGCGGTCACGCCAGCGATTGGTGATCGGGTAACGGCGGTCACGGCCAAAATTCTTCTTGGTGATCTTCACACCCGGCGCAGACTGCCGCCGCTTATACTCAGCAATGTAAAGCAGATGCTCAATCCGCTCGACCGTCTCGCGAAGGTGGCCGCGCTCCACAATGTCCGACACGCCCATCTCTCGCTCGACCAAACACTCCAGAATGTCGTCAAGAACTGGGTATTCAGGCAGCGAATCCTGATCGGTCTGATCCGGCCGCAATTCTGCAGAGGGCGCCTTTGAGATGATATTGGCCGGAATGACCTCGCCCGACGGGCCCAACGCGCCTGGCGGCACGTGTTTATTGCGCCAAGCCGACAGCTTGTAGACCTCCATTTTGTAGAGGTCCTTGATTGGGTTGAAGCCCCCATTCATGTCCCCGTAAAGCGTGGCATATCCCACGCTCATCTCGGACTTGTTGCCAGTGGTCACGACCATGGAGCCAAACTTGTTGGAAACAGCCATCAGCAGCGTGCCTCGAGTGCGCGACTGCAAATTCTCTTCGGTAACACCCTCCTTGGTGCCTTCAAACAGGCTGTCTAAGGCAGCCGCGAAGCCAGACACAGGCGGCTCGATCGGAACGATCTCGTAACGCACGCCAAGCGCCTTCGCGCAGGCGGCTGCGTCGGAAAGGCTGTCCTCACTGGTGTAGCGATAGGGCATCATGATGCATCGAACGCGCTCTTCTCCCAACGCGTCCACAGCCATCGCCGCGCAGATCGCTGAATCGATACCGCCGGAAAGACCCAACACGACGTTGGAGAAGCCGTTCTTGTTCACGTAGTCCCGAAGCCCAAAGACACAGGCGCGCCAGTCTGCCTCCTCCGCTTCGTCGATGACGGCTTTGACCCCGTCATCACAGCGCCAGCCATCATCCGTGCGGCGCCAGGTTGTCAAAGCCACGGCATCTTCAAACTGGGGCAGTTGCACGGCGAGACTTGAATCCGCGTTCAGCACGAAGCTGGCACCATCGAACACCAGTTCGTCCTGCCCACCGAGCTGGTTCGTGTACAGAAGCGGCAGTTCGGACTCAACGACAGCCCGCACCGCCACTTGCTGACGGACTGGCACCTTCTTGCGGTAGTAAGGGGAACCGTTCGGCACCAGCAGCATTTCGGCACCGCTCTCGGCAAGAGCGTCCACAACGCCCAGATCGCCCCAGATATCTTCGCAAATGGGTATCCCAAGGCGGATCCCGCGGAAATTCACAGGCCCCTGTGGATCCGCAGCAGTGAAGACGCGCTTCTCGTCGAACTCGCCGTAATTGGGCAAATCGACCTTTTTACGGATCGCTGTGATCTTTCCCCCGTCCAAAACGGCCACGGCGTTGAACAGGCCGTGCTCATCTCGCCATGGCACGCCGACCACCGCACCGGGCCCGTCCAAGGTATCGTTTGCCAGCGTCTCCGCTGCATGCATGCAGGCGTCGATGAACGCAGGCTTGAGGACAAGGTCCTCCGGCGGATAGCCGCAGAGGAACAGCTCGGTGAAGACGGCGAGGTCTGCGCCCTGCCGTTTGGCATCAGAAAGGCACTCACGCGCCAACGCCAGATTGCCGGCCACATCACCCATTGTCGGGTTGGCCTGCACCATGGCGATGCGAAGAATATCGGGGGGTGTCGAGATGCTCATAGCAGCGGTTTAGGCCTGACCATCACCGCTGTCTATTGCGGCGAAACGCTATTGGGCTGCGGGCTCGATCCAGACGCGCAATTCGCCGCTGTCAGCTTGCGCGAACTGCAACGTGTCGTCCGGGATTTCGTAGTACTCGCCCTTGTCGGCGCAAAAGATATGGCCCGCCGTCCGCAACACGGATGGCTCGTCAAAGGCCCCGGCCATCAAGGACAGACTGTCGCCGCCCTCGGGCCGCCAGAACAGAAGCGATCCGCAGGTTGAGCAGAAGCCCCGCTCAGCCTCAGGTGAGGCAGAAAACCAGCGGACGTGTTCCTCGCCAGTGATGGACACGTCTACCGCCCGCGCCGCAGACGCCATCACAAAACTACCAGTCTGATTTCGGCACTGCTTGCAGTGACAGGCAACCACTTCGCGCACCGGTCCACGGACAGCAAAACTGACGGCGCCGCAAAGGCACCGCCCGGTTGCAAAGGGCTCAGCGGAAGCCGTGTCAGCCATTGACGACGGCTTTGGCGGCGTCTTCCTCATGCTGACGCTTGAGGCGCTCTGCGATCAGGAAACTCAGCTCCAGAGCCTGATCGGCATTGAGACGTGGGTCACAATGCGTGTGGTAACGGTCCTTGAGATCATCGCCGGTAATCGCGACGGCACCACCGGTGCACTCGGTCACATTTTTGCCGGTCATCTCGAAATGAACGCCACCCGCATAGGTTCCCTCGGCCTGGTGGATGTCGAAGAAATGCTCGACTTCGCCCAGCACGCGGTCAAACGGTCGAGTCTTGTAGCCGTTCATCGACACGGTGTTGCCGTGCATCGGATCGCACGACCATACAACGTTGCGGCCCTCGGCTTTGACGGCGCGAATGAGCTGCGGCAGATGGCCGGCCACATTCTCTTCGCCAAAGCGGCAGATCAGCGTCAGGCGACCGGCTTCGTTCTCTGGATTGAGAATGTCGATCAGCTCAAGCAGGCCGACCGGCGTGGTGGACGGGCCGCACTTGAGGCCAACCGGATTCTTGATTCCACGGCAGTACTCCACATGGGCATGATCTGGCTGACGGGTGCGGTCGCCGATCCAGATCATGTGACCGGATGTGGCGTAATGCTCGCCGGTGGTTGAATCCATCCGCGTCAACGCTTCCTCATAGCCGAGCAGTAGTGCTTCATGGCTGGTGTAGAAATCGGTCTCACGGAGCTTTTGATGATCCTCGGCGGCAAAACCGATGGCCCGCATGAAGTTGAGGCTCTCCGAGATACGTTCAGCCAGATCGGCATAGCGCTCGCCCTGCGGGCTGTTACGCACAAAACCGAGCATCCACTGCTGGACCATCTCCAGATTGGCGTAGCCACCCTGGGCGAAAGCCCGGAGTAGATTCAGCGTCGCCGCAGACTGGCGGTATGCCATGATCTGGCGCTCAGGGTCCGGCACACGGCTTTTCTCGTCGAAGCCAATGCCGTTGATGATGTCGCCACGATAGCTGGGCAGCGTCACATCACCCTTGGTCTCATTGTCTGACGAGCGCGGCTTTGCGAACTGGCCAGCGACGCGACCAACTTTCACCACAGGCTTGGATCCGGAATAGGTGAGCACAACTGCCATCTGCAGGAACAGGCGGAAGAAGTCGCGGATGTTGTCCGCGCCATGCTCCGCGAAGCTCTCGGCACAATCACCACCCTGCAGAAGGAAAGCGTTCCCCTTTGCAACTTCGCCCAACTGTTTGCGAAGTGCCCGCGCCTCACCAGCGAAAACGAGCGGAGGGAACGACGCCAGTCGTTCCTCAGTGCGTTCAAGTTCGGCAGCATCTGGATAAGCAGGCACCTGCAGAATTGGCTTTTCGCGCCAGGACCGTGGTGACCAGTTAGCAGACATCGCTTTGTTCCCTATCAGGATGTTTGAATATGCGGCGCCCATGCGCCTGCGCAGAGGCCCTTATACGCCCTTCGAAGCGCATTCCAATGCCACCAATGGTGGAAAGTTGCAGCTTGGTATTGACCGAGGCGGGCTCGGCCCTAGCCGTCTACCTTTTTGCCATCCACCACACGGTAGGTGGGTTGATACATGGTCACCAGCTCTTCGGCCGCTGAGGGGTGCAAGGCCATCGTCGCGTCGAAATGCGCCTTGGTGCAGCCAGCTTTCAAAATGATCCCAAGCAGCTGAGCCATTTCACCTGCTTCCGGCCCCAGAATGTGCGCACCGACGACCCTGTCACTCTGCTCATCCACGATCAGCTTCATGACCGCATAGCTGTCTCGCTTCGGGAGCACATATTTCATGGGTCGGAAACGCGCGCGGAACACGGACAGGTTCGCATACTTCGCTGCCGCCGCTTCTTCACTCAGCCCAACTGTCCCGATCTCAGGCTGAGAGAAGACAGCGGTCGCGATCATGTCATGATCAGGGCTGGTCGGATTGTCTTTGAACTCGGTCTCAATCAGGCACATGGCCTCATGGATGGCCACAGGCGTGAGTTGCACGCGGTCTGTGACATCCCCGACAGCGAGAATGTGCGGCACATTGGTGCGGGAATACTCATCAACGATGATCTCGCCGCGCTTTCCGGTTTCCACGCCAGCTGTTTCGAGCCCGAGCTCAGCCGTGTTGGGCAAACGGCCCAGAGCGAGCATGATCTGGTCGGCCTCCAGTTCCCGCCCATCGCTCAACGTCGCCCTCAACCTGCGGTTCTCAGGCTTTTCGATCTTGCTGAACACCGTTTCAGTGATGATACGAATGCCTTTGCGCGTCATTTCCTCATGCAGATTCACCCGCATGTCATGATCGAACCGGCTCAGGATCTCCCTGCCACGATAGAGCAGCGTCACGTCGGCGCCCAGACCGGCAAAAATGCCGGCAAACTCCACGGCGATATAACCGCCACCTGCGATGATGATCTTCTTGGGAAATTCTTCGAGATCAAACGCCTCATTCGAGCTGATGCAGTGCTCGTGGCCTTCCAGAGCGGCATGGGGGTTGGGACGCCCGCCAACCGCTATCAGTATGCGTTCGGCGCTGACTTCGCGGTCTTCAGAAACAAGTTTGATGGAGTGCTGTCCGGTGAGCACAGCCCGGCTGTCGAAGATGTCAGCTCCGTTGCCGTCGAGCCCCTTGCGGTAAAGACCCTCCAGCCGGTCAATTTCGGCATCTTTGGCTTCAACAAGGGTGGGCCAGTCGAAGCTGTGCGGACCAACAGAGAACCCGTAGCCCACAGCGTCTTCGAAATGCTCAGCCTGTTGTGATGCGTAAACATAGAGTTTCTTGGGCACGCACCCACGGATCACACAGGTGCCGCCGTAGCGGAACTCTTCGGCAATGCCGACGCGTTTCCCCAGGCCAGCCGCAACGCGAGCTGCGCGGACACCGCCGGAACCGCCACCAATTACGAAGAGATCGTAGTCGAATTCAGCCATGTTAGCGCCCCAGCTTAGGCACCGTCATGAGCCAGGCTCATCGACACCGCCCTCACCTGTTTTGACATTGATTTATTGAGTTGGTGTGGCCTCAGCACCGTCGGCCGGCGCGGCTTCTTCCGCAGGCTCAACGGTCGCACCAAACTGTTCATCCAGCTTGCGCGCCACGTTTACCTCAAGGTCACGAGCTATGCCATTTGCCCAGACGCGGCTGGCAGCAAGGATCTGGCGCCCGATGACATCGGTTTCCGCCAAAAGCTTCTTGCCAACCTCTGTCGAATAAAAAGCCTCCAGTTCCTGAAGCTCAGCTTCAGAAAAAACACGGGCAAAGATGGTAGCCACTTCGCGCTCAAGGTCGGCGCGACGGGAGGCAATAGCGATGGCTTCTTCATTGGCCACTTCCGTGATCTCGTTCTCAAGATCAGGACGATTGGAAATGAACCGCGTTTTCACGTCCTGAAGAACCTGAGGAAGAATAATGTCGAAACGAGTAGTCGCCTCAGAGGCATTAACTGTGGCGCGGGCGGCGGCCAGATGGCTGTCGGATATGTCTTGCGCGATGGCAGGGCCTGATCCAGCCACGAGTGCAGCCAGTCCAAGTCCAAGCGCTGTTGCCGCAAACCGGTTGGAACCGCGTTGAGTGTTTTGCATTTTCGAACTTCCTTAATACCGCCGCGAAAACAACACTGTTATCGGACGCAGCTCACCGATCCGCATCAGCGAGGCAGTAATTTCACACCTTCGCCACCTGCCACAAGGGCTTCAGTAGCAATATCGACGAACAATCCATGCTCCATCACGCCTGCAATGGCGTTTAGTCTCGATGCGAGGGCTTCTGGTTCGACAATGCGGCCAAAAGATGCGTCGAGGATGAGGTGTCCTCCATCGGTCCGGAAAGGCTGCTCGCCCTCCATCCGCAGGCGAAGTGGACCATCCAGACCCATATCGTCCGCCACCTGGCGAATGGCGCTTTCCGTCGCCGCAAGACCAAAGTCTGTGACCTCAATGGGAAGCGGATAGGCTCCCAGGGGATCCACCAGTTTGCTTTCATCGGCGATGACCAGCATTCGGTCAGATGCCATGGCGACAATTTTCTCGCGCAGAAGCGCGCCGCCGCCACCCTTGATCAACACCAGGTCCGGGCCAATTTCGTCCGCGCCATCGATTGTCAGATCGAGCTGGGGCGTTTCTTCGAGGCTCGTCAGAGGCACCCCGAGTTCCGCACACAGATTGGCGGTGCGGATCGATGTGGGTACGCCTACGATCTGCAAGCCGTCTCTGACGCGAACGGCCAGCGCCCGCACAAACGCTTCAGCCGTCGAGCCAGTACCGATTCCCAGCTTCATGCCGTCAGTCACGCGCTTGGCAGCGGCCTCCCCCACTGCAGCCTTTAGATCTGTCATGGCCGACCTGCCTTTCATGGTGCCCCTGTTGGCAGTTCATGGTGCCCCCGTTGGCAGTCGCTTAGCCGCTTTGTGGGAGGTGCAAAAGCACGAACAGCACGGCCCGGCACGGTCGACGGATCTTTTCCACGCTTACCTACATCTCCGCGTTTACCTGCTGCACGGACTTGGCTACTGGCACCCCATGAGCAAACCCATTGCGCTTTTTGATCTTGACGGAACCCTCGCCGACACCGGCCCGGATTTGCGTGACAGCCTGAACCATGCCGTCGCGACCATTGGCATTCCGCCCGTGAGCCTCGATTTTTTGAACTTCGCTGTGGGTCAGGGCGGTCGCGTCATGATTGAGCGAACGCTGAAGGCCCATGATGTCAAACCGACCGATGAGTTGATGGCTGAACTCCATCCGCTGTTTCTGGAGCATTACGAAACCCATATGCCCGGCCATACGGTATTCTTCGACGGCGTCTTGGGGTTGGTGCAGGACCTTCGCCGCGCAGGCTGGGCCACCGCCGTGTGCACAAACAAACCCCAGGCGTTGGCAGACCGACTTCTGGCCTGCCTCCAAAAGACCAGTCTGTTCGATGCCGTTTGCGGTGGCGACCTTTTTGCATATCGGAAACCCGATGGACGGCATCTGCTCTCGACCATAGAGGCGGCCCGCGGGGACCCGCGCCAAGCCATCATGTTTGGCGACTCTGTATCAGACGTCGCGGGTGCCCGGTCGGCAGGCATACCCGTTATTGGGGTTCCCTTTGGCTATACCGATGTTCCTATCGCCGAGCTCAAACCTGATCTGGTGATTGAGATCTGGCACGACATATCAGTCGATAAGATCGAACAGCTCATCTCTGAACACCGCTCTGCTTGACAGTTTCTCGCCCTCACCCCTATAGCTCCGCCAACGGGTGATTAGCTCAGCGGGAGAGCACTGCCTTCACACGGCAGGGGTCACTGGTTCAATCCCAGTATCACCCACCATCATACAGTATGAGTTGAGAACCTGATGCCGTGTTCCGGCCTCAGTTATTGGTGGTCATCAAGGCAATCGCCTCTTCGACGTCCAACCCCATATCGACACCGGCCTGCATGACGAGGTTGCCTTCCGCCTCGTGCAAATGTCCGTCTGAAAAGCAGACCTCCCACATCTGGCTCACCAGATTGCGCCTTTCGGCGTGGGCGAGCTCCGAGCGCGCCAACTCCAACACTTCGTCATAAAATCCCTGGCGACGATCCGCATCCTGCATCATGAAAATGAGGTTCTCGACCTGCTGGTCCGGCAGATCAAAGTCCTCGCACAAAATGCGGTGGATGGCTTCCAGTTCCTCGTCGCGCACGACTCCGTCCACGGGCACCGCATGAACCAACAGGGCAGCTGAAACATAGTGCTCGAGTTCGGATTGAAACTGCGCGGTGGCCAGCAGCCGGAGGGAAGACTTCAGCAAGTCGGGGCTTTTTTTATCAGACACAGGATCACCGAAGACTCAGTTGGCGCAGTTATTCCTGCGCAGTCAGGCTAACGGCAGAACGCAGCAAAATAAAGGTCGGCAGATTAGCCGTCCCTACTGGCTCCGGCGTCCCTCAGCGCTTGCAGATAGTCAGCCCACATCTCTGAGCTGTTCTCCCCAACGCGTTTCAAGAAAGACCAGGAGTAGATGCCCGTGTTGTGGCCGTCATCAAAGATCAACCTGACGGCGTACCGCCCCACCGCCTCGGCGCCGGTTATGCGGACGTTCCGCTTTCCCGTTTGCAGGACGGCCTGACCGGGGCCGTGTCCTTGCACTTCCGCCGAAGGAGACCAGACCCGCAATTGCTCCGCGGTCAACTGATCAACCCGCCCATCTGTCCATGTGATCGTGACGGCATCCTTGTCCGGCGCGACGCTTATGCCAGATGGCGGACCCACCGAACTGTGTTCAGCCATGCTGGATCGTCCTCGTTCGGTCTCAAATCGGCTTGGCAGCGCAAATGCTGCCAGCTAGGACATCGTTATGAGCAAGCGGCTGACACGTCCAGACCTGTACATCGTCCCCCCGCCCAAGCCGACACCGCTCGTTTGCGAAACGCTTGTGGCAGAGGACGAAACCGGCGCTGAGAAAGAAGTCTTCATCGTCAACGAAAAGCCACTGACCGTGTTTCTGAATGCGCGGGAAGTGGTAACCGCTATGACGATCGGAGATCATCCAGAATGGCTAGCGCTCGGTTTTCTGGCCAATCAGGCCATGTTGGAAGCTGACAATCCTGTCACGGCGGTCGATTTTGACGACGAACTGGGTGTTGTCGTGGTCCGCACAGAGCACCCAACCAACTTTGAAGCGGCAATGCAGAAGCGGGTCAGAACATCGGGATGCGCGCAAGGAACCGTGTTTGCCGACGTGATGGACCATTTCGAGACGCGCAGTCTTGAGGGCAATGCCACAGCCATCACGACGGCGGAGCTCTCGGCTTTGACCGCTGCCATCAACACGACGCCGTCCCTCTACCTCGAGGCCGGCGCAATCCACGGCACTGTGCTGTGCACATCGTCCAAGCCATTGGTTTTTATGGAGGATGTGGGCCGACACAATGCCGTCGACAAAGTGGCAGGCTGGATGCATCAGACCGGTACAACCGGGGCAGACAAGATGCTGTACACAACCGGTCGGCTCACAAGCGAAATGGTGATCAAGACGGTCATGATGGGCATTCCCATTTTGGTATCGCGCTCCGGCTTCACGGCCTCCGGGGTGCAACTCGCCCGACAGGCTGGACTGACCCTCATCGGCAGAGCACGCGGCGAGCGTTATCTCGCCATGGCACATCCCCATCGCCTGATCCGAACATCCGCATCGCAGGTTGCCTGAGATGAAACTCTTGGGAGCAGTGATAGCCGGTGGGCAATCCACCCGGATGAAGGGTCAAGACAAGCTCGCTGCGCCGTGGGAGAGTGGAACGCTTCTGGGCCACATAACGTCCCGACTGCACGCACAAGTGCAGGATGTCGTGGTCAACATTCCCGAAGAAAAACAGGGCCTTCTGTCAAACAAGTTGCGACGCATCGCACCAGACAGACCAGGCCGATCAGCGGGCCCTCTCGCTGGATTGGAGGCGGCCATGATCTACGGATCGGACCATGGATTTACCCACATAGTGACGACAGCTGGCGACACGCCTTTCTTTCCGACCGACCTGGTGGATCGGCTGATGGAAAGCCATGGCGAGGTCCGCATTTTGCGAACTGGCCAGTACCCCCAGCCACTTTTCGGGATGTGGCCTGTTGGTCTGCGTTCCAGCCTGTCATCCTTCATCGACGCCGCCGAGACCTTCAAGGTGATGGCATTTGCGAAGAAACACGACCTCTCCATGGTGGAGCTGCCCGCCAGCGCTGCCGATGACGCTTTCTTCAACGTCAACACGCCAGCCGATCTGGACGAGGCGCACGCCCGATGGCGCCAACGGCACATGACCCATGTCTGAGTGGCCGCGCAACATCTTCGGCGTGGCCGGGTGGAAAAACACGGGAAAGACAACTCTGGTGGAAAGACTGGTGCGAGAACTGACCGAACGCGGGCTGCGCGTCGCAACGCTCAAGCACGCTCACCATGACTTCACCACTGACGTGGAGGGAACGGACAGTCACCGCCATCGATCGGCCGGCGCCGTTGAAACCATCGTGGCCTCATCTCAGCAGAACGTACAGATCCGTTCGGTCCGGCTTGGCGAGCCATCTTTGCAATCGTTGATCAATCGTCTGGACAGTCATGACATCGTATTGGTGGAAGGCTGGAAGAGTGAGACCCATCCCAAACTCATGCTCGTCAGTGGAGATGAGGATGAAGTCTATCCCGGAACCCTGGCTCTCGTAACCTGCGGCAACGGCTTGGGACCTCTGGCGAAGGAAGCATTGCCAGTTTTCGACAGGGACGAGATTTCATCTCTGGTCGATGTCCTGCTGTCAGACCTCAAAGACCGGGCCAGGCCATGACCGCTGAACCAGTTTGGAGAATCGAAGACGATTGTTTCGTCCATGACCGCGACAGGCTGACATACGATCAGGCAATCGACATCCTTCGGACCCGGTTGGGCCCACTGGTCGAGCGCATCGACGTTGATCTGACGGACGCAGTGGGGCGGATCGCTGCGCAGCCGCTCACGGCCGCCCGCCCAATACCAGCCTTCGACAACTCAGCGGTGGATGGATACGCATTCGCTTTCGACACCTTGGCCGAGGCAGACACTGCCACACAGCTTCAGGTCTCATCACGCGTTGCAGCTGGGGCACAGCAGGAGCATCCGGTTTTGCAACAGGGAACGGCGGCACGGATTTTCACCGGCGCCGTCATGCCGAAGGGCGCCGACACCGTGGTGATGCAGGAGGATTGCAGGGTCTCTGAAGATGGCATGACCGTCTTGATACCGGCTGGCGCAAGACCCGGATCGAACATCCGAAAAATGGGGGAAGATCTGAATCCTGGCGATGGCCTGGTGAGCAAGGGCGAAGTTCTGAACCCTCGGGACATCGCCCGCCTGGCGTCGGCTGGCGTGTCCGAAGTGCCAGTCTTCAAGAGACTCAAGGTCGGGCTTCTTTCCAGCGGCGACGAGTTACGCGCGCCGGGCCAAGAACTACCGCCCGGTGCCGTCTTTGATGCCAACGCCCCCATGTTGATCGCCATGGCGAAGAACATGCCCGTCGAGCTGCATTTCCTCGGCACCATGGCAGACGAGGAGAGTGAAGTCGAAACAGCTCTAGCTTCAGCGGCGGAGAGGTTCGACGTCATCCTGACCTCCGGCGGCGCATCCAAGGGAGACGCCGATCATCTTCAAACCGTGCTGAACCGCTTGGGCAAGTCTCATATCTGGCAATTGGCGATCAAGCCTGGCCGCCCGATGATGATGGGCCAGATAGGCCAGGTCCCCGTTTTCGCCCTTCCCGGCAATCCGGTTGCAGTCTTCATTTGCTGGTGCCTGTTTGTGCACCCGGCCCTCCTTCATATGGCAGGTGCGACTTGGCCGGAACCACAGCGCATTACCGTGCCGGCGGGCTTTGAGGTCACAAAGAAAAAGCCAGATCGACGAGAACTCTATCGTGGTTGGTTGGAAAACCGCGACGGAGTCACCACCGCCATAAAGTTTCAACGAGACGGATCTGGGCTCATCTCGGGACTTCAGGCGGCCACCGGCCTGATAGAAATCCCCGAAGAAGCAACATCGGTGGCACCGGGAGATCTCGTGAGGTTCTGGCCCTTGAGCCAATTTAGCGCCCCATAGCCTTCACAGTTCGACACGCGACTACATGTTGGGGCGCATAAGGAGAAATCAGCATGGCAAAATGTGCATTCATCGGTCTCGGCGTCATGGGCTACCCCATGGCCGGTCACCTCGCCACCAAGGGCGGCCACGACGTGACCGTTTACAACCGAACTTCCGCGAAAGCAGAGAAATGGGCGCAGGAGTTCGACGGCAGCCACGCCGCAACACCGCGCCTCGCCGCAGAAGGGGCAGACTTTGTCTTTTGCTGCGTTGGAAACGATGACGATTTGCGTGAAGTTACACTTGGCCAGGACGGCGCATTTCACGCACTGAAGAGCGGCGCCGTTTTCATCGATAACACCACGGCGTCAGCGGCAGTTGCCAAGGAACTGGGAGTTGAAGCCGAGAAACTGGGCGCAGGCTTTATCGATGCACCTGTCTCTGGCGGCCAGGCAGGAGCCGAAAACGGCGTTCTGACCGTGATGTGCGGTGGCGATGAAGCCACCTTCGCCAAAGCCGAGCCAATTATCTCTGCCTACGCTCGGATGGTCGGTCTGATGGGGCCGGTCGGCAGTGGTCAGCTGACAAAAATGGTTAATCAGATCTGCATTGCCGGTCTTGTACAGGGGCTTTCAGAAGCCGTGCACTTTGCCAAAACCGCAGGACTGGATGCGCCAAAAGCATTCGATGTCATCGCCAAAGGCGCAGCCGGATCGTGGCAGTTGGAAAATCGCCACAAGACCATGATCGACGGAGAATACGACTTCGGCTTCGCCGTCGACTGGATGCGCAAGGACCTCGGCATCGTGCTGGAACAGGCCAAGGAGATGGGCGCTCGCCTGCCGGTGACGGCCCTCGTTGACCAGTTCTATGCCGATGTACAGGCCATGGGCGGCAACCGCTGGGACACGTCGTCCCTGCTGTCCCGCTTGGAAAAGTAGATCAGCTCCTGCTGATCACCATGTAGTCCAGTGGCAATTCGGTCGTGTTCTTGATCTCTTCCATAGCGAAGGATGAGGACACGTCCGAAATGTCGATCTTGGAGATCAGCCGCCGGTAAACGGCGTCATAGCTCTCAATATCGGGCACAACCACCCGCAGAAGATAGTCCACATCGCCGCTCATCCGGTAAAATGAGATGACTTCCGGCATCTCGCCAATAACCTCGGAGAAACGTTTCAGCCATTCCTCGGAGTGCGTGTTGGTGCGGATTGAGACAAAAACGTTGACTCCGGCATTCACGGCTCTTGGATCGAGAACGGCAACACGGCGTTTGATGACACCATCTTCCTCAAGCTTCTGAATACGCCGCCAGCAGGGCGTTGTTGAAAGCCCAACCCGCTTCGCAAGATCCGCGACGCTCATCGTGCAATCTCGCTGCAAAAGTCCCAGTATGTTCTTATCGGTGCGATCCATGTCGCTCTTGCCTTTCGCGCAAACTCATTCCGCTTCAAGGCACTCTGAAACACGCTGACGCAATTCTGGCAACAGCTCAGCTTCAAACCAGGAATTTTGTTTCAACCACGCATTGTTCCGCCAGGAAGGATGCGGGATGGGCATCACCACCGCTCCAGGCACAGGGCCGTCGTTGCGAGGCTGAAGATATTCTCTCCAGGCGGCCACAGTTTGCGTGAGGTTTCGAGGTTTGCCGTCCCTATTCCGGCGACTGGGCAGATGATAGGATTGCGCATAACCGCCGACTGCTAGCACAAGCCGCAATTGTGGCATCGCCGCGAACACCTCGTCGTGCCACGCCTCTCGGCACTCACGCCGGGGCGGCAGGTCCGACCCTTTGGCATCATATCCCGGGAAGCAGAACCCCATGGGGACAATAGCAATCTTGTTTGGATCGTAGAAGGTAGCTTCGTCGACTTGCATCCAGTCGCGCAACCGATCACCTGATGGATCGGTAAAGGGGCGGCCAGACTTGTGAACCCGCAGTCCGGGTGCCTGGCCACTGATGGCAATTCTTGCCGACGACGACAGGACGCAAACCGGTCTGGGCTCGTGCGGCAACGGAGCCTGGCGCGGGCCGTCTACACATATCCGACAAGCCGAAACGCGATGGCCTAGATTGCGCAGTCCGTCCCCCGCTTCAGGCTGACTGAGGACACTGACACCATCAAATTTTTCGATTCTGTTAATCACTCGTTTGGCCGCATTTCTTACAGTGCCCGGACTCTTTCGGATGGCTGACTGTTCGCTCTCAATGAAAAATCTTCGTAGTGCAGACAAAAACGTGCTGAACAGACGCCGCGCTGTCGAAGACGGTGGCGCAAAGAGCGCAGTGAAGGAAGCCCGCAGCAAACTTTCAGGCAATGACGAGATCGCTGTGGATTGGCAGCCGGACATGCTGGTCATGTTTGCGCGCAACTACACGGCTGCTCTGTTCATCTCGCTTCTCCTCATAGTTTCAGCATCACTGGCCCTCATTCTCGCACACGGGCTCCCGCTGTTCGTGGCTGTTGGCTGGATTTCGATCCAGTTTGCCACCCATGCCCTGATGATCAACATCTGCCGCCGGATATGCGACGACGATGTGAAGGAGTTGAACGTACGACGTCGTCGGCAGCAGATCCTGTTCCTATGCTTCATCATCGGGCTGAACTGGACTGGCTTGATCGGCTACCTGGCGTTCACGGGCTCCAGTGTCGTCTTCGGACCAATCCTGTTTGGTTTCCTGCTCATCTACGTCGCGAAGTTCGCTCAGATCGGACCTTCGGTACGCCACAGCGCCGTTGCCGCCTGCCTGCTACCGGTCATTGCGTTTTCTGCGGCGCTGGCCGTCGAAGCCAGTATCGTCAACGTCATCATGGCTTTGATCCTGCCCGGTGCCATGGGCTTCGTCATCGCCACAGCAGACCGTCTGATGGCCAGCCACAAACGTGACATGGAACTCAAGGTCGAGAAAGATGCGCTGATCACCGGTCTTGAGACCGCTCGTGTCATGTCAGAAGCGGCCAGAACGCAGGCTGAGGAGGCAAATCTCGCCAAATCCCGCTTTCTCGCCGCCATGAGTCACGAGTTAAGAACTCCGCTCAACGCCATTCTGGGCTTCTCAGAAGTGATGTCCAAAGAGATGTTGGGGCCCATCGAGAACGAAAACTATCTCGACTACGCCAAGGACATTCACAACTCGGGGTCGCACCTTCTGTCACTGATCAACGAGATTTTGGATCTCTCGCGCATTGAAGCGGGGCGTTATCAGTTGCGGGAAGACCAGGTCTATCTGCATGAGATCGCCCACGACGCACTTCACATGATCGAAATGCGCGCCAAGGGTAAAGATCTCGAATTGGTTACGCTGCTGCAGCCGGACCTGCCCCGCATATGGGCCGACGAGAAAGCAATCCGGCAGATTCTGCTGAACCTCCTGAGCAACGCCGTGAAGTTCACGCCGAAAGGCGGGAGGATAGAGCTTCGCTTGGGTTGGACGGCCACGGGCGGACAGTACTTCTCCGTCACTGACAATGGTCCCGGCATCCCCGAAGACGAGATTGCCGTTGTTCTGTCACCCTTCGGCCAAGGCTCCATTGCGATCGACAATGCCGAGGCTGGCACCGGGCTGGGTCTTCCGATCGTCCGAGCGATGGTCAAGCTCCACGACGGCCAGTTCGACCTCAAATCCGAACTGCGCAAGGGAACCACCGTCACCGTTATGCTGCCCGCCAAGCGCGTGATGCAGGACATGCCAGCCTATGCGGAAACCGATGGGCGTCAGAAGCTTGCTCAGAAGAACGCCCGCATCATGAACGTCGGCAATGCACCGAAGACGCCAACGCCGATGCCGGAAGCACAGGAAGCAGTTCGGGCAGACGCCGCAAGCGATCAGATGCGGTCGCGGATGGACCGCATCGTTGGTGGGAAGACGAAAGGCTAGCTCAGCCCGCTCTCCGCTCGCCCGATATCAGTCGGCGGTGGCGACTCCAGCCTGCTCAAAGGTCGCCATTCCCGTGTGACAATTGACTGCGGCTCGAACAATCCCGGCGGCCAAGGCTGCACCCGAGCCCTCGCCCAACCGCATCCCCAGATCAAGAAGGGCCGTCTTGCCCATGGCATCCAGCGCCCTCTTGTGCGCCGGTTCTGCCGATACGTGGGAGAACAGGCAATGGTCGACGCTTTCACGCTTAAGCTTGTAAAGCACCGCCGCAGCCGCTCCGGCGACATATCCGTCCACGATCACAGGAATGCCTTCAGTTCTTGCAGCCAGAATGGCACCTGCCATACCTGCGAACTCACGTCCCCCCAGGCGGCGGAGCACCTCAAGCGGGTCATGAAGATGGTTCTGGTGCAGTGCCAGACCCTCTCGAACCACATCGGCCTTGAGCTGCACGCCCGCCGGGTCATGGCCCGTTCCCGGCCCCACCCATTCCTCCGGCTCACCGCCGAACAGGGCGCAATAGATGGCTGCTGCGACCGTTGTATTTCCGATTCCCATCTCACCAATGCACAACAAATCGGTGCCGCCGGCGATCGCCTCCATGCCGAACGCTATGGTTGCCGCGCATGCCCGTTCATCCAGCGCCGGTTCCTTGGTGAAATCAGCAGTGGGCACCTCAAGTGCCAGATCAAACACCTTCAGTCCCAGATCGTGCGTCAGGCAGATTTGATTGATGGCCGCGCCACCAGCTGCGAAATTCTCCACCATGGCCTGCGTCACGGATGCCGGAAACGGCGAAACGCCGCGCGCGGCGACACCGTGGTTACCGGCAAACACGGCACATAATGGGCGCGTCACCGCAGGCGACCCGCCCTGCCAGCGGGCGAGCCACTCAACGATCTCTTCCATCCGGCCAAGACTGCCTGCAGGTTTGGTCAGTTGAGCATCTCTTGCGCGCACCGCATCCACGGCCTTTTCATCGCCCTTGGGAAGATTTTGCACCACGGCGCGAATGTCATCGAAGGGCATGCCCGTTGCAGACGGTATGGTGGTTTGGCTCATGGAAAACTCTCGGTCACCGGACGATTCTCGTTTCAGCGCTTGTGGTACATGAATGACAGGTGAGCTAAAGCTCAAAATGCGAACCAAAGCGGACGGAAGATGAGCAAGAGATGGATTTCAGGAAACCCCTGGTTGATGTCCTCAGCGTCGCTGCCTTCTTTTCGCGACTGCCATTCTGGTCGCTCCGCGAACGGATTGATCAAGCTGCGCCGGCAGAGCCCCTGGGACGCCTCGCCTGGGCCTTTCCCTTGGCAGGTCTTCTCGCGGCACTGCCTGCAGTCCTTGTTCTCGCAATTCTGGGTCAAACGAGCCTGCCCGCACCTACACTCGCCACTCTGTTTGTGGCCACCATGATGGCCAGCACCGGCGCCTTGCACGAAGACGGGTTGGCAGATTTGTGCGACGGTCTGGGTGGCGGACGCACGAGAGAGCGAAAACTTGAGATCATGCGCGACAGCACCATCGGCACCTATGGAGCCCTCGGTTTGATCGTAGGTGTTCTGCTGAGAATCATGGCCCTTGCCAGCCTCATTGCCGCGTCTTCCGCCGTCCTGGTCGGCATCGGGTATGCTGGCATTGCTGGCATCTCGCGCGCTGCGATGCTGCGGCAGTGGCGGACAAGCCAACCGGCACGAGCCGATGGACTGGCTCGCAGTCAGGGCACGCCGTCCGCAAGTGGCGTCGCAACCGCGTTTGCCGTGGCCGTCATGATTGCGATCTTTCTGGTTGCCCCGGTGTTTGGCATCCTGCCGACGGCACTCAGCTTGGTGATCTCCGCAGCGGGCGTTCTGGCACTTTGCAGAGCCTGCGACAAACAGCTCGGTGGATACACCGGAGACACTCTAGGCGCGGGCCAGCAAATCGTGGAGACCTCGTGCCTTGTTTGTATTTCAGCCGCCTTGGGAGGTTTGTCGTGAGCGATACGCAGCAAGAGCCCGTCGAGTCACCCTGTGTACTGATATGTTCAATCGATGAAAAAACAGGCTGGTGTTTCGGTTGCGGACGGACCGGAGACGAAATCATGGGCTGGATATCCATGAGCGAGGATGAGCGCCGAACCTTGGTAATCGCCATTCCGGAACGCCTGGCCCAGATGGAGAGGCCGCCACGACGCCTGACAAAGCGCCGCGAGAGACAAAGCCAGCGCAGTTGATCAGCGTGGCTTTGCCCCGGTTTACTGCTGGAAAGCGCAATCGGTCATAGCTACCTAAAGGCTGAAAGGCGAACGACATGCGCATCATACTACCTTTGGTCATCCTTCTGGGTGGCCTCACCGTTCTTCTACTGCTTGGCCTCGAAGGCTCTGTGGGCGGCATTCAAGCCGGACAGTTTGCAGCAGCGGTTTCACTGGCTGCCATAGGCATCTGGATCGGTATGGGCGCGTTCCATGGCACGGCATTGTCCGAGAACCTGCGCAACCTTGCACTATGGGCAGGCATCTTTCTCATATTGGGTCTGGCCTATGCCTATCGGTTCGAGTTTGCAGACATGCGCGACCGCCTAGTATCGTCCTTCGTTCCGGGCTCAGCGATTTCGTCCTTGAATGATGATGGGCAAATACAGGTAGCCACGACGCGCATCGACAATGGACAGTTTGTTCTCACCGGCCAGGTTGGTAGCGCAGATGTTCGCTTTCTGGTGGACACGGGCGCCAGCGCCGTCGTTCTGACAGCATCTGATGCACAGTCTGTGGGCGTTGATGTTGAGCAACTGCGTTTCACCATTCCTGTTTCCACTGCTGGCGGCCTCACGCGTGCGGCGCAAGCCGAAGTACCAACTCTTCGGATAGGCGATATCGAGCGGCAAAACCTGCAGGTTCTTGTCTCCCAGCCTGGCGATCTGAGAACATCGCTGTTGGGAATGACATTCCTGAACACGCTGTCCGCCTTCACTTTCGAGCGAGACAGGCTGATCCTGACGGATTGATCAGGCGGCCTCACCCGAGAGGTGCTGACGCTCAAGCGTCTCAAACGCCGCCAAAAGACTGTCCGGCATCGCCCCTTGCTGGGTGCACTGCTCAGCCAGCGTGCGGCGCCACTGGCGCGACCCTGCCAGACCAGCAAACATACCGGTCATATGACGGGTGACATGGTGCAACCGCCCTCCCGCCTCGATATGGCGCGCCGCATGGTCCGCCATGTGTTGGATCGTTCGGCGGGAATGGTCCCAATAGTCGTCAGGCTCATCGTCCGCCAGCCAGGGATCAACCTCACGAAGCATATCCGGGGTTTGATAAGCACTCCGGCCCACCATAACACCGTCCAGATCGCCGATATTTTGCTGACAGGAAGCGATATCAGTCAGACCGCCATTGAGACCTATGAAGCGGGCTGGGTTCTCCGCCTTGAGCCTATGCACCAGATCATAGTCCAGCGGCGGTATGGACCGGTTCTCCTTTGGGCTTAGGCCCTGCAGCCACGCTTTTCGCGCATGAACCCAAAGTGCATCGCAGCCCGTCGCCCACACCTTCTCTGCTAGGGCCGGCAATGCTTCTTCAGGATCCTGATCATCAACACCGATCCGGCATTTCACGGTCACGGGCAAAGCATCGGAAACCGCCGCGCGCATGGCCGCCACGCAGTCAGCAACAAGCCCCGGCTCACGCATCAGGCATGCGCCAAAAGTACCCGATTGCACTCGGTCTGACGGGCATCCAACATTCAGATTTATCTCGCTATAGCCCCATTGTTCACAAACTTTGGCGGCCTGAGCGAGCTTGGCAGGATCACTTCCGCCCAACTGCACCGCCAGTGGCTGCTCCTCATCGGCAAAACCCAAGAGCTTGCTGCGATCCCCGTGGATCACGGCATCCGCAACCACCATCTCAGTATAAAGAAGGGCAGACTTCGACAGCTGACGGTGAAACGCGCGGCAATGCCGGTCGGTCCAATCCATCATCGGCGCAATGGCCAATATTTTCTCTTTATTTTTCAATAATTTATGGTACATATCAATGGACTAAAACGAGAACTGTGTGCACTATTTTTCCCTAAATTGCACACACTTGTACCACTTTTGATCTCTCAGTGCACACAGGTTGCACACGCGGGAGGGGAGTGCACACGACATGGCAACGGTCATTAAACTCAAAAGCGGAAGCTGGAGAGTTCAGGTGAGGAAACAAGGACGCTATCTCTCAAGAACCTTCCGCTTGAAGGGTCACGCAGACGCATGGGCGCGTGAAATAGAGACCATGATTGATGCCGGGACAGCGCCCGTCATGTTGCCCTCGGGCAAGGTAAGAACGGTTGCTCACCTCATAGATCTTCACCTGCAAGATTTGCGAGAGATCGGAAAGCCACTGCGGCGTAGCAAACAAGCAGTTATGGAAGCCCTACGGCGTGATCTTGGTCCAACTCTCATCAAGAACCTGGATCGGCATACGCTCATTCAGTTTGGCAGGAAACGCGCAAAAGAAGGTGCAGGACCTGTCACCCTTGCAGTGGACTTCTCCTACCTCAGAACTGTTCTTACCCACGCAGCTGCAATTCACGGGATTGCCGTGGATACAGAAAGCATCGCTCTGGCACGGACAGCGCTCACCCGCCTCGGCTTGATTGGCCGATCAGATGAGCGTGACAGGAGACCAAGTGAGGAAGAGCTCGATCTTTTGATTGAGCACTTTGACAACACCCCCGCCATTGTACCCATGGCACGCATTGTTCGCTTCGCTGTCGCCACGGCCATGCGCCAAGAAGAGATCTGCCGGATCACCTGGGATGATGTGAACTTCAAAACCAAGATCGTGACGGTCAAGGATCGCAAAGACCCTCGCAAGAAAGACGGCAATCATCAGAAGGTTCCTCTCCTGAACCTTTCCGGCATTGATGCATGGCAGCTACTCCTCGAGCAGAAGATACTGACCGGTGGTAGAGGACGGGTGTTCCCATACAACTCAAAGTCCGTCGGAGCTGCCTTCAGGCGCGGTAGGAAGGCGGTAGGGATCGATGATGTGCGCTTCCACGATCTCCGTCACGAAGCGACAAGCCGCTTCTTTGAAGCTGGCCTACGCATTGAACAGGTGGCACTCATAACCGGCCACAAAGATTGGAAGATGTTGCGTCGATATACCCATCTAAAACCAGAGGCACTCCATGCACTCCAAGATCAAAGTCAAGCAGCTGAACATGATTTGGTCTCCAAGCTAATCGAATGATCAAAACGCCCAGCTCTGGGAGAGCTGGGCGTTTTGGAGTTGGGGTATTTTGACGTTTGGAGTATCGCTGGGCGATATGTCCAATTTGGAGCTTCAATCACGCCACATAATCGGACGTTGAAGCCTTCTCGTTTTCAGCCATGAAAGCGTCCAACGCGCTGCGCTGGTAACGAACTGCCTTGCCTAGCTTCTGAAACACCGGCCCTGAGCCGTAGCACCGCCATTTAGCGAGTGTGCTCGGTGAAAGTGAAAGATAGGCAGCTGCCTCCGTGGCAGTGAGCATCTGGCTGTCCTTCCCCCCTAGAACTGGGCCATTACATTGGCGGCGAGAGGGGGATTTGGCATGGCTAGGAAGCGACATTCAGACGAGGACGTGCTGAAGCTGCTGCGTGAGATTGAGTTGAAGCTCGCTGCCGGGGATGACGTAGCCTCGGCGTGTCGCAGTGTCGGGATCAGCGATGCGACATACTACAACTGGCGGAAGCGATTTGGCGGGATGGGCCGGTCGCAGCTGTCAGAGATGAAGAGCCTGGAGAAAGAGAACGCGCGACTGAAGAAGATCGTCGCCGAGCCAAGTGTCGATACAGTCGGAAAGTGTCGTGCCGTTCGAACCGGCACGTCGGTCTGACGCCATCACAGAAAAACT